>JBNMNB010000419.1:0-3100 GCA_051270635.1 Verrucomicrobiales bacterium | reverse complement strand
TGCACCATTACGCGTTGATCAGCGTCATGTGTCGCATTCAGGGCGTTGAGATGGATGCGAAGTTTGGTGTCGCTCCGTCCACTCAGGCATTTCGCGAGCGCATGGAATGTTGAAATTAATTCTCGTGTGTAACCCTTGGGAAATGGCGTGAATCGGACAAGAAAGCTTGTCGTCTACCCTGATTCATGAATAGAAATATGTGATTGCTGAATCGTCGATGACGCAACTGGCATTCCCCCCGTAATTAAACCCATTTTTGTGAATAGAATGAGACCCTCCTTCCAAATCGTGTTCGCGTTGCTGCTCACAGTGTCTGCTGTGCACTCTGAGCAAATAATTTTTAGCGAGATTCAGTATCACCCTGATGAAGGCAAGCCTGAGTTCATTGAGATTCGTAACAATGTGGCGACGCCACTGGACATCGTGGACTGGAAACTTTCTGGCGGCGTCGACTACGTATTTCCTGGTTTTGATCCGAGCAATGGACAAGCCGCATTCATTCACAATCGGCAGCGAATTGTGCTTACGGGAGTCAGCGAAGCCGAATTTAAGGCGGCGTATCCTGCCACTCCAGCGGATGTCCGCGTGCTGGGGCCCTGGTCAGGAGTTTTAAGCGACAGAGGAGAGACTCTTACTTTGAAAGATAAGAATGGCACAGTGATGACGACGGTCACTTATGAAGACCGAGACCACTGGTCACCTGCTGCGGATGGACTGGGGCATTCTTTAGTCGTGAAGCGACCTAACCACTATGTGAACGACTGGAGAAACTGGACGTTCAGTCTATCGAAAGGAGGAACGCCGGGGCTGGCCCCTGAGAGTGCTGAGGGTGGGATTCCTGTGGATAGCCCGGAGATTGATCTTTCTGCAGCGTTGCCTGTGGTTGAGTTAGGGAGCGAATGGAAATACCATGATGAAACAGCAGACCTTGGCACGGCCTGGAGGCAAGCTGAGTTCGATGACAGTGGTTGGAAGTCAGGCCCGGGATTATTTGGCTTTGAGTCGAGGACACTTCCTGACCCAGGAATTCAGACGGCATTGAATCGCGATTCGGCAGGCGGGCTAATCACATACTATCTGAGAAAGGAATTCGAGTTCACCCGGAATACCGCGGGATCGAGAATTTCCATCAGTCACATTCTTGATGACGGAGCTGTTTACTATCTTAATGGTCAGGAAATCGGACGCGTAAGAATGCCGGATGGCGTGATTGACTGGCAGACAGTGGGGGACAAAGTCCCAGTCGAAGGCGATTTTGAATTGGACGTGATTTCGGTGGATGGCTCGGCATTTCTGCAGCCAGGGCGCAATGTTCTAGCTGCTGAGGTTCACAACGAAAGCGCAAGTAGCTCAGATGTTGTGTTTGGCGCAACGGTAAGTATTTCCGCGACTGCACCCGGAGCTGTGATTAATGAGGTCGCACTCGGTGCCGATGGATTTATTGAGTTCTACAATCCCGGACAGAGCGTTGAAAATTTGAAAGATCACTACCTCACGGACGAGATCGCGAATTTGACGAAGTATAAGATTGCCGGCGACCTGATCGCTTCACCCATGGGGCACACATCGGTCGATCTCAGCGCCACTGGATTGTCTGGCGGATTGTCCGAATTGTTTTTTGTTGCTCCAGATGGGAGCACAGTGATCAGCGCTGTTGCTGTCGCAGTGGCGGATGGAACATCCATTACGCGCAAGCCATCCGGTTCCAGCAATTGGTTTGTCTTTTCAGAACCCCAGCGCGATATCGCAAATGTCGGTGCGGGCGACCTGCGAGATCAACTCAGTATGAGCGAAGTGCACTTCGCTGCAGACGGCAGCAAAGTCGACTGGGTCGAGTTACATGCTTCTGGGGCAAGTGCGGTTTCTGTCGAAGGATTGTTCCTTTCCGGTGTCGACGATTTCTCTGCCAGAGTGGAAGTAAGTGGGATGATCCCGGCCAATGGCTACCAATCGTTTGCTGTCGACATGCCGCTCAACGGAAACGACATCACGCTTTCCCTGCGCACAGCTGGCGGCAACTGTCTGATCGTAGAACGCTTTGAGCGCGATGCGAACGTTGTCTCCATTCAGGAATTTCCCGCCGGTTCTGGCGAGTATTACGAGAGCTCCACAGACACCAGAGATGCGGCAAACAATCCAGCGCGTCACTCCAGTATTGTGATCAATGAGATCATGCATGATCCGCCATCAGATACTCGCACTGGTGAATTTGTAGAACTTTACAATCGGGGAACGGCTGCTGTCGATATGGCTGGCTGGAGTTTTTCGGATGGCATTTCATTCGATTTCCCAGCAGGGACTTCGTTGGCTCCCGGCCAGTATCTAATCGTTGCTGCGAGCGCAACCACTCTGCGTGGTCACTATCCCCGAGTGACGATCGTGGGGGACTATCAGGGGAATCTGGCCAACGAAGGCGAACTGCTTCGACTTGAAGACTCAAATGGAAATCTGGTCGATGAAGTCGACTACCAATCTGCTGGCGACTGGCCGCAATGGACCAATGGTGGCGGCAGCAGTATGGAATTGATCCACCCCTCTATGGACAATGATCACTCGACCGCCTGGCGCGACAGCGACGAGTCAGCCAAAAGTTCCTTCGAAAGTTTCACAGCTTCCGGAACCTATGCGTTGTTGACCAGTGATCGCATTGGCGGGGAAGGGGATTACAAGGAACTCCACCTTCACCTTGTAGGCGATGCACACCTCATCCTGAAGAACATCAAACTTACAAAGGCAGGATCTGCGGAGAACATTCTTCAGAATGCTGACCGAGATACTCCAGATGGTGACAGTGATAGTGGGTGGCTTTCACAGGGGACACACTGGGCCAGTCACTTTGAAGGGAATGAATACCACCTCATTGCCGATGGCCATGGCGATAACAGAGCGAACAAGGCAGAAATCGATGCGGTGGCACTTGAACGCGATGATGCGATTCAATTGTCATTCGATGCACGCTGGGTTTCAGGCAAACCAACCTTGATCGCGCAGACCTTTGATCATAGTTTTGCTCCTGTTTTTCACCTGAATATTCCAAATAATCTCGGCACTCCTGGAGCTCAGAATTCTGCCTATGTCGAGAGCCCGCTGGCGACAGTGT
>JBNMNB010000418.1:0-3104 GCA_051270635.1 Verrucomicrobiales bacterium | reverse complement strand
CCATCCGGACACTCGATGGCATAGCCATTGGTGAGACAGATTCCTCCGCAGTAGGTCTTGATGGTGAACATAATTCTTGAGTGGCTGTCCAAAAGTTATAGACATTTAAACAGCCTTACCGGACAGTTTCCAGATGAATTCCAAGCAAACGCCTGTGACAGGCGACGCTTGTTCAGAGAATGAATCTGTGATTCGTTTACTGATCGTAATATTTAGAACTATGAAGAAGTTTGCTCGTTCTCCACTGCCGGCCATCGGGGCCGTCCTCTCCATGTGCCTCTACACGGCCGCTTGCGGTCAGGCCCAAGACACTGCGAGTTACGGAAAAGTGGGGATGTATGTCGCCAATATGCTGCAGTATCAACACTACAGCCGTAAGGATTTTGATAACGAGATTTCCAAGCGCATGCTGGAAAACTACCTGAAGTCTCCTTACCTCGACGGCAATCACTACTTTTTCACCCTGGAAGATGTGAACCAATTCCGGGAGAAATTCGTCACCCAGCTGGATGACCAAGTCATCCTGGGCAACAACAAAGCAGCCTACGAAATCTACGATGTCTTCACTGCTCGCGTGAAGGATCGGGTCGCGAAGATCGAAGAGCTGGTGAAAAACCCCGACTTCACCTTTGATTCAGACAAGGAAGTCCATATGAGCCGTCGCGACGTCGACTGGCCAGCGGATATGGCGGCTGCCGATGAAATGTGGCGCAGGATCATTGAAGGTGAGTTGCTCCAGGAGCGGCTCGTGGCGACCGCTGCTGCTGAAAAGCGACAAAAGAAAGCGGAGAAAACTGGCAAGCCAGTTGAGGCACCCAAGGACGATGAGAAGCCAGAAGATAAGATTTTGAAGCGCTACTCGCGATTTCTTGAAAGCCTGGAGGAGAACGATGAAGAAGATGTGAACAACTACTTCCTCTCTGCGCTAGCAGCTGCCTACGATCCGCATTCGGAATACTTCAGCGAATCTGAAATGGAGACGTTCAAGATTGGCATGAACAACTCCCTGGTCGGGATCGGAGCGCTGTTGCAGATGAACGAAGGTGCTGCCGAAATTCAGGGTCTTGTTGTGGGCGGACCCGCTGATCGCGGTGGTGACCTCAGCGTGAAAGACCGCATCGTCGGAGTTGCGCAGGGCAAAGACGGCGAAATGGTCGACGTGATGTACATGAAACTGCAAAAAGTAGTTGAAATGATTCGCGGCGAAGAGGGCTCAATCGTCCGGCTGAATATCAACCCGGCAGACGCTGAAGATCCTTCAATCAAGCGTGAGATTTTCATCGAGCGCGACGTTGTGAACTTGAAAGACAAGTTGGCGAATGCTGAACTCATCGAAACTGAGAAAGATCGCCGCATCGGCTGGATCAATCTTTCAACCTTCTATGCTGACATGGACGGAGGCGACACCTCAACGACTGCTGATATCAAGCAGCTCCTGGCGCGCCTGATGAAGGAAGGGATCGAAGGATTAGTGCTCGATTTGCGCAGCAATGGGGGTGGTTCGCTTGATGAAGCGATCGATCTCACCGGGTTGTTTGTGCCAGGTGGTCCAGTCGTTCAATCGAAGGACTGGAGAGGCAATGTGGATAGCTTGCGCTGCCAGAATAAAGAAGCGATGTATACCGGGCCGATGGTCGTTTTGACCGATCGCACCAGTGCATCCGCCAGTGAAATTCTAGCGGCAGCCCTACAGGACACGAAACGCGCATTGATCGTCGGTGACCAGTCGACCTTTGGTAAAGGAACGGTGCAGACGATTATTCCAGTGAAGCGTTACATGTCACTCTTCAGCGACAAGAGCAGAGCGGGTGCGCTCAAAGTGACGATCCGCAAGTTTTACCGCATCTCTGGTGACACTACCCAGAACAAGGGCGTCATTCCTGAGGTCGTGCTTCCTTCTCGCCTGGACGCAATGAAGATCGGCGAGGCTGCTCTTGATTACCCGCTGCCTAATGATCTTATCGATCCACAACCCTTCACGATGTTCGGCGGACACACGATTCCCTACGATGAATTGAATAAGCGGTCAGCCGCACGCATCGCAAAAGAGCCCGAATTCCAATTCATCGTTGAGGATACCAAGCGACTTAAAGAGCAAATTGATCGCAACACCATTTCCTTGAACGAGGCGGATCGCCATGCGGAAGTGAAGCGCAACAAGGAGCGGCGCGAAGCCCGGCGCGAGGAACGCAAGAAGCGAATCGATGGTATCGAGACATCAGGCGAAAAACGGTTCGAACGATTTCGCCTTGCTCTGGAAAACGTCAAAGACGAAAAGCTGATCCCGTTCTCAGAGTTTTCTGAGGAAGACCAGACAGGAATGCGGTTGGCTGAGGATGAAGATGAAGACGAGGACGCTGAAGAGAAGGATGAATTTCCATTTGGTGTAGATCCAACGAAATTGGAAACCATCCACATCCTGGAAGATCTCATCGAGTTAACTGGCGATCGCACGCCTAAAGTCGCCGGCGAGTAATTGGCTGACAACCAATTCGACAACCAGAGATGAGGCCGGGCCCCGACGCCACGGGCTCGCTCTCATGTAGGGATGGATGGACTTTCGATCCAGCTGACGCTTCCGGACCTCTGGCAGCAGCAGGCGGTTACTCATTTGAAAAATGGCCGCGATGTGGTCGTCGATGCTCCAACAGGTGCGGGCAAAACATGGATTTTTGAGCTGCTGATAAAAGGCAGGTATGTGCGCGGGCAGGCGGTTTACACGGTGCCAACGCGGGCGCTGGCCAATGACAAATATGCCGAATGGCGTCGCAAGGGATGGAACGTAGGCATCGCTACTGGTGACGTGGCCGAAAATGTCGACGCTCCGGTGTTGGTCGCTACGTTGGAAACTCAGCGCGAAAAATTCCTGCGTGGTCAGGGGCCGGCAATTCTGGTGGTGGATGAGTATCAAATGATTGGTGACCGCGTGCGTGGTCTGAATTACGAATTGGCGATCGCGCTGGCACCGCCCGATACGCAGTTGCTCCTTCTGAGTGGAAGTGTATCGAATCCCACAGACATTGTTGCCTGGTTAGGACGATTGAACCGGCAGGCTGAGCTGGTCAGCACGAAGGAACGACCGGTTCCATTGGACGAGTTGCCGG
>JBNMNB010000417.1:0-3258 GCA_051270635.1 Verrucomicrobiales bacterium | reverse complement strand
CGGTTACCAAGTTGCTGTAGTCGCCATAGGCACCGAAGTCGGTCTTCGGTGTTTCGTTCACAAGCACGCCGTCTTTGACACTCCATCCGTTCTTCTTCTTTGGATTCGATAACTTCCATCCTGAAAGATCCGTCCCATTGAAGAGCTCGACCGCTTCGCCATACGAAATTTTCGAGAGATCGGGCCGGGCAGGCATGGGGGGCAATTTCTTGCCGCGAATCACCAGTGCTTCTTTGCTGTCAGCGCTCTCATTGCGATATTGTGTGGTAGTGAGAACCAGTGATCCGTCCTCGATGCTGCCGGCGAAAGCTCCATCCAGGATCCAGAGATCGTCAGCAGCTCCGAATGGTTTCCATTGCAGCTTCCGCTCGAAGTGGAGCTTCTCGTCTTCGATTCGCAGGTTCTTGACTGGTCGGGCACTACCGACGCTCCACAGCAACTTGCCCCGTACTGATGACTCATGTTCCACGATTTGCAGCCATGCGGGATTTCCGTCAGGAAGTTCGAATGCCCAGCTTCCCACGAACGGAGACTCTGCGTTCGCCAGATTGCTCGAATGGCACAAAAGTGACAGGGCGATGAACCATTTGGAAAATTTCGAGAACGATTTCATAATCGATGCTGGGTGGTGGCTTTATTTATCGCAGCGTTGGCACAGGGTGTTCCATACCAGATGCTGCATTTCGCTGATTGACGGGAGTATCTTCCAGGAATTCGCGTGCCCAGTCGATAATTTGCTCACTGAACCGGGAAGTAAATGGAGCGAGGCCGCCGACCGGCATGTCTGGAGCCGATTCATCAGCAAAAACGCCTTCGTCGAGAAGGTTGAACGCGCCGGTGGTGCCTTGCGCTTTTTCAAAAGTAAACTCGCTGTCCCATTCTTCATTGACCACCGGGGCGAACGCTTCCTGTTTGAGAATTCCGGAGATCGCACCCAGCAGGTTCCTGTGTAGTCTGGCGTGAGAAGTTGCTGGATAGGTTTCCAGTCCACCTTCCTCGTAGCTGCGCAGGAATGTCTGGAGTTGCATGCAACTACCTGCCAGAAGATCGAGCAACTCGACCGCGTTCAAGTCGAGAGCAATAGTCAATTCTGTCTCCAGTGACGGGACAACTGTTTCTGCAGTCGGCAATGACATCGCAGCCTTGGTTGCGGCTTCGATCATTGGTTTTAACTGCGCCAGGCTGTCGTTTCGCACCGCGCGCAGTTGGCTCAAATGCTCGCCTGAAACAGCGTAGCGCTCATGATCAATGGTGTAGAGCGGGAATTTATCGATCACTACCTTGCGTCCGATTCCAACAGAATCGTCTCCCAGCCAGAGATCAACACCAGGGTTCGCGAGCACTTTTTGCAACAGCCCGTGTTCCTCTATCGCGCTAGATTCGGGTGCATCACTACACGCAGAAAGTGCCATCGCCAACACGCAGGCGATGCGACAATGAAACCGTGAGAGGAGCTTGAAATAGAGTGAGTTCACCCTTACAGCATAGGCCAAACGATTGCTTCCCGCCAATGCCGAAAGTGCCTGTCTCTCCATGAAATCGAATCCAGTCTGCACCATGAAAGTTCTTCGATCAATCGATGAACTGGCAGAGTTGCGCGGCCCCGTGCATGTTGCTATCGGAGTTTTCGATGGAGTGCATCAAGGGCATGTTCAGGTGATTCGCGCTGCGACGGAAGCTGCCAGTGCGGATGGAGGAACCAGTGTGGTGCTCACCTTTGATCCGCATCCGGCGGTTGTCCTGAGACCTGATAAGGCACCAGCGGTCTTAACTTCGGCCAGAACAAAACTGCGACTGCTTGCAGAATGTGGTGTCGACGCAGTTTTGCTGCACCCATTCAATCTCGAAGTTGCCAGCTGTCGTGCAAGAGCCTTCATTGAATCACTGATGCACACCTGCAATCCACTCGCCCAGATCGCCGTCGGCTGGGATTGGACATTTGGCCGCAATCGAGAAGGCGATACCGATATGCTGCAATCGCTGGGGGAAGAATCAAATTTTACTGCGACAGTGATCGAACCTGTTCGGGACGGCGATGCCGTCATCAGCAGCACTGCCATTCGCGCCGCACTTGCTGCTGGCAATGTAGGCCTGGCAAAGCAGCTGTTAGGGCGACCACATTCCGTAACGGCAACCGTCTCGATGGGGCGACAATTGGGACGACAACTGGGCTTTCCTACTGCTAATCTGGCGGTTGAAGCGAGTGAAGTGCTCTTGCCGCCGAATGGCGTCTATGCGGTGCAGGCGCAGTGCCTGATGCCTGGTCAATACGGCGAAATCCTGAATGGAGTGGCCAATTTGGGCGTCCGTCCAACCGTCGACAGCGAGAATCAACGGCTTTTAGAAGTCCACTTGTTCAATTTTTCAGGGGATTTGTATGACCGAGATTTGCGCGTCAGTTTTGTCGAACGCTTGCGCGACGAGATCAAATTTGACGGGCTGGAGGCACTGAAATCTCAGGTGAATACGGATATGGAGAGGGCAAAAGCGGTGTTGCACGGCTTCAATACCAGCGACTGTGCGGGTGGGGTGATTGAAAAGTCGGAAATTCAATGAAATTGGCACTTGCAAGGTGGGCCTTCATCGCCCACCTTCCGCCATTCCTCTGAGCACGTTTGCTCAGTTTCGGGGAGTAGCTCAGCTTGGTAGAGCGCCGGCTTTGGGAGCCGGATGTCGCAGGTTCGAATCCTGTCTCCCCGACTCTCTCTTTTTCTTTTCACTCTGGCGATTGGCTCATAGTGTGGTGAACGATGAGTAACGATCCGCCACCTTCTTCCCGCCGCACGGCCACTGGTCGACGTACGCCGTTGACTCCGCAAGAGCAGTTGGTAATAGTGGAGCGCGTAAAGAACGGAGAGTCGCAAAGTTCGATCGCCAGGGAACTGGGATACGTCCGCCAGCGCATCTCGGCGATCATGGCCAAGCATGCCAAGCTGGGCGCAAAAGGATTTGTCCACAAAAAGAGAGGATGGAAAGTGGGCCCCATCCCGCTGAAGGAGATCCGATGTCTGATCGAAATGCTCCGCGACAAGGCACCGGTAGATTTCGGTTATGCAAAAAAGGACCGTTGGACGTATGAGAAAGCGGAAGCGGCTGGCACAAAGGTTTTTGGGCGGAAGCCGCCCCAGCAATTTTTACGTGAGGCATTTAAAAAAGCTGGAGTTGAAGTGACGCATGACACGGATCCTGATGCAGATCTCTACACTCCAGAATTCAAAGCTTACCTGAAGTCTCCGCTGGCGAAGAAGATTAGAAAAC
>JBNMNB010000416.1:0-3293 GCA_051270635.1 Verrucomicrobiales bacterium | reverse complement strand
AAGCTTCTTCGGACACGGTCTGGTGCGCACTGCGGATGACTTCGGCTCCCAGGGAACTCCACCTACTCACCCGGAGCTACTCGATTGGCTAGCCGTCGAATTTGTTGAGAGCGGCTGGGACATGAAACAAATGAGCCGACTGATCGTCACCTCCACCGCATATCGGCAGTCGGCCCGCATCACGGCGGAGCTCGTGAAACGCGATCCCGACAACCTGCTGCTCGCCCGCATGCCACGTGTCCGGCTTCCGGCCGAACAGATCCGCGACCAGGCTCTCGCTGTGAGTGGATTGCTTAAATCTTACTCCGGCGGGCCGAGCGTTTTTCCGCCACAACCTGAGAACTACTGGGAGGATCGCGATCTGCCAGGGAAATGGATCGCAAGCAGAGGAGACGACCGACATCGCAAGAGCTTTTACACCTATTGGCGTCGCATGGCCCTGCACCCGACCATGGAGCTTCTCGACGCGCCATCACGTTCAGTGTGTGTCGTGAAACGCAATTCTTCCAACCTGCCCACTCAGCCGCGCTGACGCGTCGCACCTTCCTCGGTCGCTCAGCCGCTGGCATTGGATCGGTGGCTCTCGCCTCGCTCCTGAACGACGACCTCATCGCAGGGCAGGGGAGCTTACCGGGGCTGCATCACGCGGCAAAGGCAAAGCGGGTTATCTTCCTCTTCATGGCTGGCGGGCCGTCGCACATCGATCTCTTTGATCCCAAACCCAGGCTCAATGAACTCGACGGCAAGACCATCCCGCAGGAGCTATTGAAGGATCACCAGCAGTTCGCGCTTATCCGTGGCATCCCGAACCTCAAAGGTTCGCCTTACAAGTTTCATCCGCGCGGACAATCGGGCACCGTCGTTTCCGAAATGCTACCTCACTTGGCGGAGGTCGCCGACGAGCTGACTGTGATCCGCTCCATGCACACCGATACGAATGTCCACGATCCTGGAGTGAACAACGTCCCTTGTTCATCATCGACGTCGGCACCCATGCAGAGCTGTCGGAAAAGTCCGATACCTGGGCCCCGTCGATCGGCGTGATCGTTCCGCCGCCGTCCTCGCTGCTGACGACGGTGACTTCCAGAGTTGCGACTACGTCATTGTCCTTGATCTGCACAGTCTGCGGTGTGCTGCCATCAGTAGCGTTCGTCACTGCCGCGACCTCAACTTGGAAATTCTCTGTGTTTTCGATGATGTAATCATCGTTGGTGGTAACCGTTGTCGTGCCGCTGGTGTTGCCAACGGAAATGGTGATCTGCAGCGCGCTGCTGTCGTAATCAGTTCCACCGCCTGGCATTATTTATTTAGAGGCCGAGAGCAGGTCTATGCGACGCGAATGGGTGGCTAGTCGTCGCGGATCACACCATCCGCGTAAACCGCCTCTAATCGAAGCGGCCACGCGAGGTCTGAGTTGTTGAACACGACCACTATCGGCAACCGTTCGATCGCTAGCCGCAAGTTTTCCCTGGTCCGGTTGAATCGAGCATCGAGCTTTTCGTCGGGCACATCGTGTCCACCCTGTGCGACGCGCATCGAGACGCGTTGGCGGGAGGTTTCGACATCGGCGATGCGGATGAAGATCAGGACGACTTGGTAGCCCGCTTCCGCGGTTTCCTCGAGGAATGCGATTTTGTCTCCGACGGGATCAGAGAACACAGTCTCGAAGATGAAACTCTCCTGTTTGGCAAGCAACGCCCGACGGAGTCCGTCGGCGACTTTGGCGGCCTCGTAGGCACTGAGTTCGAGTTCTCTGGCGATGTCATCGGCGTTGACGAAGAGCAGGCCTGACTCGGCGAGATGCGTGTGAAAGAAGGTCGTTTTCCCGGCGCCGTTCGAGCCAGCGAGCGCGACGATTAGCGGGCGCTGGTCGAGCCAAGTCCAGTCCATCGCGAATTAGGCAAGCTCGGCTTGAAACGCGCGGTTCACAAATCGGCCGAGGGTGCGAGTGCCGTCTTCGTCGATCTTGATCAGCAACCCGGGCTGATCGGGCGCCGCCTCGAAGTGGGGGAAGGGCTGGTCAGAGAGATAGCTGCCGACTCGCGCCCGCCCTTCTTCTGTATCAACCGTCTTCAGTGCCTCGGAGAGCGGGCGAGTATTGCCAGAGCGTCGGAGGGCCAGCGCTTTGTCGCCGCGCAGAAGAGGTTCGATGGCGCGACCAAGTTGAGCCCAGAATTCGATCTGCCCTGCGATGGAACGCTCGGCGGCCTTGGCCGTTATACGGGCATCGAGGACCAGTTCATCAGTGAGCTTGACGGGTTGGCTCATGAGCTAAGGTAGCGTTATGCTACCTTTTGTCAATGCGCTGATTTTGAGGCATGGCATTATCAGCAACTGTCACTCGATTGCGCTGCCTGCCATTGCCTCCTTTGTCGGAATTTCATCATCGAACAACCCTACAGTTTCACCAGGCGGAAGAACACCTGACCAGCCCCCCGGGGGAGATCGGGGAGTCCGACATTCGACACATTTATTCCCGATGGTTCGCTCTTGAGGTCACTACCAATCAGCGGTTCCCATCTAACCATATCAGAGGAGGTATCGATGCGATAGGCTGCGCTTGGGTCAGGCGTGGTCCAATGGAGCACGAATCCGACGTCAGCGACGGATGCAATGGATGCGACGGCGAACGGCAACCCGTTTCCTGCCTGTAGAACAGGTGTGGCAGAGTTCAGAACCCAGCCCCAGCCTCCGCCGAAGCGGGAGAACAGATAGTCGGCATCACCGTCGCTATCTATGTCCGCATCAAGGACGGTGAAGTCGTCTACTCTTCCACGGATGAGAATCTGGTCGCTGGAGAAAGTTCCTCCGCCCTCGTTCTCGTGAAAATAAAGCGAACTATTGTCCCCGAAAGTGACCAATGCATCGAGATCACCGTCCTCATCAACATCAGCAAGTTCCAGTTTTCGGCTTACGCCGTTCTGGCCAAAGTCGTTTGGGCCTGAGAATGATCCTGCACCATCATTGGCAAACCACCGCGTGAGTTCAAACTCACTTGGCAAAGCGATGTCCAGATCCGCATCTCCGTCGATATCTGCAAGCAGGAAATTGCTGGGCAAGTAGGCAGACTCCCACGTTACCAGGGGCTGAGGTTCAAACGCACCAGAACCGGTATTGCGACTCCAGGCGAAACCCAGCGCCGGGCTTCCATCAGCTGCGGCCCCCCTTCCGGCTAAAACAATGTCACGCAGCCCATCCCCATCAATATCTCCTGTTGCAATTCGCAAGTTTGATTCTCCAGGCTCCGGCACAAACTGCGCAGCCTCCGGGGGGAAAAGAGACACGTTGATCGT
>JBNMNB010000415.1:0-3341 GCA_051270635.1 Verrucomicrobiales bacterium | reverse complement strand
CACATCCTCAGAAGTCATGATCAACCGAACTGGTTGATCAACTGGCACGTGAAGCTCATTGATTTCACGTTTGCCTTCTGGATGCTGGATTTTCCACATCCACTGCTTGCCCACCACGTGGACATCCATGGCATTCGGCGGCGGACTAGAATACTCAAAAAATACCCACGCGCCCCAGCCGAACAAGACCATTGTGACGACGAACGGCACAACGGACCACGCGATTTCAAGCGGCAATGATCCATGAACCGGCTTCGGCACATAGTCCTCGTCGGTCCGCTTGAACTTGAGCGAAATAAACAGAATCACGACCGGGATCATGATCGTGAAAACTGCCGTTATCGCCACACAAAACAGATATAGGGCGTCCACTTCCCCGGCAAGCGTTGAGGCCTGCTCAGGGAAGAAATCGAAGTCCTGGAAAAGCTTCTCCCACATGCGTCTTTCTCTTCCGCCTCCGTCGCCGCTAAGCAGTCGCCCGCTCGCGGCGGCGATCCCGTAAGAAGTTAACTACCATGAAGCTGCCCAACAGCAGCACCGTGAGGGCGCCACCAAGCCGAACGGCATTCATCACAACAAGCCCGTACTTGCCCGTCGTCACGTCATAGTGAAAGCAATAAAGCATCGCCGCATCAGCTAGCGATCCGATGCTGTTGTCCGATGCGTCGATCAAGGCGAACTGCAAGTCCCTACCCGAATACTCCACACCGAACTGATATCTCGAAGCCCGACCGTCGGCAGTCAACGTCACAATACCGCTCGCATGGCGATACAAGTCCGTCTCCTCGTCATAGGAATACCGGAATCCTACGGCGTCAGCCAAGGCGCGAATCTGTGATTCCTCGCCCACTAAGAAGTGCCAGGCGTCTTCCGCGCCCTCGCGCCGGTAAGTCTCCAGGTAGCCCTTTTTTTTCTCGGCAGCAATCTCCGGCGTTTCGCCCGAGTCAAAGCTGAGCGTCACGATCTCAAAATCCTCACCCGGCTGAAAACGTGTAATGACACGCAGTGCCTTGATCAAACCGTTCAATTCCATCGTGCAGAGCATCGGGCACTCGTAATAGGCAAACGAGAGGATCACTGGCTTGTCGCCAAAGTAATCGCCCAACCGAACCTTCTTGCCAGTCGAATCGGTGAACTCGAGATCCAGATCCACTTGAGTGCCAAGGTTCTGGTCGAAGCCAACATCCTCTAGGCCTGCAGGCATCTGCCCAGCCGGCGTCTGCGCACCGCCGTCTAGCGGCGAACCGGGTGCTGGCATCTGCGCCGAGACCGGGAGAGTCATCAACGCGAGACCGAACATCAATATTTGACTAAAGCGTTTCATCTGATCACCCTCCTTTCTTTCAACCAAACAAGGTTCTGCGATCCTATTCCGAATCGCTCACCGCACGAGCAGGAACACCACTCTCCAAAAGCATGTCAATCGCCGTCTCGATCGGAACGTGCGCGACACGGTGCCGCTCGTCGACCCAGCCGTAGCTCTCAAGGCGCTCTGCCTCGTGTGCATCAATGGCGCGCCGATCTAGACCAGGAACCACCTGCAGTTGAGGCGCTCCACTGTCTCCACCCGGAGAAGACAGGTCAATCGCCGGACCGTAGATCGTCGCTGTACGTTGCGTGAAAAACTCAAACAGGACGTTGATAATCCCGAACGAAATTAACACGCTTGACGCCATCACAATCAAAAAAATCACAAGCGGTCGAACCTGCGCGTCCGTGCGTTCATGGATGTGCTCGTCGGTGAACTTTGCCACTAGTGGTGCCCTCCAACGTTTTGCAACAACTCCACAACTCGCGGATCCTTGGCAGGTACGAGCGGCTTGTTTTTGAGTTGCATCGCGAAGACGCCCACCCACATACCACCAACCGCAATCATCGTCACTGCATCCAACCAGTGGAAGTGGATACCCGCTTCGTGTGTCAGACTCGGCTGCGTCAACCAGTAGAGATCGAGAAACCGCATGAACAGCAGGAAGATGGCAACCTTAGCCAACAGCCCCGGAGAACGCTTTGTCCGCCGCGTAAGCAAAATCAAAAATGGCAACGCGAAGTGGAAGATGATCAACGAAATCGAGAGTACAATCCAGCCCGGATCCATTCGCGCCATGTACCACGGCGCCTCTTCTTGCGTGTTGCCCGACCAGATGATCAGGAACTGCGAGAGGTTCATGTACGTCCAGAGCATCACGAAGGCCATCGTGAGATTGCCGTAGTCGTGATACGTGTCAGTCGTGACCAATTTCCGCAGGGCGTCCGTCTTCTCTAGCATCCTGACAAACAAAATCGTGAAGGCCATCGCCGTCAACAGGTCAGACACCGCGAACAAGAAGCCGAAGATCGTCGAAAACCAGTGCGGGTCGAGCGACATCACCCAGTCGACAGACGCGAAGGTCAATGACAACGCCATCAACACCAAGCCCGCGCCACTGACGAATCGCAAACGACGCACGGAAGGCTCAGGACCGTCCTTATCCTGCTGCAGCGAATACTTCGAGAGCAAGAATCCGATCAAGGTCCATAGACTGACAAAGAAAATCGCGCGAATTGTGAAGAACGCAGGGTTCAGATACGCAGCCTTCGCTTGAATGATCGCGTCATCAGCGGCCTCAGGCCGCGCCCACGAAAAGAGCGTCTCCATGCCCAAGATGATCGGGATCACCAACACCGCCATCAGCGGCATCACACGTCCACCCGACTCCCAAATTCTCCGCGCCGGCGCAGCCCAGCTGCCCTCGGTGAGGTGATAGATCATCGTCCAGCCCATGCAGCCGAGTGTCGGCGCGAGCCAGTAGAGATACGCGGTCAGATACGACTTGTAGAATTGGTCGGCATCCGACAGATAGCCGGCGATACTCAGAGCAACGCCGATCGCACCGATGATCAGAGCCTTGTTCTGGAGGCTCGCCAACTGCGGGTTGGTTTCCTGAGCGCTCATTCGCCCACCTCCGAGCCCAGATCAGCGACGACCGCCGCAGGCAGTTCATCGATACTGACGTTCTGACTCACTTGGAGAGCGCGAATGTAGGCGACAATCGCCCAACGATCATTCGGCTGAATCCTGTCATTGAAGCTATACATCCGACCTTTGCCGTTAGCAATCACGTTGTAGAAATGGCCTGCGGGAGCCTGACGCAAACGCTCAATGTGATACGACGGTGGACGCTGAAATCCGCGCTGCACAACCGTCCCCTGCCCGTCGCCAATGCCTCCGTGGCAAGGCGAGCAGTAAATATCGAACCGTTGACGTCCGCGGTCGACAACCTCGCGGGTGACCTCAAACGGAAATTCCTCGGCGAGTTCGCCGTTCACGAACCCTGTATAGAGATGGGAATCTTCACGCA
>JBNMNB010000414.1:0-3417 GCA_051270635.1 Verrucomicrobiales bacterium | reverse complement strand
AGCCGAACGTCACTTTCTAAGCGAACAAACATTTCGACATCACGTCGAATGACACGTTGTCGATGAACGCCCATGAGCCCGAGACGTTGGCGGTTAGACACGATCATTGCCTCGTCACTGCCAACGATCCATCCAACTTGGTGGACGACTCCGGCGACAGACATTCCCACGAGGAAGACCAACCCAACAATCATAAGACCGCAGACGGTCCATCGAAACCGCCATCGTTGTCCAGCCTTTATGACCGAGCGAAGAAACCCATGGGCCAATCCAAGGGCAATCATCGAACACAAGACGCCCATTCCAACCAGTGACCCATTCCACGTAATATTGGGCAACGTGCGTTGGAGAAAAGTGAACCAACCTGAAGCGAGAGCCCACAACACATCAAAGCTTCCTGGGATCGAAACGATCAAGACCAGCCCGACAAGAATTCCGATACAAATGCCCACCACCCACTTGCCTATCGTTTTCGCTCGGCGAGACCGGTACGTCGTCTTGGTTTCGGGAGGATGGCCCGACTCACTCATGCCTCTTCGTCGATTCCGAGCAAGGCATCGACTTCCTTGTTGGTCAGTTTTCGAACTTCTCCTGACGTGAAAATCGCGTACCGTTCATCGCCGAAGTTCGCTGGTTCAAGTGCGAGGATTTCAACGGGGCCGTTCGCCACTGGTTTCGATTTCCCGCGGAAGTAAATATAACGACTCGCGTATTCGTCAGGCGCCCGCCAGAACCTGTCTGGGATCCGGTTGGTGAAATCATGCTCGGGAAACTGCCCATTGTTGGCGTCGGCCGAGGCCATCAGCGCCCACCGCAGTTCCTCGATCGTTCGCTTCCGGACGGGTTCCCTATCAATCGAGGAAAGGCGATACGAACTGCCCTGTTTGCGCCACGCTTCAGGAGTAAGCACTTCACGAATCCCAGAGATCATGGTGAGCACGAGGAGCATGAGAACGCCGACGAGGAGGCTCAAGCCTGTTGCCTGCCGCCAATTCAAACTCGGGATGGAGGACAAATCTCGCGCCACAAGATTCCACAAGAAACGAAACAATGCAGTGCACATGACGAGGAGCACGATGAAAAAGGACAGCTCTTCAAGTCTCAAGCGATAAAGATCGCTGAGGCCGTATGTCGTCATTCCAGCGGTGGCATCGGAGCAGAGTAACAATCCAACCGCTGAACCAAAAAGAATCAAACCGTGACAATGACGTTTCATTCTTTGCTCAATAGACTACTCAACGGTACTGGGGAACTTTGGGTAAACCAATGAGGCCTTGGTAGCAGTCGATGGTGCGTCCCTATAAAAAAAATGCATGGTTCCATCCCCTGCGCACGTCCAAAATTCAATGGCCCCAGCTTCGAAGTAGAGTCGCTTCTTCTCTTCAATCTCGCTTTTCGTATTCGAAGGCGAAAGCACCTCGACGCAAATCTCAGGACATCGGACGAAACACACTTCGTCTTTTGTCTCCTCCCAAATGTCTTTGGAGCACCAGGCGACATCCGCTGCTTTGACGCCCTCGCTGGTCGAGATTGGGCATTCGGTCAGGACTTTGCCTTCTCGTTTCTGTTCTCTCAGAATTCCAGCGATCTCGCTTTGGAATCCTCCATGGGCGGGGGCAGGTGGTGGAGACATGATCATCTGACCGTGCACATCGGTCTCAATTCGAAAGTCGAGCGCAGTCAGCGACGGATCCGCGAGCAGGCGTTCCCAAACTGCCAGATTGAACTCTGTCTGATTCAGATGAACGCTGGCTTCGTCCGCCGCCTCAAGGATAGTGCTCACGATCTGACTTTACCCTAACGACGTCGGGCAATCAAGAGTGATCGGCTTACGTCTGCTCCCGTCCGGAGGCCCAGATACTTCCGCTGGAGCTAGACCAAACTCGTTCACTATTCGGGGATCTGGGATGGCGCCTTTCGCAGGAATTGCTTTAGTCTGGCTCACTTCCTCGGCGTCACCTTGAAGTGGTGCAGCACGTTCTTGACCAGCTCGCTTAAGGGTTCGTCGTAATACATGCCCCAGGCGGTCGCGATCGACCCGGTATGGAACACGCTGCCGCCTTCGGGGCGTTCCCAGTAAATGATCTCCGCGATGGTCTGCTCATCGCCAGACCGTGCTTTGTGTGCCTCGGCGTTGAAGTCGAGAACGTTTCGCTTGTCGTGGCTGCGCGCCAGGGTGGTGATCCCCTCCGGTTCGACCAGTCCTTTCTGCATCGGGTTCTCGGTCGCTCTCAGCAAGGTCGAGAGCCGCACGTCGTACTCGTGGCCGACCGCGCCCATCGTCTCTGTGGCGAATCCGAACGGTTCACCCTTTTGCATCTCGATCTTGTTGGGTTCGTTGAAAAGGAAATGATCCGGCAGATCGACCCGGTAGTGGCCGAAGTTCCCGCCTGCCCATCCGATGCATGTCAGACCGACCAGCTTCCATGCGGGGTATCCGCAGAAGCGCATCAGGCTGCCGCGTTTGAAATCGTGGCTGTGGTAGAGTTCTCCCACCTTGGCACGCGCCCGACCGCCGATACTCTTCCCGAACTTTCGGCACTCCATCACCTCGCCGGTGTCGTCGAAGCTCACCCGCCAGAACATGGTGTTCCCGGACATCACCACGGCCGCGCCACCGGCCTTGAGGTAGTTGTCCAATCCATCGTAGGCACGGGCCGACCAGTATTCGCTGTGCCCGTTCATGCAGACCGCCTTGTAGCCGTTCAATATTTCAGGATTTCGGTCCAGATCGTGGTCGGTGATGACGTCGTATTCGTAGCCGTGCTTGTCCAACCACAGGTGCAGGAAGCGCTCGCCGCGGAGCAAGTGGCTGTATCCTCCACCGATATAAGTCTTATTCGGCCCAGCGGCTGGCCACGGCACGTGCATTCCAATTTTGTAAGTAGGCTGACCGCTGTGATGATCGCTGTAGCAGCTGTAAGTGGGAGCGCTCGGGTGGCTGTTGGCCAAACCTCCAGTGCCCATGTTGATCAATCCCGGCCCGTGGTTGACCGGGAATGGGGCCGAGTTGTAGGCCAGCCAGGTGTTGGATGATACGAGGACGAGCAGGGGCGCCTTAGGTCGCGATTCGGGGCGGCGCACGATGAACGTGGTGTGATAGCGCATCGACCTGCCGTCTATCTGGAAATCAAACCGTCCCGCGTAAACCCCGGACTTGGCGTCGGCGGGAACGCGGAACCGATGGTTGACCTCCCAGCGGGCGTTGTAGAGTTCGTCGGCTGCCAATCTTAATCCGTGTCCGCGCTGCGGATCTTTGCTTGGGTCGTATTCCGCATCGTGTCGATCAATCGCCGCCGCGTCGAAGCTCGGGCCGCCGATCATCCAGGTTCCGCGGTTGATGATCTGCCCGTCGCGTCCGTCCGATCCCGCATCGGCGACGCGCGTGCCGCGTTCCTCGTTGAACGGCCAGCATCC
>JBNMNB010000413.1:0-3504 GCA_051270635.1 Verrucomicrobiales bacterium | reverse complement strand
GGCATTCGCTGTGTTTGCCGCATTAGCCTTCTCTACAGCAGCAAGCGCGCAAAACGAACTCGTTTGGGAAGCATTTAACGATTATCGACCGGGCGACAATACGTCTGAAAATGCGAGCGACTATGATTTACGCATCACTGATGACGGCGGGCCGTTACGAGACATTGCTACTGGCGATGAATTGGATGCAGAAGTGATTGTCATTGCTGAGGGAACTCCGGATGATTTTGGATTGAACTCGCCGTTGAATGAGGGGAGTCCGGGGGATCTTCTATTTGGCGACTTTGTGGAAATCGGCAACGATGGATTGCCGGGTGTTCGATCAGGGACAAGTTCTCTGTCGCTGGTGTTTCAAAATCTTGATCCGAACAAGCGATACAGTTTTCGCGGGACAACCAGTCGAGGTGGAAACTACGATGATCGTTGGACCTTGTTTCGAATCGCGGCAACAGACGCCCACGTCTCAGCACATGTTGATGGGAGTGATCGGCAGAATTTGATCACCAAAGAATCGTTTCCCGACGCGGATTTAACGGAAGATGAAGTCGCACTCAACAGTGGTGATAACAAAGTGGGATCACTCATTGGTTGGGATAATATTGAGCCTGGCGCGGACGGGGAGTTTTCGATCGATGCTGAGCAATATACCGGTGAGGCGCCCTTTGGCAATCCAGGGGGTGGCCCTTATGGCTATGGTTTTAGCGCGATCTATCTTGCTCAATACGAATCATCCGGAGATTTGCGTATTACCGAGAACCCGAAGGCGACACGAGTAATTGCCGCAGGATCGACTACAACATTGTCCGTCGCTGCGACAAGTCCTGACGCGATCACTTACCAATGGCAGAGGGCAGAAGTCGCAGGAGAAGAATTTGAAGATATCGCGGGCGCGACAGCAGTAAGCTATGAGACGCCAGTCCTTACGATTGAAGATGATGGTGCGAATTATCGCTGCGTGGTGAGCAGCGATGGCAATAGCACGTTTAGTGGTGTCGCGATCGTATCAGTAGATGGCGAAGTTCCGGAGATCGAAAATGTCTTCGCCAGCGTGAATTTTAATGCTGTGTATGTTAGTTTTTCTGAAGCGATGCGGCTCGATCTCCTGGCTGATCGAGGCAACTACCAGATTTCGGGCGGGCTGACCGTTGGGTCTGTCGTCGTGCTGGATGCATCGAACGTGAGGCTAGTCACCAGCGCTCAACCCAAGGGTGGCTCCTTCTCCGTGACGTTGGCTAATTTGACTGACCTCGCAGGAAATCCTGTGGCGGCGGGCAATTCGGATTTTAAAAGCTTCGCGCTGGCGAATGGTGTCGTAGGGCTGGAAATCTGGCAAAATATCCTCGGCGGTGCGGTGCAGGATTTACGCGATAATCCGCGATTCCCTGATTCTCCGAGCATCGACTACTCGACGACGAAGATTGATTCCACGGAAGTCTTCGCGGATGGGCCAAATAATACCTATGGAGGCCGCTTTCGCGGGTGGTTGATTCCTGACGAGACTGCTGAGTATGAGTTCTTTCTGCGCGCAGATGATAACGGTGAATTCAGCATCAGCGGTGACGACCAGTTTGGAGGTTTGGATGATCCGAACCGGTTCCCTGATATTGAGGCGGGCGGGAATCTGCCTTTCGAGATCCCTTCCGATCCGATAGCGCTGGAGGCCGGGAAAAAATATGCCGTTCAAGTGCTGTGGAAAGAAGCGAATGGCGGTGATATTGCGCAGCTGGCCTGGAGAAAGGTCGGCGATGATGAGCTGCCGGAAGATCCGATTCCCAGTGAGTTCTTTTGTTACTTCGGCCCCAATGCTCCCGATGTGGATGCAGACGGGATGTCAGATGTTTACGAAGCGTTGTATGGCCTCGATCCAGCAGTCGATGATTCGGCAGGAGACTTGGACTCCGATGGCTTGAGCAATGCAGAAGAGCACACCCTCGGAACAGCTGCGAATAGTGACGATACAGATGGAGACGGACTGAAAGATGGAGTTGAGTCAGGGACAGGTGTGTTTGTGAGTGCGAATGACACGGGGACGAGTCCCCTCAGTTCAGATACTGATCGAGATGGACTGAGCGATGGCGTTGAGACCCGAACGGGAGTGTTTGTGGATGCAAGTAACACAGGTTCTGACCCTTTAAACCGAGACACTGACGGAGACGGCGCTTCCGATGGACTCGAAGTCAGTAGTGGGTTTGATCCTAACAATGCTGCAAGTATTCCTTCTGTAGTGCAGGGCGGAGGAGTATTCCTTACCAGTCATGTGTGGACGGATGGCGACCCTGAGATACTGGATATTTTCGAAGCTGAAGACATTCTGGCTGATGAAGGCAGGGGCGGGGAACGCTTTGTGGCCGATACTCGGTTTATCCATTTTCACGATAGCGTGGAGCCGCCGATTTTCATCGAAGAATCGCGACCATTTCCACTTTGGGATGATGAAAATGGTGGCGAAGGCGGCTTTGGCGACAGGGATAATTTTGCCATTCATTCAGCTGGTCAGATTAATATCACGCAGGCTGGTCTGGTATCATTTATCTGTAACAGCGACGATGGATTTGTGCTGCGAATCGATGGCGATGACGTCGGCGAAGCGGGCGATCGTGGTAGAGCAGATACTCTCATGGAAGTCGATCTGACGGCCGGAGTTCATGATATCGAATTCATCTACTACGAAAGAGGAGGGGGCGCCGGTGTTTCGCTGTTCGTCTACCGAGGGCTTGGTGTAGCTCCAGAGTTGAACGATTCCGAGTGGGAACTTCTACCAGCATTTGGCGGTGGCTCGAAGTCTTTCGAAATCATCAATGTGCAGAGAGATGGCGACATGGTGACTTTCAGCTGGCCGTCTGCGGTGGGAGAGCAGTTTATTGTGGAAAAGGCTGCCGATCTTGAAGATTGGGAAGAAGTTACTGATGGCCATCCCAGCGGCGGTGCGTCAACGACGTATGAGCTGGACGTTTCGGGAGACGCTGGAGAACTCTACATTCGCGTCACCCGCGAATAGCGAATCCGCACAGGTGCAAAGTCCGTGTTCGCGACCCATCGGCATGAACGTTGGTCGCGTGAAAAGTCCCTTTCTGTTGCGAGGCGGTCATGATCACGCTCGCTGCTGCGCGAGGGAGAGATGGTACGGCCTCATTTGCAAAATGGTGGCACGACCGATTCTTTCGTAATCAGGTGTTCTGAAGATTTATGTATAAGCCCTGGCTCAGGGGCAAGAAGTGCACTTTCAAAGTTGGCACCGCTGGAAAAATAGGCGAAGAAAGGAAAGTTGGGTGATCGCTGTTGATTGCGCAAATTATGCTGTCCCTTGGTTAATCAATCTGTGAGTTCCGCCAGTGGAGCAGGCTTGGATGGCTCCAGTGGCGAGATTGTAGCTGTTCGTTCCCACCATGAAGTGCTGGAACGAGCCGGGAAAGCCACGCCCTTTTCCCAACTGCTGAATCAGATCCCGGCGCACGCGACGCAGGAGAATCCGCTGCTGATAGAGCACGTCGCCGGGCCAGCTCA
>JBNMNB010000412.1:0-3563 GCA_051270635.1 Verrucomicrobiales bacterium | reverse complement strand
CGTGGTCTGCCTTGAAGACAAAGATCTCACCCGTCTCGTTGGCTGCGTAAAAATGATCGCCGACCAGCACCGGCGATGCACTGAATGTGCCGCCCAGCCTTTCCTTCCACATCCGCTCCCCCGTATCGGACTTCCAGCAGACAGCCACGCCACCATCCATCACCGCATACAGATACCCGTCTTTGACCAGCATCGATGGCACATACACACGACTGATATTTTCCCACACCATTTTCTTCGAACCATCAGCAGCGACCGCAGCCACATGATTCTTGGGGTAGCCACCGCTGGTGTAAATGTGAGTGCCGTCGGTGACGGTTGATGTGACGCACTCGGTCGTCGCACCTTCCATTTCCCACAACTTGGCACCCGTCATGGGATCAAAACTCGATACCAGCTCGCAGCCAGTCAGGAACAATTGATCCTTCCCGCCGACGTTTAAGATAATCGGTGAGGGATAGTTCGGCAGCTTGGGCCGCTCGACACGCCAGACTTGCTTGCCGTCAGTCCGATCAAATGCACACAGCGCTCCGCCGCTCTTGTTGTCTGCGGATACGATCACCAACGACTTGTAAATGGCAGGCGATGAGCCGTAGCCCTGATGCACCACATAGTCGCTGATCTTCTTCTGCCACAGTTGCTTGCCGTCCTCAAGGTTCAGCGCCGTCGTGTGCGCTGCGCCGCCGCTCACAAAGTTCACATACACCCGCTCGCCATCGCAGGCAGGTGTCGATGACGCATGCGATGCCTTTTTATTCGTTTTTGGAAGCCCACCGCGGTGCACGTCCACTTTCCATTGTGGTTTGCCTGTCTTTCGACTCAGGCAAATCACCGACTGCTCCTCCGTCGCTTCATCCGCCGTCTGCAAAAGAACGTGATCACCGACGACGATCGCCGAGCCATGACCACGCCCCGGAATCGGTGTCACCCAGGCCACGGATTCTTTAGCGCTGAACTTTACCGGTGGCATCACATTACCCGTCGCAATGCCATTGCGCTCAGGCCCGCGCCACCACGGCCAGTCATCCGCATGCCCGGAAAGAGCAGGAAAAAGTGCCAACTGAACGAGAACGAGAAGAACCAGGGACGAAAATGAAGCAGGAATACGCATGCACAGAATCTCTCACACCTTCGCCCTCCACAGCAAGGGGCAAATGGCTGATGTTGCTGAAGTGGCCAGCAGGCGCACTGTCACGTCACCTCCAGTGCGTCTTCGAATCCTGATGCAAATCGGGGCTACTGCAATTGATCAAGATCCAGCGGAGGTGGCGTTGATGCCGACAGTGCCTGCGCCGCATTGCGCTTTTTGACTGCCTTGAATAACAGAAAGATGCAGCCGACCGTTACGACCAGTATAGCACCACCGATCAATGGTCGGTATGCGATCCAGGCAACGGCAATGATCATCGAAGAGAAAACACCAGCGACAAGAAAGGCGATGATCGCCGTTCCCTTGCCCACGATGCCGCCAAGAAATGGAATGAAATCTGCCAGCAATACCAGTGGCCCTAACAACATCGATAAACCGATTCCCATGGCAACAAAACCACCGGCCCGAATCGCCCACGCGATCAACGAATTCTGTTTCTCTGCCTGCTGGAACATTTCCTGTGCCGATGCCGTGCCTTCGTGCAGCAACTCGATCGTTCCGTTCTCCGCTTGATAGCGCACAAATGACTCAGTTGCCTGCTGTGCAACGATGCTCACCGTCCCCGTCCGCACGGCACGAAACCGCACCCGAATATCCCCGATCACTGGATTGCCGGGATTTGCACCAAAGTAAACTTCATCACCCGCCAGTTTCCCCTCTGATTGCACCGTCTCGCTGGCACGTTCCAGATTAGGCACCGAGACCGGCTCGCTCTTGTCGATCTTGCTGACGAGAAAGTCGGGCAAAGTGAACGCGTCCAGTGTCACCATTTTTGCAACGTAGCGTTGTGGCCGATACTTCATCACTCCCGGATTTCGGTGCCCATTGGTCTCCTTAAACTCCTCTGAACTAATAATATTTGATTCCCACTCCTGGCTGTAAGTGTATTCGGTCACCTGGCGCTTATTGGAACCACTTCCTTCCGAACGCGTCTTCTTGTCCTCCTTCCACTGATACATTTCCGCCTTCCTGATCAATTTCACAGCCTGTTCTTCGATCCCAAATTCAACATCTGACACGGGTGCATCTGTCGATGTCTGGCCTGTCATGTGCACCAGTTTTCCATCATTGCCGCCATCGATCGCTGAGCTCTCCACCGTCTGCACAGCTTCCGCCCCCGCTTGCAGATCGCGATGGCGTTTCACCGTTCGCCCCTCATTCCAAAACAAAAGTGCCCCTGCGGCGATGGCCAGAATCAGGCCGATGATGATTCCAAAAAACGATTTGCCCAATCGTCCAATAAACCCTGTCTGGGTGGTCTGCGTGAATGCCATGATTGTAGATACTGAATGCAAATGACCGTCCAGGTGATTCCAAATTTGCCTGCACGGTTACTTAAAATGGCACAGAAAGTGCGAAATTCAAAATTGCTTGAAAAATTCACCCGACCGGCGGCTGCTTAAAAATGGAAATGAAACGATCTCTCTCACCAGATCGAAAAATTTCCGGAAAAGGTTGTTGCAGAATTGAATCATAAGGTGTTCTTTTGAACATATGTTATCAGCAAGAACGACCCGTCACCCCTGCAACCGACAGTGCCAGCAATATCACAGCAATCCATTCATTCTGGCAGCCGAAGGCTACGCTGCGATCAGCATGTTCAGCGAAGCACACCACCAACTCGATCTTGCGGAAATGATGCCGGAGTGGCGCATAACGGTCGCTGCCATGAAACTCGATTTGTTCATGAGGGAACATTGCTGGGCTGAAGCTGCGATCTATGGCGCATTGATGTGTGACCTGATACCCGACAATCCGGATCACTTCAAAAAATATGCCACCGCGATGCAGGCTCTCGGCAAGAAAGACGAAGCTCTGTGCCTGCTGCGGCAACACGCAGAAACCTTCCACTGGGATCCAGAGTATCACTACTGCCTTGGTAAGCTCGAAGTGACGGCAGGCGCTGAAGAACCCGCACTCTATCACATCAGTCAGGCGATCGCCAGCAATTCCATTTTTCGCAAAGTGGCCCTCTGCGATCCAGAACTTGTCACCATCTGGGACAAGTTGCCGCTCGCCAGCTGATAAGCCGATGGCGTGGTAAGCGGGGGGGATTAGGGCCATTCCACCTTTTTTGGGGGGCTTTTATCTGGGTCTCTGGACTGTCCCGGTGTGCCGCCTTGGGCTGTTGTAGGAGCGCCTAATTCGGGCTTCTGGTGACCTCTCACCAGGCACCACTTCGGGTCGTCAGAGACAGCGATCCGGCGGTTTAACTTAGCCGAAGGTCATTACAGAACGGCTGATCGATTATTGAAAACAGACTTTGCACAATCGCTGTCCTCGTGTCGGACAGACCATTACCATTGTATGGCACCTCGGAGCCCGAGCGGGACACAACCCCGTTGGGGTTGGAGTTTCTGAGCGTGTCCCCGGGGTAGGTCGTTTCTCGCAACCCCGGGCTTTAAGACGAATC
>JBNMNB010000411.1:0-3624 GCA_051270635.1 Verrucomicrobiales bacterium | reverse complement strand
CAGGCACGCCCGGCGAACCAGGCACGCCCGGCGAACCAGGCACGCCCGGCGAACCAGGCACGCCGGGCGAGCAGGGGCCACCCGGAGAGATGGGCCAGCAGGGTGAGCCGGGACCTCAAGGCGAAACAGGGATGGAGGGAATGCCCGGGGTGGACGGACCGCAGGGCGAGCCGGGGCCGCAAGGTGAACCGGGGCAACTGGGCGAGACCGGTCCACAAGGAGAACCGGGCCCGCCCGGGGAGGTGACGCATTTGGACCTGGACGCGGTGGTCGCGGGGTCTTCGGCCAATAGCAACGCGGTGACGGAACTGAACCTGACCGTGTCCGATCCGCCGACGCAGACGGAGGTTCAGGCGGTGGCGGATAAGGTGGATGAGCTGATCGCGGCGTTGCGGCGGGTTTAGCCTGGGCCAGCAGTTGCTGGCGGAAGATTTGACTTGGAAGAGAATCGATTGATGAGTCCGGTGCCGATCAGCGCGGCGAGGGTTTTCTGGGGAGATCTTGGAACTGTTCCCTACCCCCAGTTGCGGGGATGGATCAAAAGTGGCAAAAACCTGGAGGCCATTCGATCCCGATATCGCTCAGAAACACGCAAAATTACTAATGGCCGACGAAAACAACGACGAATCCAAACGCAGGACACGTAACCCTCTGAAGAAGCTGGTGCGCGGCGGAATTAGCGGCCTGAAGATCGGAGGGCGAATTCTGCTCTTAGGGTTTGGAGCATGTATTGCGTTGTTCTTCTCGGCCATAGCCTTTGCTGTTTATGGTCTACTGACATTGCTCCTCGAAAAGGGACTCGAAGTGGGGAACCCATATATGATCGTGTTTGCGCCGATGATCCTCGTGGGCTGGATCGCATGTGGACTGGCGTGGATAGGAGTTGAAATGGGGGTCGAAATTCTTTTAGGTGGTGACGGGGGTCGAATGTCTTTTCCTAGTGATGGAATCGGGAAATTTCTGCGTCGACCAACTTGGATCATTGGGTTGATCTGGGCCACGTCAGTTTTGTTTTTGGCTGTACGAACTCAAGATAAGTGGGACTACCTCACTGGATTGGATTACTTCCTGCCGATCTCATGGACCGTCGCGTGGATCTATACCTTTTTGGCGCTCCTGGTTTCTTCTTCACTTGCCCTGATCATCGCGGTCGGAGGTCCAAAATTGATGAAGTGGGCCGACGATAGCGATTAGAAAGCAGAACTGACGGAGCTGAACCTGACCGTGTCCGATCCGCCGACGCAGACGGAGGTTCAGGCGGTGGCGGATAAGGTGGATGAGTTGATCGCGGCGTTGCGGCGGGTTTAGAGTTTCAGGTGGGAAGGTTTCGGGTTGATAGATCGCAGCCAGCAGCTGCTGACTTCGCGGCGAGTTGAGAGCGCGCTTTCCTTCCCTCTAACACTAAGGTGCTCGTCCAGTTTTTATTCCCGGCCACGGTTGGCTTTCTATCGACGGAACCGCGAAAATCAGGTAATTCATCCCATCATGAAATTTGCAAAACCCTTGCTTCTGGGATTGTTCCTAATCTTTGCCGCCGCCACGGTGTGGTCGGCCGAAGTTCGCACTTGGACGGATCTGAAAGGCCGCACCCTGGAAGGTTCCCTCGTCAAGATCGATGGTGAAGAGGTCGTCATCCTGTTGGAAAGCGGAAAAGAGGTCCGGCTGAAGCGGGAGGGGCTCTCCCCCGCCGATGGTCAATATCTCGAAGAACACATCCTGGAAGGCAAACGCGCTGCGGGGGAAGAGCGGGTTTATGAAGGAATCACTTTCATCTGGTGCCCCCCGGGCGAGTTCCGGATGGGTAGCCCGGTGACGGAAGAGGGGCGCAGGAAGAATGGGGAGATACAGCACGTAGTGAAATTACCTCGGGGGTTCTGGCTAGCAAAATTCGAATGCACACAAGGGCAATACGAAGCGCTGATGGGGGAGAACCCGAGTAGGTTCAAAGGTGCCGACGATCTGCCGGTGGATAGGGTAAGTTGGGATGATGCTCAGATTTACTGCAAAAAGTTAGGTGAACTCATTGGCCAACAAGCAGGCTGGAAAGTGACGTTGCCGACGGAGGGGCAGTGGGAATATGCCTGCCGGGCAGGAACGACGGAAGCTTACGCGGGGAAATTGGATGAGATTGCTTGGTACGATGGTAATTCGGACAAAAAGCCACATCCTGTGGGTGAAAAAAAGCCGAATCCATGGGGCATCTGCGACATGCATGGAAACGTTAAGGAATGGTGCCAGAACTGGCTTGAACGCGATCCCCATGATCACACGCGTGCCCCTTACGTCCCTGACTCCCGCTCAACCCGTGTCTATCGCGGCAGCTGCTTTGGCGACGAGGTCCAAAACTGCCGCTCCGCTATCCGTGGCGGGGACCGCCCCAGCTACATCAGCATCTTGAGGGGCTTCCGGGTTGCCGTGAGTTTCAACGAGTAAGCAAGACGCGAAGCGTCGCGTCGCAGTGGACCGATCGGCGAAGCCCGGATGTTTTTGTGGTTTGATCGCATCGAGTTGGACGGAGTAAAGCCGCCCATTCGAATGGTTGAACTGAGCGACGTTGGATGTCTTGGTGGGCATCGCATGAATCGACCGATCACGATCTTCTTATTCCTCGTCTCGCTCGCAGCAGCTGCTGGGGCAGACGAAAAGCCCAACTTCGTCGTGATCTTCATCGACGACATGGGCTACGGCGACATCGAGCCGTTTGGATCGACGCTCAACAAAACACCGAACCTCAGCCAGATGGCCGAGGAGGGTCGGACTCTGACATCGTTCTATGTGGCCTCGCCGGTTTGCACGCCGTCGCGCGCTGCGCTGATGACCGGGAGTTACCCACAGCGCGTCGGCTTGGCGAAGGGCTCTGGCCACATCGTGCTCTTTCCCGGAGATCCGCACGGCCTACATCCTGACGAAGTTACCATCGCTGAAACGCTCAAGTCCGCGGGCTACGCGACGGGCTGTTTCGGCAAGTGGCATCTCGGCGATCAGCCGCAGTTTCTGCCGACAGCGCAGGGGTTCGACACGTATTTTGGGATTCCGTATTCGAATGACATGTGGCCGGGTTTGAAGCGGTGGCAATTTCCGGATTTGCCGGTGATGAGCGGCACGGAAGTCGTCGACATCGTCAAGGACATGGACGACCAGGCGACGCTCTGCCGGCGGTTCACGGAGGAGGCGACGAAGTTCATCGACGAGCACAAGGACGAGCCGTTTTTCGTCTACCTGCCACACGCCTTCGTCCACAACCCGCGGCTCGCGTCGCCGGAATTCATGGCGGAGGGCAAAACGGTCGAGTCGTCTCAGGTTGAAGAGGTTGATTGGAGCGTTGGCGAGATTTTGAAGGCGGTTCGTGAGGCCGGAGTCGCGGAGAAAACGCTGGTCCTGTTCACCTCGGACAATGGCCCTGCGGGTGGGCTGTCGAGCGGGCCGTTGCGAGGCCGGAAAGGCTCTGGTTACGAAGGCGGGCATCGCGAGCCGACGATCGCTTGGTGGCCGGGAACGATTCCGGCTGGAAGCACGACCGACGAGATCGCGACAGCTCTCGATCTGCATCCGACGTTCGCGAAAATGGTCGGCGCGGAAATGCCGAGGGATCGCGTGATCGACGGTAAGGACATCGCGCCGCTG
>JBNMNB010000410.1:0-3687 GCA_051270635.1 Verrucomicrobiales bacterium | reverse complement strand
ACAACGCTTCATTTTTAGACTCACCCTCAGGGTGAGCGCTCAATTGTTCTAACAACGCACTCATGCAACACAGTGTAAACAGCTTGTGCGCATCAACTCAATTTCCTATTCACGGTTCTAGGATTATTGGCTGCGACATCGTTGTCGATGAGTTCCCATCCTATCGGTCGGCCTGAAGCGTCTGCGTTTTCACCGGACACCAGTTCTGTCCAGTCACCGTTGTTGTCGTCCAGCCAGCGGCCGTCTCCACTTTGCCTGACGATCATGCCCACTGGAGGAGCGGGTGACAGCTCAGGATTCAGCGGTGGATCGAAGTCGTCTCCAGCATTGGGCGGAGGGTTCTTTCCTCTGTAAGGGCCCTGTCGATCGCTGACGACGTTGGGCGGGAAGATCGAAACGGTTTCTGCATCTGCTCCACCTCCAAGAAGAGTAGTGCCATTTCCAGATTCGTAGATGGCCGCGAACACTGTCATGCCATCTGTGCTGACGGCGAGTGCGCGAGGATCCTCACCCTTCAATGGGAACGCGCAGTGGCGCTGCTGTCAGATCAGCAAGATCGTAAACCAGCACTGTGTCTACCGCCGAGCACGTGACAAAGGCTCTCAGCGGGTTGCCTGCAAAGACGATATCGGCAGGCTCATCGAGTGTCTCAATTGTGCGGACTACGGCATTGGCCTCAAGGTCGACAACACTGATGCTGTCGGACAATTGGTTGACGACCCAGAGTTCGCGATCGTTACGAAAGCGCGCACTGACTGGTTCGAAACCTACCTGAATCGAGTGGCTCCAGCCAGGCTCCGTGGTGGCGGATGTGGAAAAAATCTCAATGCGATGATCTGGAGTGTTGCAGGCGGCGAGATGCGAGCCGTCGGGACTTAACGCGAGAGGCGAAACATGGGGAGTTTCAAAGTTCCTGAATGTTTCGAGTGGAACTTCCGCGCCCAGTGGCGCTGCAAAGGTAAACAAGACCGCTGCCACGGCGAAAATTTGGCTAGAAAATCGTGACTTCACCGTAAAAAGCTAGGTGCATCTGCTCTATTAGCAAGTGTCCGCTCAGGGTGCTGAATTCACCATTCATCGTGAGTCACCTGGTCTTACCTTTGTCCATTCTTCTACTTCCTTGAGTACGCGGTCGCGGTCTTTGTCGTGCAGAATTAAGTGAAAGCTTTCCGGGTAAAAGATTTTCGTTTTGTCGCTGGATCCGACTTTGTCGAAGAATGCTTCGATCCCTTCTTTTGAAGTAAAGACATCATTGGGTGTGTAGAATACCAGCAGTGGCGTTTTTATTGCAGCGCCTGCCTGATGGCTTGTGCGAATCAGGTGTTCGACCTCGCGAAACAGGCGGAAGGTGAACGTTTCCACGTAGTGTGGAGTCTTTTCCATTTGTTCTTTATGTGTCGTTTCGCTAGTGACATTTTGCTCAGTCACTGATCGATCGCCGAGACTTTCAAGCGAAATGCGAATTCCCGGGGCAACTCGCATAAGCGCACGCACCAGCACCACTTTCCATGCCGGCGGCATCTGCCGGATGGACGTTACGGGCGACGCGAGGATGAGACCCGCGATGACAGGGGAGCGTCGGATCGTTCGATTAGGCGCATCCGCCAACCCGTGTAAGGCGATCAGTGCGCCCATGCTTTCGCCATACCAGAACACTGGCACTCCCGGATGACGTTGCCTAATCTGATCGGTGAAGTCATAGAGGTCATCGATCCAGACTTTAGATGAGCGAATATTGCCGCGAGAACCCACGTCCGGGTCATTGCCCTGGCCGCGGATCTCTACCGCATAGACGACCGCATCTCTCTTATTTTCGAAATGCTCGCCCAGCGCCCAGAAGTCGCTGGCGGCACCGCTCAACCCATGAACACAAATGAACACGCTCGATGCTTTGCTGGGAAGGGCAGAATCCTCTGCTGGCCAGCGGGTATAGGGCATCGGTTTGCCATCCGGAGCAGTCCATGATGGACGATCAGTGGGGGGAGCGGGAAATTGTGAGGAAGGATCTGCAGGCACGATGGACGAGCACTGACACAGTAGCAGGCAAAGCAGAATGAAGAGAAGAAGGCGGAGCAATGGATTCGCGATCATGATGGATCGTGAGCGATCGCTGCACTACGCATCAAGTCCCGTCGAATCAGTTGCGATGGACGACTGACTTTCGCCGAAGGCATCTTCCAGCACCTGATAAACGTAAGCTCCGATTTCCGGGACACCCGAAGCCCGTGGGCCCGCGACATTGAGATAACTCACCCGGTGGTTGATCACAAATTCCGCGAGTCTCTGGGCAGCATCGCCCGCATGATCACGGGCAATGTGGATGCAGGGTTTATTCCATTTGCGTGCAAAGCGCAGTGTCGCCAGCGAGCCTCCCGTGACATTTTTATTCAACGTGAATATTACGGTGCCGTCAGAATCGCGAACATTCCACTCGGTGCGGACAATATAGCCGCGGTGGGGAGTTTCCTCCAGTCGATAGCGATCGGGAACAGCGCCGTCTTCCGCCAGGCGACCTTCGGGGCACCAGCCGTGATGGGGCACGCCTCTTCCCAGCGCCCAGTCCAGCGCTGCGCGGTCGGCCCCGGTTTGCCCACCGGAAATGATGGCTTCCACTCTTTGCAGAATCACTCCTTCTTCTCTTCAGTCTTCTCTTCAGTCTTCTGAGGAAATTCGACTTTTACCGGTGGCGTCACCCGTGTGCTGCGCTTGGCTTCGTTCCCAGGCTTGCGCGGTGGGATCTCGACTTTCACTGGTGGCGTCACTGCTGTAGCCCTGTTCTTCTTTGGCAATGGAACACGAACGGGAGGCGTCACCGCAGAGCTTCCAAGCCCAGGTGTCGGGCGCTTCGATTGACGCGGTGGCTCGACACTGACCAGCTCCACTTCCATGATCAATGTCTCGTTTCCACCCAGCACATTGTTCCTCGGCTCCATGCCGTAGCCAAGCGCATGCGGAATGTAGAGTTTGTACTTTGCCCCCGGGCTCATCATCAGCATGCCTTCTTTCCAGCCTGCAAGAATATAGCGCGATTTTAGGCTCAGCCGCTTCGGCGTCCCGGCATCGGTGCGATCGAACACGGTGCCATCAATGGTCGTGCCATTGTAGATCACCATTACGGTATCGTCAGGCCCAGGCTTATTGCCCTCACCTTCATTCGAAATTTCATACTGCAGGCCACTGGAAGCGACTTTGATACCGTCACGCTTACTGTTTTCCTCAAGAAACGCTTTTCCTTTCGCTTCGTTGGCGGCAGCAGATTCCTTAACCTTGGCTGCCCGGATCGCTTTCAAGCCGGTTTCGATGTCGTTCATTGCCTGCCGTTGTTCCTCACGGGACATTTTCGGCTCGGCGTAATCGAAGGAATCTTTCAGACCTGCCATCAATTGATCGATGTCAATTTCTGCATCGCGATGAGCGATCTGCAGCGCAATCGAGGTGCCGACGGCCTGGCTGAATTCTTTATTACTGCTGAACACCGCTTCGATGCCCTTGCGCATGGCACCCAGATCGATCTCTTTGCCTTGGAAGAAGTAGCGATTGTTCGGGCCGAAATACATGCCCAGCGCATAGCTCTGGTAGGCTTCGTCGGAAGTGAATTTCTCCCGCGCAGAGGGTGTGGCGGCCTCTGCTGCTGCAGGAGTTGGTGGTGCGGGGGGCGTCAACTGGGTCGATGCCTTGGGGGTGGCA
>JBNMNB010000409.1:0-3702 GCA_051270635.1 Verrucomicrobiales bacterium | reverse complement strand
CCTGATCGAGGTGGTAAACCGCGTATCGGCTATCGAAGCGCAACTCTCGCAATGATATGCACAAAATATGCGTAGGCCAAGCGCCGAGATCCTCAAGGATAGAACATGCAAAACCCCTTTCTACTGACACTGAATCCTGCAACGCACCCGCTCGCAAGTCGCCTTTCGAACGGGAAGGTAATCGATACACCAGGAGGGCGATTGAGAATCGAAGGTGAAGAGGCGCAGATGGACGCACTCATGTCGGAAGTCAACGCCGCCTACTACGACGGGATTGTCGACATCAGCAAAGTCGATGTCGTAGTCGCGCCCGTAAACAATCCATTACCGGAGGCGCTGTCGGCAATCGTATGAAGACGATTGTCGCTGCCATCGATTTTTCGGAACACTCAGGTGCCGTGGTTGAGACCGCGAGCAAGTTGGCGCGATCAGTCGGCGCTTCGCTCGAAATCCTGCATGCCGTAGCGCCCGAACCTGATTTCGTCGGCTACGCAGCGTATGCCTATCCCGGGAGAGACGAGCGCGCGGAAGAACTGCACAAAGAGAAGCGAGCACTTCAGGAAATCGTCCATGGCCTGCGGGCTGACGGGGTGGAAGCAAAGGCGTTCATGAAGGAGGCTCCCACCGCCGATGGGATTGTCGAGTTCGCCGCCCACCATCATGCCGAACTACTCGTGATCGGAACGCATTCCAAAGGGTTGCTCAAGCGACTGTTTGTCGGGAGCACAGCGCAAGCAGTCATCTCTCGCTCCCACATCCCAGTGCTTGTGGTACCACCGAAAACTAAGGACGACTAGAACAGCCTCGAAGGAGCACCCAGAAATTGAGCGATGCCAGGGTGAATAACGGCGACCCATTCTACTGCGTTTACTTCAGAGTTTTGCAGCCTGTTTGTTTAGCGAGGCAAGGGGCCCGCTGTTCAAGCCTCACCCGCGATTTAGCAGGCAAGCAGCATCGAGACGGAACGAGTCTCGATCAGATGATCTGCCAGATGTCCAAACCGTGGGCGATGTGGGTGTGGGTGAGATGATAGACCTGCCACCACCAGCACCGATCTCCCGAAAAACTCCTGATCGATGACTGCACTCACAAAGTCATTTCTTACCAAAACATCTGCAACATCAATTCCTGCATTCCTGACAAGCCGCTCCGCTTCTGCCGCCCGTGTTCTGGCTCTGCGTAGCGAGCCATCGCAGACCAGAACCTTAGTCGACGACCGAGTCGATCCGAGATTCAAGTCGGCATAGGCCTTCAGTGCAGCTCTCGCACATGTGGAGCCATCATAGGCGAAAATCACCTCCTCGAAACTGCAGCCTGCATAGGTTCCGAGTATCAGCAACGGTGCCATACGGTAACAGGCGAAATCCCCTTGAAGAAATCCATTGGATTCGACCTCTCTCCAGAACTTGACGGTCTCTGACGATAGAACTGCAACATCGCTCGTTGCAGACTGGTGGTAGAAATTCGGAATTTCCAAGATCTCCTCTTCAGCAATTCGCGCAGAAACTCTACGAATTGCAGCCTCTTCAAGGAATCTCTTGTAGAGCACTTCTCCGCTCGTTCGGCTGTGGCGGTAGCGAGTTGACGCAAAGTGAGTGCCATATTCGGCATCAACGTCCCGAGCAAATTCGTACGGAGTTGTACACCCAATACTGACCTTCCAACCAACCACTGGACAGCGATGACGCGATGCCAACTGCAGAGCCACAGAAATTTCCTGGTGAGTGTCGGCTTTCCCGTCTAGCGGAACTGATATTTCGGATACCACATCCTTAGAATCTGCCTCAGACTCCAAGTTCTCTCCGCAAATCCTGTGCCATCCTTGGCACCTGTTGCGCTAGTCCTACTTCTGAAAAACCTCGGTGATGAATCGAACTGCCTCGTCCCATATAGACTAGGCGACGGTATTCTGTTCACGACGCTGATAACATAAAAATCTGTGAGATCGCCGCCGCCATCAAGGTAGTAGTCATGATTTATTCTACTCGACCTCCTCGCTCCCCGCAGACCTCTTCCCAGCCAATGTCTCACCCCATTTCGCTGCGGATTCCAGCGAGTCATTGGAGACTGGAAAGAATGCGTGTTCCCGTTCGATGCCGGTCAGCGGTTCGCCAGTCTCGATCTGAAGCCTCAGTTCGTCGACGCCAGCATCCGATGCGTCATCACCCCGGCGCGCACGTTGAAATAGTCGCTCCTCAAGAACGCGTCGGGGTGCCCCGCAGGACACTATAAAGAATGGCGCTTCGGCCTCTTCTGCGAGCTCCTGAAAACGCTCCCTATATTCCCGCTTCAGGAACGTTGCATCGACGATTACCGAATGTCCGGCGGCCAGGAGATCGCTGGCCACTGCGACAAGCCGATCATAAGTACTCCCAGTAAATTTCTTCGCGTAGAATTCAGGCGGTGCCTTTTTCTGTACCTCCCCCGGCGCGGCCAAAATTCCCGTGAGGCGTTTGCGCTCCACATCAGAGCGGATACGGATCGCGCCGATCGATTCAATGAGTTGACTGGCGACTGTCGTTTTCCCACTGCCGGAAAGTCCGTGCATGATAATCAACTTCGGCTCAGCCGAGCACTGGACGCTCCCGGCGTATTCGAGCATGGCATGCCGTTCCTCAATGATCTGCTTCCGGGACGGTGGATCCAAGTCGGAATCTTTAAGCCGCAGCGTATCAACTTTCACGCGCACCAATGCACGGTAGACGAGATAGAACCACAATCCCGCCATCCCCGCATAGTCACCAGTGTGCTCCAGCCAGCGGTTAAGCAATCGCCAACCGAGCGCGCCAAAGCCATGGTCGGCCAAGTCGCTCACAAGAAACGCGAGGTCACTCACGACATCAATGCATCGAAAAGATTCGTTGAACTCGATGCAGTCAAAGAGACAGGGCTTCCCCTCAAAGCGAACGATGTTTCTTAGGTGGAGATCCCCATGGCATTCCTTCACGAAACCGTCGTTCTTTCGATTCAGGAAAAATGGTTGGAGCTTGCGCAGCTCATCTTGTGTCCAGATCGCAAGCCGCTCCACACACGTGCCGTCATCGAGATTCAAGTCGATGCAATCTCGCAACACGGAAAAATTGCCGTCTGTCGCCGAACGAATCTCGCATTCCGTTCCCCACTTTGATTCACGATCGACTTCGGGGATCGACAGGTGAAACTTTGCCACCGCATCGGCGAGCAACTCGGCATCCCCAGATTCCAACTCCCCGTTCTTTGCCAAGCTGAGGTACAACTGGTCTTGCTCGAACCTCCGCATCTTTACCGCATATTCGATGGGATCGCCATCGCCACCAACCTCAGGATTCGTCGGCGTTCCACAGATCGGCACGACTCCGAGGTAGAGATCGGGAGCAGCCCGGCGATTCAACGCGATCTCGATATCACAGAAGCGTTTTCGAAGATTGAGTGTCGAAAAATCGAGAAAATCGAAACGAACCGGCTTTTTGATTTTCCAGGCGAAGTCACCTGCAAGAAACACCCAGGAGATATGAGTTTCTACCAGCCTTACTTCCCGAGGTTGCCCGGGCCAGGCGCTCACGTTCTGAAGGGCATGGATCAAGTTAGACTTCATTCCGAAGTTATATTGATCGCAAACTTGACAGTCGCAAAGGACAACGCGAGCCGATCATACGATTCGAGAGTTCACGCATAAGTTGCCACAATCTATGCTCAGTAAGCGGTAAGCTGTTGATAGAGCAA
>JBNMNB010000408.1:0-3716 GCA_051270635.1 Verrucomicrobiales bacterium | reverse complement strand
CTGCTTGCCGTTACCTCAGTCTACTCGGCAGAAAAAAATATCATTTTCTTCGTTACTGACGACGAAAGTCCGACGTTAGGCTGCTACGGTGATCCGGTAGCTGTATCGCCCAATGCCGACGCCCTGGCCGCCGACGGAACGGTGTTCCTCAACGCTTTTGCCACCACTGCCAGCTGTAGCGCCAGTCGATCCGTCATCCTTTCTGGGCTTCACAACCATAAGAACGGGCAATTCGGGCACCAGCATCACTTCCACAAATTTGCCTCATTTCATGATGTGGCCAGTCTCGCACTGCCCCGAGTGCTGGCGAATGTCGGCTACCGCACTGCCCGGTCTGGAAAGTATCACGTCGCCCCGGAAGAAGTTTATCACTTCGAAGAAACGCTGCCTGGCAATGGCAGAAATGCGGTGCAAATGGCGGACAAGGCCAAAGCGTTTATCACCCAGAAAGGTCCGCGCCCGTTTTTCCTCTATTTTGCCACGAATGATCCCCATCGCGGCGGCGGCATCGATCGCACATCCAAGCTCGAGTTGAAGCCTGATTTGTTCGGCAATCGCCAAAACAAAGGTGCACACGAAGGCGTGACTGAGACGTTCTTTGATCCTGCAAAAGTGCCCGTGCCCTCGTTTCTGACAGACAACGCTGAGACGCGCGAGGAACTTGCCCACTATTACCAGTCCTGTGCCCGCATCGATCAAGGACTCGGCCGATTGATCCAAATTCTCAAGGAGGCCGACCTTTACGACAAGACGATGATCGTATTCACTTCTGATCACGGCATGGCATTCTCCGGAGGTAAGACCACCGTCTACGAGCCCGGGCTGCGCGTTCCTTTTATCGTGCGAAACCCCTACGAAACAAGCCGCGGTGTGAAATCGACCGCGATGATCAGCCACATCGACATCACCCCTTCACTCCTCGATTTCGGCGGCGGACTTGATCAGAAAATCAATGGTCCCACAGAATGGATCGATCCCAAAGATTTCTGGAAAGGCAAATCTGCAGCCAATGAAAACCGCAATGGCGGAATGGACTTCCGCTCGTATCAGGGAAAATCGTGGCTCCCCATTCTTGGCACACCAGAGGCGACGCATTGGGAAACCGTATTCGCCTCGCACACCTTTCATGAGATTCAGATGTATTACCCGATGCGGGTCGTGCGCGACAAGAACTACAAGTTGATCTGGAACATTGCATCCGGCATCCCCTATCCGTTCGCATCCGATCTCTGGATCGCCTCCAGCTGGCAATCGCAGTTCAAAAAGGGACTATCCGCATCCTACGGTAAAAAGACAGTGGGGAACTACATTCACCGCGAACCATTCGAACTTTTCGACATCGCCGCAGATCCTGACGAGACCAGAAACCTGGCAATCGATCCCGCCTATACTGAGGTGCTGGCAACCTACAAGAAGAAACTCAAGGCGCACCAGAAAGCGATGGAAGACCCGTGGATCATGAAGTGGGACTACGAATAGCTAGTGCACACATGATAACAGGAGACGCGCATCAATTTGCTCGTTTCCTCCCCAAGAACGTGCGAAGATTGCCTCAATTATGAAACGAGAAGAATTGAAGAGTCGACTAGGTGAACTTCATTCCGAGCTGGAAAAGTCGGATGAAGTGAGCGAGGACACATTACCCCTGCTTCGTCAGATATCAGATGACCTCGACCGGTTGCTGGACGAGGCAGATGACACGGACGATTCCACCCTCCTGGAGCGGATGAGCGATGGTCTCCTCGCGTTGGAAGCTCGTCACCCGAAACTGCACATGGCAGTGAATCGCGTTTCCGATGCGCTCGCTAATATCGGCATCTAGACTGCGGAATTCGCTCGTCTGAATGAACGGACTCCCGGGATTCTTTTCACCTGCCGCAGCGTGGTTGTTCCTGCTGCTCATCCCGCTTATTGCCTTCTATTTTTTGAAGTTGCGCCGACCTCGGGTAACGATTCCCTCACTGGTTCTCTGGCAGCAGGTGCTGGACGACCAGCGGGTGAATTCGCCCTTCCAACGCTTCAAAAAGAATCTGCTCCTGTTTTTACAGATCCTTCTGTTGATCTTCCTGGTGCTCGCTGCGATGCAGCCATTTCTCCTCGGCGAGAGCGCACGCGCCCAGCGCATCCCGATCCTTGTCGACACCTCAGCAAGCATGGCTGCGATCGATGCACCCGGCGGCGAATCCCGGCTGCAGGTCGCCAGACAACGCATCACCGAGATCATTGATAATATGCTACCTGATCAGGAGATGTGTTTGATCAGTGTCAGCGATACAGCACGGCAGGAAACGGTCTTCACTGAAAACAAGCGATTATTGCAATCGACTCTGGAAAAACTGCGCATCCGCGACGTGCCCAGCAATCTGGAAGATGGCCTGCGCATGGCACAAGCCGTGCAAAGGAGCGAGTCGTTCGAAAAACTTGTTCTCTATTCAGATGGGAATTTTCCCGAGCAGGCGTTCGTCGATTTGCAGTTTGATATCGATTTTCGCAAACTCGAAACTGGTGGCTCTAACATTGGCATCACCGCCTGCTCTGCCAGGCGTGCAGACAGCGAGTCCTGGGATCTCTTCGTTGAGCTGCGCAATTCCGACACCAGCGCAACTAATGCAACGCTGACGATCACTTCGGCGAATGCTGATGACCTGGCATCAGACGAAGTGGTTCTTGCCTCTAAAATTGTCAGCATCTCAGCCGAAGCGCCGCGTCGCCTGGTATTCAGAATTGATGGACGCAATGCCGCACTGCTGCAGGTAAAACTCTCGGCAGACGGGTTCGACGCCCTGACCGCAGACAATGTTGCCTATCTCAGACTGGCGCAGAATCGACCACTCAATGTGTATTCCCCGACCAGCATGTATGCAGCTCGTCACGCCCTGGGAACACTACCTGACATTATCCTTTTTCCCAATGAAGATAGCACAGTCGAACAACCCGAGAACCTTGATCTCGTCCTGTCCGACCGAACCGATGACGCCAGTATCCCAGCGACAATAAAGTGCATTTTTGGCGCGCCCCCGGAAGACCTGCGGTCAATGATCCGAATGGAGGACAAACAGGGAGAGATCATTGACTGGAAACGGGATTCTCCATTGCTGGAGCACGTCAACCTGCGCGACATCATCCTGATGGATCGAACTGTGGTAGATGCTGGCACCGACAGCACCGCATTGGGTGAACTCGGTTACCGCGTGCTCATAGAAGGTGAGACCGGGCCCTTGATGGTGGAAAAAGAGCACCCGTCCGGACGCGAGATCCGCGCTCTGTTCGACCCGGATCGTTCAACACTCCCCTACCGCCCGGCGTTCCCTATCCTTGTCACAAACCTGGTGAACGAGACGCTCGCAACCACAGGCCTGGCGGAATCGAAAGCGCATACCACAGGAACGCTTCCGCCGATTCAAGCGCCTCCCGAATCAGTTGCGGCGATCACTTCTCCAGATGGAACAGAATCAACAGCAACGGCTGATACCGCTGGCAAATTGTCAGGAATCAGCGCCAGCAATACGGGCACCTATCGCATAGAAATCGCCGGTCGGGACGAAGAGATTCTTGTCGGCGCCAGCCTGGTCTCCACTACCGAATCCATGCTTTCTTCAGTCGATCGGATCGAATTCAATGAACTTGCAGTGACTGCCAGCGACGGGCAAGGGCAGGACACCGACAAGCCATTGTGGCGGTATATCGCAATCGCCGCACTTCTCTTGCTGTTGATC
>JBNMNB010000407.1:0-3726 GCA_051270635.1 Verrucomicrobiales bacterium | reverse complement strand
GTGAAAACGTAAGGGTTATGGTCACGGCCTTTGCTACCCTGGGTGGAGGGCATACGGCCAAACTCGGTTGTCCAGAGGATGATGGTGTCATCCAGCATGCCGCGTTGTTTGAGGTCGGCGATGAGCGCTGAGGCACCTACTGCCATCCCGTTCGACAGGGGGCCGTGATCACGTTCAATGTCTTCGTGGCTATCCCAATTGCGACGTGGGAATCCATTGTCATTTCCACTCCAGATTTGGACGAAGCGCACGCCGCGCTCCAGCAGTCGCCGGGCGGTCAGGCATTTTCTGCCAAAGTAGTCAGCTTCCTCGGTGGCATTGATTTCCTTGGGCCACTGAGTGCCATCGGCAGCGAGCCCATACATCCTCCTGATGTAGTCTGGTTCCTTTGAAATATCGAGGGCCTCGGGAGCAGAAAGTTGCATCCGTGCTGCCATTTCATAGCTCTTGATGCGGGCTTCCAGCCTGGAGTCTCCAGGGCGGCTTTCCGCGTGCGCAGCATTGAGGCGTGCGAGCACGGATTGGGCCTCTGCGTCGGCTGCTCTGGTGGCAAACGTAGTCTTTCCTGAGGGGCGGAGATGGGTAATGGGCTCGGCGGTGCCTGGGCGAATAATCGTGCCCTGGTGCTGGGCGGGGAGAAAGGCTGAAGCCCAATTCTTCGGGCCATTCGAGGCGAAACCTCGGTGATCGGGCAGGACGACAAACGTCGGCAAATTGTCGCTCATACTGCCGAGCCCATAGCTGACCCAGCATCCCATTCCGGGGAATCCCGGGCGATCAAACCCCGTCGCCTGAAGGTATGTGGCCTGACTGTGAACTCCCGTCTTGCCGATCATGTTGTGCACGAAAGCGATGTCATCAATGACCGATCCGAGCGGGGCCACAGGTTCGCTGAGCATTTTACCGCTGCGACCGTAGCGCTTGAAGTCCCAGACGGGCTTCATCCACGGGCCAAGTCCATTTTGAAAAGCTTCTACATATTCGCCGAAGTCTGATTCCTCGCCGTGGTGTTTGATCAGTGCGGGTTTGAAGTCAAATAGATCGATGTGGCTGGCCGCGCCCGCCATGAACAGTTGGACGACTCGCTTGGCTCGCGGCGGGTGGTGAAGCACTTTGACTAAGCCGCCTGACGCAGTTGCAGCCGCTACCGCCTGCGCGTCCTGCCCTAACATGGCATTCAAAGCGATGCCGCCAAGGCCGCCGCCGACGTTCCAGAGGAAGTCGCGGCGAGAACGATGATTAGTCGATGAAGGAAAATTCATTGAGATTGAGAATGAGGCGACACATGGCAGCGTGTCCGTGTTTTTCAGCGTAGTCGTTGAGAGATTGAATTTCCTCTGCGCTCGGCGGGCGTGCCAGCGCCCAATGAAATGCTGTGGTGACTGGGCTGACGTCATTTTTGATCCTGTCGGCGAAGTGCTCTGACATGCGCAGGAGGAAGGCATTGTTCAGCATCGCGAGTGCTTGCAGCGCAGTGATTGTTTCGCCTCGTTTGTCCACTAATTGCGAAGGATCAGCGCAATCGAGTGCATCCATGAACGGTTGTGGCTGTGAGCGCACAGTGAACCGATAGATGGATCGTCGGTGGATGCTGGGATCGTCAGGATCTGACAGGTGGTATTGATAGTGGGGCGAATGATCCGGTTGCTCGATGACAAAGTCCTGAAACGATGGCCCGCCCATGGTCAGGTCGAGCTTTCCTGAGAGTGCCAGGACGGCATCGCGTACGACTTCGGCTTCGATTCGCCGCCGGTTCTGCCGCCAGAGGAATTGGTTTGAAGTGTCAATTTTTGCCATTTCTTCGTCATGGGCGCTGGACTGACGGTAGGTAGCGCTATTGAGAATCAAGCGATGCAAATATTTGAGAGATCCTCCATTGTCTCTGAATTCCACTGCGAGCCAATCCAACAGTGCCGGGTGCGACGGTTGCCCGCCGATGCGTCCGAAATCGTTGGGCGTATCGACCAGGCCACGGCCAAAGTGATACTGCCAGACTCTATTGACAATACTGCGCCACGTCAGCTTGTTGTCAGGATGTGTGATCCACCCGGCCAGGGCCGTGCGTCGGTCGCCTTCCGAGTGATCTTCTGGAAGTAAGAAGCGATCTGGAATGGATGAGACAATTTCAGGCACGGTACCCGGGCGCACGGGCGTGAGTGGCTGCGTCACGTCGCCGCGATGCAATACGAAGATTTCACGAGGAACTCCCCTGGCGTGCCCGCGACCTGCAAAGGCACCTGATCCTGTGTGAATTGTGCCCGCGTAAACGCGCCCTGGCGCAGGCAGTGCAGTCAGTTTCGACTGAAGTGCCTCCAGGGATTTTTGATGCCGCGCGAGAGTGTCTAAGGCCTCTTCTGCCACATCTTTCAACATGGAATCTCTTAGCGTTTTTTTGGCTTCGTAATTTTCAAGTTGGGCGCTGACATCTTTCTGATGCCAGGCGAGGAATGTGTCACGCGAATCACCACCGAAGGTATCGTCGATAAGGTTGTCCTTGCTCCAGCGGGGCGGGCTGTCGATGCTGTCGAGCGCCTGAACGGCCACTGGTTTGATCGCTGATCCATCTGTCATGGCGACAACTTCACTAAGCGCGAATATCCAATCTTGTGACGGCTGGTTTCCTTTCATGCGCCTCGACCACAGCCTGGAAGCTGTCACCCGAACGTAGCGTGCTATTACCTGATTGACGTCCAGAATCACTGGGGTGGCGCCCGGACGAGGAAAGTCCTCTGCTTCATAGCTGGCGATAGTGGTCGCATTCTCAAATGATTCATCGAGTGATGCCTCAACACGAAAACGATGCGGAAAACCAAAATCATCAAACCCATATTCGACCGCGCCAAATATCCCGATTTTCTCGAGTTGTCGAGCTTCTCCGAGATCGATTTGTACCCACTTTTCGGTTTCCTGAGAAGTTGCGACGAGACTATGATAGCCTAGTCGTTCCGAGCCTTTGGCGTGTGTTTCACTGAGCAGTTTTTCCAGCTGCGTGAGTTCCTGATCGGCCTGGCGAATGGGTTCCGTTTTCGCTGCTTCGATCTTTTCGTTGACGGTGGTAATCTTTAGCTTGGTTCCGGAGATTTGATGATTCAACGCGGTACGTTGCGCAGCGACTTCTGGATCGGTATCATAGTCGCGATCGGTTCGGTCGAGTGCGGCGAAGACAGCTTGAAGCGAATAGTAGTCGTCCATGGTGACAGGGTCACGGCGGTGATCGTGGCACTGTGCGCACTGGACTGTGAGGGAGGTGAAGGTGTTCATGGTGGTCGCGACCATGTCGTCGCGATCCAAGTGTCGGGCGACCTTGCCATCGACCTTTTCTTCCGGCACTTCCGCGTGGCCGATAAAGTCCCATGGCCCTGCCGCGATGAATCCTGTCGCAACGATTCCGTCCTCCGTGTTTGGCCACAGAACATCCCCGGCAATCTGTTCCTTTACGAAACGCTCATACGGCTTGTCGTCGTTGAAAGAGCGGATGACGTAATCCCTGTAAGGCCACGCATTCGGACGCGGCTTGTCCTTGTCATAGCCATGGGTTTCGCCAAAGTGCACTACGTCCAGCCAGTGGCGTGCCCAGCGTTCGCCGTAGTGTTGGGAATCCAGTAGTCGGTCGACCAGCTTCTCGTAGGCCTTCGGATCCGGGTCATTGACGAATCTTTGCACCTCTTCAAAAGTCGGAGGCAGTCCGATGATGTTGAAGTATGAACGGCGAATCAAATCGCGGCG
>JBNMNB010000406.1:0-3744 GCA_051270635.1 Verrucomicrobiales bacterium | reverse complement strand
ATCATGGGGCCTGGTTTGCGCGGCATGGATATGCGTGCCTCATGCTCGACACGGTGCAGATGGGCGAGATCGAAGGAACGCATCACGGCACCTATCGCGAAGGTATGTGGTGGTGGAACTCGCGCGGCTACAGTTCGGCTGGAGTAGAAGCGTGGAATTGTGTGCGTGCACTGGATTACCTCGAATCGCGGCCAGAGGTGGACAAGAACCGGTTCGGTGTGACTGGGCGATCGGGCGGCGGTGCTTACAGCTGGTGGATTGCTGCAATCGATGACAGGATCAAAGTGGCCGTGCCCGTCGCGGGAATTACCAATCTTCGCAATCATGTCGTCGATGGATGTGTGGAAGGCCACTGCGACTGCATGTACCCGGTGAATACCTACCGCTGGGATTTTCCTATGATCTCTTCGCTGGTGGCGCCACGTCCATTGTTGATCTCCAACTCTGACAAAGACTCCATTTTCCCGCTGGATGGAGTCGTCGCGGTACATCGGTCGACGCGCCGGATATATGAGTTGCTGGGTGCGGGAGATCGTCTCGGGTTGCAAATTACTGAAGGCCCTCACAAGGATACGCAGATGCTAAGGGTGCACGCGTTCGTATGGTTTGAACGTTTCCTGAAAGGCATCGATCCGCCGCCATTGATCGAAGATCCTGCGGTGCCGTTCTTAACGCCGCAGCAATTGAAAGTGCTGGATTCAATTCCTGTCGATGAACGCACGTCGAAGATTGAAGAAACGTTCGCTGCTATTGCGCCGGAGCCGGAAGTGCCCGCTGATGCGGAACATTGGCAACGCATGGCAGGCGAGTGGATGCAGGTTCTGAAAGAGAAAGTGTTCCGCGGCTGGCCAGCGGAGCCGGGCGATCTTGCTGTAAAATTGGTTTCGGAGTCGGAGGTTGATGGCGTTACTGTTCAGGAATTCGAGTTCGTCAGCCAGCCCGGCGTTCTTTTGCCGCTGTTTGTTGTTTCTCCGGAAGAACCAACAGATGGTTGGGTTGTTAGAGTTCTCGGTGAGGATGGTTGGGCTGAATTTGAGGCCTGGAAAACGACAGGAAAGCTTGCTGAGAAAGAGGCATTTCGCATTGGCAGTTCAAAGCAGATCTTCCTGGCTCCCAGAGGCATCGGGCCAACATCCTGGACGGATGATGCACGCGAGCGTGTGCATATTCGTCGCCGATTCATGTTGCTCGGGCAGACGTTGGCTGGCATGCGCGTGTGGGACATCAAGCGCGGGCTGGAGGCTGCAGCGACTGTGGATGAGGGGATGGCGTCGACGACCAGGGTAGTGCAAGCGAGTGATGAGATGGCCGCAAATACTTTATACGCCAGCCTGTTCACGCGGGGCGATCACTGGCGTGACTTGATGTTGAGCAATCTCCCGGCGTCGCATCGCACCAGCGGGCCAGACTATCTGAATATTTTGCGATTTCTGGATGTTCCCGTGGCCTTAGCGATGGCATCGCAGCGTGGCGTGGTCATCGTGGAAAACGAAGATGCATCGATTGCGCACTATGCGACCAGGGTCAGAGTAGCACTCGAGCAGTCACGTTGAAGTTAATTTAATTGTCGCAGTTCTTCGCCGATAATTTGCAGTCCTTCCTCGACCACTTGTTGCGGCTGGGAGAATGTGATCCGCAGGCATTCGTGGCGGTGTGGCCAGTGATTCATCGCAGCGTCGAGCCCGAAGAAAAAATACTCGCCGGGAACGACCAGGACATTGCGTTGTTTGAGTTTTTGGTAGAGTTCTTTCGACGAAATTTTCAGTCCGGGCAGCCACAACCAGAGGAAGAATGCGCCTTCTCGCACATGCACGCGCCAGGGAATGTCTTCGCCCAGGGCAGCTGATAAAAGTGCCCGTGCGGTGTCACTTTTCTGCCGATAGTAAGGCTGGATGACCTCGCTGCTCAGCTTCAAAATTTCACCGTTGCGCACCATTGGTAAGACCAGGCGCTGGCCGATGTTGTTGTTCGCCAATCCCGTCACGGCAGTCAGTGATGCCAGTTGCCTGATGATCTGTTCATTGGCTACGACGATTCCAGTGCGCGTCCCTGGAAGTCCAAGCTTCGACAGGCTCATTGTCAGGACAATGTGCTCGTCCCAGACTGGATTCGTATCAACGAAAAGAACGTTGGGAAATGGGGCACCGTAGGCGTTGTCGAGTATCAACGGAATGCCATTTTTTTGCGCTAGTTCGGACAGGCGTGCGACTTCTTCATCCGTCAGCACATTGCCAGTAGGGTTGGTCGGACGCGACGCGCAGATGGCAGCGATCGATTGACTCTGCATGGCAGCCTCTACTGCGTCGAAGTCGACATGATACTTGAAGTCGTGATCGTCGAGCTCTTCGATCCGTGGAGGACATGCGACGAACATGTCCTCTGCGATGCCCTGATTCGCGTAGCCAATGTATTCCGGAACCAGTGGCAGTAATACTTTGCCCGGTCTGGAATCGTTTTTCGAAGGGCCCGCGAAAATGTTAAAAAGAAAGAACAAGGCAGTCTGCCCGCCGGCAGTGATCGCAACATTCTTTGCGGTCAGTTGCCAGCCTAACGCTTTGTTCAAGCAAGTGGCCAATGCTTCCAGGAACTCGGGATTCCCTTGCGGGGGATCGTAGTTCAAGAGCATTCGATCGAGCATGTCTGGATCGTTGTCGATCAGATCGCGTAATCGTTCGCGCCAGAGTTCCTGCACCGCAGGGATTGCTGCGGGATTGCCTCCACCCATCATACGCATTTGCGGGTGAGTGGTCATCGCCTGCCCGAGGTCATCCATCAACTCAAGGATGCCACTGTGCGCACAGAGTTTTTCTCCGAAGGTCGAAAGCGGGCGGGCCATGTCAGTGGACGATCGGAAGTTCGCTGATAAACGGGTAGTCGGTGATCTTCTGCAGCCGGACTCCATAAAGCTCAGCAATCTGCTCCGCTTCTGATGCTTCGTAATCGTCGCGGAAGTAGATTTCTTCGACGCTGTATGCGCACAGCATTTGCATGCAACTGGTGCAGGGCATGGTTGTGATCGCGACTACTCTTGCACTGCCGCGGGTGAAAAGGCTGCAGAGATTCACTTCTGCGTGCAGCATGAATCTTCGTCGGGCATCGCGGTCATCCCAGAAGCCTTCAGGCGCATCGAATCCTGGAGCCAATCCATTGTAGGCTGTGCCGATCACGCGGTTCGATCGATCAAGGGCTACTGCGCCCACTTGGCGGAACGGATCCTCAGAGCGTAGGCTGGCCACATGCGCCAGAGCCATGGCATACTCTGGGACACTGATGCGCCGCTTGGACGCATCCGTTTCCGCGGTGATTTCCTTTTCTCCCGACATGGGAGATGGTCTAAGGCTCGATCGCTATGCGCTCAAGTTCTTTGCGGCGCGATCTCTCTCGCCTACTTTCGATCAACTATTGACGAAAGGGCGTCTGCCGCCTGTCGGTTCTTATTGGTATGGCTGTGAACAGATTGCTTCACGTTATCAGTCGCGAGCTCCGTCTGGGGTGCCGCTTCCATCGAGCGGTTTGATATGAAGGCTGCAATCAACGCGATAATCGCAAAGCCAACAAACCAGATTTTCCAATCAAGTCCCGATTCAGTGCGGAGTAATGCCATAGAAAGAAGCTTAAACCGTAATTATTGTAATTCTATTAATTTTTAGTAAATCACCTCCGTAGCCAGGAAGTGGAAGCATCTGGCTAGAAAAACCTGGAATTTCCTGGTAACTGTCGGCACATTAGCGATCTAAGTTGCTC
>JBNMNB010000405.1:0-3758 GCA_051270635.1 Verrucomicrobiales bacterium | reverse complement strand
GCTCAATTGTTCTAACAACGCACTCATGCAACACAGTGTAAACAGCTTGTGCGCATCAACTCAATTTCCTATTCACGGTTCTAGGATTAACGAGCGCCCTCCCCGCTTCTCAGGGCTTTGGCTGGTGCCAAGGACAAGGAACCGTGATCGTCTGTTCAATTTCTGCGAGACGGTCGAACCAAGTCCAGCCAAAGTCGTCGTCAACCTGTCAACCTGATGATGAAGGCAAAACAGTGCCTAATCTCCCTGCCTGTATACCAGCTTTCAGACCTGGATCCAAACTTTCAGCCCGTGATACTAAGACATAAGTCTACTTACTTATCAAAAAAATAGGGTAAATGCGGCAGGTCGCTCTGCTCTCGAGGTTGGACATAACGCGGCTATTCATCGAGTACACTCACACTTCGGCGAGACGAGACTTGGGAATGTCTTCCAAATATACTCTGGATACTCGCCGTGATTGATTTCCTCGCCGTTCAATTCGTCTCTCAGCTTGCGCAATTCAATGTCCCAAGGTTTCATCCTGGGATCGTCGACGATATCCTCCCCGGCTCGGGGCCCGCCATCCTCGTCGACCAATCCTTCAAATTCCTCACTCCAGAAAGCGATGTATTTGCACAATCGCACCCTTGGCGCGATATAATCCATCACCCAATCGCCATCCTCATCGCGGACTCGCCCTTTCTCACCATAGTTCGCAGAACCCACGCTGGCGAAGAACCTGCTGCCGACCAGTTCGCCAAAGATATCCGCGAAGAAGCGGAGGAATGCGTTACCGAACTGGTAGGGCGTATCAATCGTGATCAGGTCAATTTGAACAACGGCACAAGGAAAGGCAAATCCCCGCAACCTCTCAGCGAGGATGCGGGAAGTTTCCATCGACGTGAGACCGCCGGCGGAAAAACCGATGAGATGGACGTTGATGGTCGAAGGGTGAGGGAATGAAGCTGCCAGGGTTCGAATTTGAACCTCCATCGCATCGGCTGCAAAACGGGCATTCTCCCGAATGTCGCGATCGTTGTCCTGGGAATAGGTGTCACGAACGACAAACCGACAACACGGGTCGGTCTGGGCAACTCCGGCGATCCCGTCAGGGAGCATCATTTCGGAAGCTTGAATCTCGTCAATTCCCTTGAAGTATTGAGTCAAGCTGATCCGGTAGGGAACGAATGCAGTCTGGGTCGGAAGGCAACTGAAACAGTGGTAGGGAACGATCTCCTCTCCGAACACCACCGCCGGAGGAGAAGAAGAAGCAGGTTCTGCCACAAGCTCTCCGAAAAGCAATTTCTTGCCTGAACCGAGTCCAGATTTCCAAGTCGTCGTCTCGAAATCCCACCAGAAATGATTATCAAATACTCCGTGACCGATGCCCTGTGGCAGAATCACCAGCGGAAGTTCGACTCCTTTCGTAACCAACTCAGGAACAGACGGGGCCTCCCCGATGTAACTGAACCACAGTGGCTGTTGACCATCGAGAGTGTAGGTCGTCTGCTTCAGGTCACCGCCGACTTCCTGCGCAACAACAAACTGCATACCTTCCAGTCCATCGACCAGGAAGTCGATGTGATGTTGCACCGTGCCATCATCGTAATGCATTTCGTAGACGAAAGGAAACAGGGTCAACTGATCGCCACGGCGTTTTCCATAAAAATCTGGTATTGGGGTTTTGGCCAGAGCCTCCGGCCTCCAGTAATCCTTTGACGCTCGCAACTCGAATCCACTCCTCTTCAGACAGTTCAGACGATGCAATGACATCCAGCCGCACGCCGGGAAGGTCGACAGGCTGCGGGAACTCGAACGCAGCCCTCCCATCCCTTACTGAAGCATCCACATCAGGTTGCGAGTGAGAATCGACGACCGAACTGCCCAACACTCGCTCGATCAAGTTCGGAGAGCTGTCACCGTCGTAATCGCCATCGAGTCCGCCCATAGGAATGGATGCCATGGCACCGAACGTAGCGTAGCGCCATCTATCGACTGGGTGGTCTTCTATGTTAATCGAGGCAGATAGCGTCGTCTGCCCTCCGGTAAACGCTACGGCTTCTGACGGTTCCTCAAGAATCAGCGAAAGCTTCTCCGTCCCCTCAGCAAGATCGTCTGCTCTGATCGGAAGAACGATGTAGCGTGATACTCCATCCCCGGCTGGCCAACTTAAGATGCCGGTCTGGGATACGAAGTCGCTCTCCGCCTCGGCCGTCTCAGCCACAGTTTTATAACGAACGGACGCAGCCGCTGAAATCCCCTGGGTACGATCGATGGCAATGGCCAGGCTGCCACCACTCTCACTGATCACGAATTCCGGCTCATGAAATGAAATCAGCGTTTTTCCCCTGGCAATATCATTGAACGAGATCGCAGTTTCCTCTTCTCCCGTGTCACATACACAGGTGCAAGAAATCGCAAAACCATCTGCAATCATACCTGGAGAAGCTGTCCTACTATCAACGAATGGTGATCCCTCCAGTATGATCTCATCGCCATATTGAACTGACGCCTGATTACGCTCGATGTCGACAGCAATCACGAATGCCTTGGAGAATTCCAACTCCACGGTTCCGGAAGCGATAGGGATGCCGATACCATTATCAGGAGCCGAAATCAATTGGATGGATCCATCATAGTGGAGCGTTGCGTAGATCCGGTCGCCTATATCTATTGATGACGCAAGATCCTTGCCGTCGCCGTCAGTCGGCATCCATTTGTCTCTATTTACAATTCCGAACGTGAATGAACCGTCGCTGCCTAAATCAGAAGTGACGAAGATCGGAAACGGAGAGCCTGACAAAAAATTAATGGCGCCTTCGCTCACTGGAGCTGGCGTTCCAATCACGCCAATGTCAGAATCGTGGACCGACTCTCCCGTGTTCCATTTAAATGCAACAGTGTCGAAATCACTCAAGGCAATGGCGAAGCTATGCTTGGCCATTGTCCCGAACGCGAACAAAGAGAGCCCCATGAGCGCGGCCCGGAATACTGATGCTTGAATCGATGAGGACATATCATCGGGTCTTCGTTGGGAGACCAGGAATCTGAGTTGGCTCATAAACCCCTAGGCTCAATCTGATCATAGATCGATCTCAAGGTTGAGGTCAAGCCTGTGAAATCCTGTGATGCCTCTGAATACGATGGCTCGATTGAGGTCCCCACTTGAGCGAGAAAGCGGGGAGCAATGGCTGAATGGTTGACCGTAAATGAGCCGTATGGCGATTGCGCCTTTGTGTTGCTGATTTGACATTGACAGCGAAAAGTGATGCTGAATCCGCTTTCCGGATTTGGAGGTGGTTTCTTGCCGTCATCGGCTGCTTTCGATGCTTCGCCTCGTGGTAGACATCCGATTGATCGCCCTTCGACCCGCCGTCCTGAAGAGGGGGTCGTATGCGGCGACTGCTGGTTCTCTCTGTCGCCGTAGCGCGCGCGGACATCGAACAATAGCGAGTCGGTGGGTTGAACCTTCATCCCGTAGTGTCCGGAAACTCGAATCGTCGGTATTTCGCGCTGCATTCTCGCAGTCCGTGCGAGGCTAACTCCACCGCCAGGAGCCTGGAGATTCATGGTCGTTTTCGACCACAATGACCAAAGCTTCGATCAAGATTTGCATCTGTTGCTAATGAAACTGCTAATGTCACAGACGTTCGCGGATGTTCGCCGATGTCACGAAACTCGACAAATCACGGAATATGGCTATACGTCTGAAAATGCGGATGTCCTCCTGGGTTCGAATCCCAGTCCCCGTATCTTCCTCATTGTTAAACAGTTAC
>JBNMNB010000404.1:0-3807 GCA_051270635.1 Verrucomicrobiales bacterium | reverse complement strand
TCAATCCACCAAATTTCGCGGCAAGCAGCCGCTTAGCTTAGCTTGACATTCGAACGACAAACATTTAACCCGTAACAAGGCCTACCGGAAATCCACTTACAATCCGCCTCTTCCTGGCTCCGCTTCTCCGGCCACCTCAGGCATCGGGGAATACTCGCCCGGGAACGCTGCCTGAGGAAAAGTAGAGCGTGCCAGGTTCGCCAAAGGTTTCCGGCTTTTCGGTCCCAATAAGCCCTCGCCCGTTGGCGCCGCCCACTGCTGAAAACAGGATGCCACCCGGTTTGGCGTCTTGACCGGCAACGCCCGTCTCGACAGCGACACGTCCTCCACCTCCACCGCCTGCATAGATGGAACCACAGCCACCGTCTGCGCTGATCTTCCCCAACTTGCCAGTGATCGCTTCGCAGCTGATCCAGATACTGCCGCCAGATCCGCCGCCGCCGTACTTGGCTTTGATGTCGTGGCCCCCGCCGTGACCTCCGTCGGCCGAAATGACTCCATCGACATGGATCGTTGGAGCCTCGATGCGAATGGCTCCGCCCCCAGCCCCGCTTGGGCCGGTCCCCCCGCCTCCGCCACTGCCCGGTTGGCTCGGTTGCTGGATCGAACCGTAGCTGTCTTTTGCGATCGGCGTTCCTCCGCGTCCGCCATGGCTGCCGCCAGCACTGGCACCCCACACCTTCGGATAGCCTCCTGCTCCAGGTCCAAATCCAGCCGACGTGGGATCGTCGCCTGTCTTTTTTCCCACGCCGCCAGCGTAACCCCTGGCGTTGCCGTCGATCGATCCGTCTGGATCAATGATCAACGAATCACTACACTGAATGTGAATCCGACTGGCGTCCATTTTGGCCTGAAACGAACCAGGTAGCGTTGCCACTCCACCGGCCAGTATATGAATCCGTTTGGCTCGCAGGATCGTCTCGGCACCGACTAAAACCAGCGTCTGCTCGAGATGAAGGCTGGTTAGTTCAGGAGTTGTTTGCCCCAGAGTCACACGTGAACCGTCTCCCGCTATAATCACATCATCATCAGCGGCAGGCGTCATACCAGTGCTCCAGTTGGCCGCGTCGGACCAATTGCCGACTTCGCCGTCTTTCCAGAAAACGGTTTCCGCGTGGGCGGCGTTGCCTACGCAGCAAGCAATGAGCAGCGGGCCTACAATGACCTTCCAGGGTGCGTTAATTATGTGGGTTGATCGCATCTCTCTAGTCGTGGTGAAATATCGGGCTTCAATGGGGTTTGGCCTCAAGTGATATGATTCTCTCCAGCCGGCAACACTAACAGTTCACGCCAGCGGCTTCGGTTTGATAAAAAGTACCTCGCTCGGATCAACCCAGCCGGTGCGAAGATCGACGCGGAACCAGCCCTCTCCGTTCTTTTGATGAAAACGCACGCCCGACCGCTTCCCGAACTCCTTGAGATCGTATTGCGCCCAGGTTTTTCCTAAATCGGGCGACACGAGAAATCCACAGTCGTGAGGCGATGCTGGCGCGCAATGCGCGGCGATGATGAAGTCGTCTTCGATGATCATGACGCCTATCTCGTAACCGGGATTGTGCATCATACTGTGTTTGTTCAGGTTGGCGATGTCACCCGGGGCACAATGAAAAATCCCGCGATCGTAGGTTTCACGTATCTTGGGGCCATTAGCATCTGCCGCCCAGTAGAGTTCACCATCGACAAAGTGGATGCCGCCGGATTTGTGCCGCGAATTTGAATTCACCGATACAAGCACTTTCCAATCCCACTCGTCGGCTTCCTTGTCGTAGGTGCCGCGTAGCCAATGACATTCGTTGCCGTGGCCCCGGTTGATGTCTCCTGTGCAGGCATAAAAAGCGTCTTCCGCAGGATTGTAAGTGACCGAATGAATGTGTCGGCAAATGACCGTATTGTCTGCCGAGCCAAGCAGCGGGTCCTTATCCAGATCGGTGCCCTTTTCCTGAAACTTGGGATTCTGTCCAAAAGAATACGCGATTTTCACTGTCTCGCCGCTGTCGGTGGAATAGTATATATTTACCGGAGCTACTCCACCGATGACGTTGGTGTAGTTTCCCCATACGAGCATTTCCTCACCTTCGATTTCCCAAGTATGAACGCCGTCGAGCGAGTGATAGTAGTGACCGGGTTTCTCAGGATCTTTCGGCGTGTGCTCGATGTAATCGCTACCATCCCGGTCCTTCACCACGATCTGTCGATGCGTTTTTAGGTTGTCCGTGCTTAGAAATAACTTCGCTTCAGTCGAAAAGATGATGTTTCCGTTCCCGAGAATACAGCTGAAGTTGACCTTCTTTGCATCCGGAAAATCCAGGCTGTGCGCCCAGGTTTTACCATTGTCTTCTGAAAGGAGGATCTTGTCGTCAGAGCGAGCAAAAGCCTTGTTCTCGTGCTGGGAATCGATATACGGCCCGTCTTTGGGTGCGAGGCGATACCAGAAATGATCCGTCTCACCGATTCCGTCAGCTGCGGCTTTGAGATCGATGAATCCCGGAATCGCAATACTTCCGGCCGTCGTGGCGGCAACCGCCGTGGAAATGAAATGCCGGCGGGAAAAATGGGACGTGGAATCTGATTTCATCACTCAAAGAACCTGCTCTCGACCCGCGATCCACGTTTTTCCCCAAATTAAATTATGGCGCGATCTCGTCGCCCCAATCTACGATTCCGGCCATTACGCAGATTGACGGTTCCGAAGACCGGGCTTTCAATCAACGCATGATGAAAGCGATCGCCCTTCTTCTCTCCCTTTGTCTTGGACTCGCCGCAACGCAACAGAATGCCATTGCAGCTGACGACGGCGTCCCCATTTTTAACGGCAAAGACCTGGCCGGCTGGAAAGTTCACGGTACCGAAAAGTGGTTTGTCGAGAATGGCGAGTTGGTTTGCGAAAGCGGGCCCGATGCCGCGTATGGCTATCTCGCGACCGAGAAGCAGTACAGGGATTTTGAACTGACCATCGATTTCAAACAATCTGCCGATGGTAACAGCGGTATATTCTTCCGTTCGTCACTGGATGGAACTAAGATCTCAGGCTGGCAGGTAGAGGTGGCTCCGCCAAACAATAATTCCGGTGGCGTTTACGAATCCTACGGACGCGGCTGGCTGATCAAGCCGGATGCAGAAGCGCAAAAAGCCCTCAAATTCGGCGAATGGAATACGATGAAAATCCGCGTCGTCGGCGGTCACGTCACCACTTGGCTGAATGGAACGCAGATGATCGACTTGAAAGATGAGAAGATCGGCAAGGCGAATGGATCGATCGCTCTTCAGATACATTCGGGTGGCGGCATCAAAGTGAATTGGAAGAATCTGATGGTGAAAGAAATTACGAAGTAGGTCGAAAATGTATTCTCCTCAATGCTTATGACAAATTACCGCCTCTTCTTTGGCATTTTTCTATTTCTCACAACGATCGTGAAAGCGGCCGATGATCGTGCGGCTGAGATCGAAATTCTACAACCTGGGGTGCGCCTCTCGGTTGTCGCCGAGCACCCTGACATTGCCACACCGACTGGAGTGGATGTCGATGAACAGGGTAGGGTCTGGGTGGTATCCTGTCACACTCATTTGCCGCCGGAGGACTATTCGGGGCCCAAGCAGGACGAAATCCTCATCTTCGACTCCGATGGAACGCACCACGTATTCTACGCGGCGACTGAGCAAACCATGGATCTGGAATTGGGCAGCGATGGCTGGGTCTATCTCTCGGAACGCGACCGCATCCTGCGCGTGCGGGACAGCGACGGGGACAACAAAGGCGATGTCGAAGAAACACTTGTCGATCTCGTCTCGGAGGCAGTTTACCCGCAC
>JBNMNB010000403.1:0-3842 GCA_051270635.1 Verrucomicrobiales bacterium | reverse complement strand
CGCGACGCGCCCTGGGGCGACGCGCTGGCCCGGCTGGCCAAGATCTACTCGACGAGGTGATCAGAGTTTTCCACACCGTTGGCCGCCTTAATAAGGCCGAGAACCGCAAGTTCCTCGCGGCCGTCGGCTCGCTCGCGAAAAGCGAGGCCAGTTTTTGCCTCATCATCTACTATACCGGCTGCCGGATCTCCGAAGCGCTCAGTCTCACCCCGGGCGATATCGACTGGTCTACTCACATCGTCCGGATTCGTTGCCTGAAACGCCATGGAAAAACCGTCTTCCGTCGCGTCCCAATCCCGGCATCCCTTACTGCCGATCTGCGCTCACTACACCAACGCGAACTCGAGAGCCGACTCTGGAGATTCTCTCGATCGACAGGCTGGCGAATCATCAAGGGCGTGATGAAACAAGCTGATATCACCGGTCTCCAGGCTACTACGAAAGGGCTGCGGCATGGATTTGGCGTCCGTGGAGCCCTGGAGAAAATCCCCATCAACGTCCTCCGCGACTGGATGGGGCACTCCGACATTTCCACCACCGCCATCTACCTCGATGTCCGTGACGAAGAGGAGCGGAAGCTCATCAAGCGAACCTGGAATTGCTGACCGAAAATCGAGCACAACGCGCTTGATCTGCCGCCCGGATTCGATAGAATATTGAAACAAAATTCTAGGATTCTGTTTCAAGTCTATTGTTCCTGCCGGTTTCTTCACGCAGTCCTTTGGGTTTTTGAATCCGTGGAGCAAAGCCACAGGTTTGCCATTGATGCGGTGCACAAGGAACAAGCTAGAATGGTGGCCAGCCAGAGGCTAATGCGTTCTCTTGGAATCGGAACAAACATCGCCTTCTGGATCCTTGCTCTGGGGGGGGGCGTGCAGTTCTGCTTAGGGTTGCCCCTTTTTGCTATCGACAGGAGCCTCGATGAGTGCAATCTGTGGTCGGAGTATGCCGATTGTCTCAGAGTCAAAGCTCAAACTTGCGGATGAAGTCCTTTTCAGGGATTTCGAGGAGGAGAGCGTCCTTTTGAATCTAGCCGATGAAAGCTATTATGGGCTTGATCGAGTAGGTACTGAAATGTGGAAAGCGGTGTCGGAAACAGCTTCGGTAGGCGAGGCGATCAGCCGAATGATGGATGGCTACGATACCGATGAGGAAACAATCAAGACGGACTTCATACGATTGATGAATGAGCTTTGTGAAAAAGGCATTGTCGTTATTGACGGGTGAGGTTCAGCTGTCGCCGATTGGATGGGGGAAGTTGTTGGTGAAGTGTGCGGTCGCAGTCTGGCGGGTGCGGGGGGAGTTTGCCCAGTGTGGTCTTCAACGGGAGTTGTCTTCGTCAGCAGCACTACAGTTTGACCAGACCAGTCTCACGGACAAAAGTGCCGCGTGGCAGCTTGCCTATGCCGACACGGTGACCCGCGTGGTCAGGGTGATGGTCAGGATTTTTCTGAGCAGGAGAAATACCTGTCTTTTTCGTGCACTTGTCGCCCGGCGAGTGTTATGGGATCGAGGGATCGCGGTGCGACTGGTGATCGGTGCCACTACTCCAGCGGTGGAGGCCTTTCATGCGCATGCTTGGATCGAAGTCTGTGGCCGCGCGATCGGCGAGGGAGATGGTCTAAGCAATTACGTGACATTGGAACACCCATTTGCTGATTGATGCCGTTTCTGGGGAATTGGCGAAAATTACCGAATGCTGTCCGGTCTGGAAAGCACCCTCCCAGTGCGGCAAGTGATGGGCCGGATTTCTGGAGCACGATTCCGAACTATCATCAAACATGGCGGCAGAACTTTGGTGATTTTCGTGTGTCCTGGACTTGGCCTGCGGACTGCGTTGAGGACAGAGAGCTTGGTCTCGTAGTGATCGCGGAGGGCAGGCTCGACAACCAAGAGGGCATGGAAACGTGCGAATCAAGTGCCCGGGCGATCCTCAATGGTTACAGAAAGTACCATCGGGATGTGTGCATGCAGCTGAAGGGAGAATTTGGCTTCGTCATTTGGGATCAAAAACGATCGCAGCTGTTTTGCGGTAGAGATCGGTTCGGTGTCCAACCCATTTACTATGCTTCCTTGTCAGGCGACTTCGTTTTCGGTACCGATGCCCGTCTGGTTGCTTCGTACGAGGGACGGGCTCCATCCATCAATCGGGAAAAAATAGCCGAATTCATCACCTGGGACTATGGGTGCGAAGACATTTCTCAGACGTTCTTCCGCGATGTGCACCGATTGCTTCCAGCCAGTCATCTGGAAGTCCATTGCAACAGCACGGAGACGGTTCAGTACTGGAAGCTACAGGAGCAGGCTGAACTGCGATTCGCCGACGACCGTGAAGCCACCGAGGCCTTCATGGAGCATTTTACCCGAGCCGTAACTAGAAGGCTGCAAGCTGACACTCGCCATCGCGTGGCGTCGATGCTTAGCGGTGGCATGGATTCGTCAGCAATCGTCGCAGTGGCCTCCCAGAGGTTGCGGGACTCACCAACTCCCTTCAGCGTGTTTTCTGCGATTGATGATTCCTCAGAGACTGGCAGAGCCGAAGGCGTTGCAGCACGGGCGGTCGTCGATCACCTGAGTGGTTTGGTTCACCACACCGTTTCAGCAGAACAGTTTCAACAGTGGATTCAGTTTGATGCATTTGCACGCTGGAGTGCCGACCCAACTTACTCGGGGTTGGTAGTTGCACCGCTCCCTGCATATGCCGGTGCTCGACGATCAGGCGTAGACGTGTTGCTCGATGGCGTTGACGGCGATCTGGTGACATCGTGCGGCAGCCAGTATATTAGAGAAATCATCAAAGGAGGGGACTACTACGGGGGGCTTAGGGAAGCGATTGCCTGGAGTCGCAATCACGATGAACATGGCTGGGCGGGCGCTGCGAAACTGTTCATGGGGAGTTTTGCTCAAGCCTTCATGCCTCCAATGGTCGAACTTTGGCGCAAACGATTGCGTCAGCGGAATCGCACTAACCTGTCAACTGAGGAATTGGAACGCTTCTCCTGGGCAAGCGCTGTCAATCCGGAATTCGCACGGCAGATGAACCTGGCGGAACGCGTGGCAGAGCAAGCGAATCGAAGATCGCACAGCAAAAACAGGACATTTCAGGAAAACTGCATCGCAGCGCTTCAGCAGCCGTATTTGATCGATGCGATGGAATCTTACTACGCCGGAGCCAGCTTTTTCGGCATTGAAGGCCGGCGGCCATTCTTCGATCAGGACTTAATCGAGTTTTGTCTGTCGGTTCCGGCTGGATTTCGCGTAAAGAGTGGTCAAACGAAAGCCCTGCTGCGAAGGGGAATGGGCGACCAGCTACCCCCGCACGTGGTCGCCCGGCACAATGCTGAACATGTTGGTCCTGCATTCACTCGAGCCTGGTTGGGGCAAGTCACTGGCATCACTGGCATCACTGGCATCACTGGCATCACTGGCGACCCCGTCTCCTCGCTGGAGCCAGTTACTGAATTCTTGCTGCCAGAGTTCGTCAGTAGCGTTGTCAACAATGCGACATCAACGGGCGCTGAGAGCCTGGATGGGATCGCAGCCTTTCAAATTCACGCCTTGAACGCGTGGCTACGAGGCCCAACGCCGCAGCATTTAGAGGAAATCTCACCCGGGTGATTCCTGGAAATTTTAAATAGGGTTGCGAAATAACGCTGGACGGTCAACCTTCCGCTGGGCAAGCCCGGGATATGATCTTTTTATGAAAATCCAACATGATTGCAGGAGTGAAGGGAATCGGGGATAGTGAAGCCTCGGGCACGCTGACCTATCGGGTATACGGTGAGTTCTTTCGATCGGATTTTGACCTCGGTATCCCTGAATCTCCTCTGATGGATTCGCCA
>JBNMNB010000402.1:0-3861 GCA_051270635.1 Verrucomicrobiales bacterium | reverse complement strand
AGATCGACTGATTCCACTTTCCACGGACTTTCCAATCCCAGTAACAAAGCATAGTGATGGGCGAGGCTTTTCATTCATACACTCTACTACGATGCTTTCAGCTGCCACGATATTTCCTGAAGAGCCCCTCAGTGAAACCATTCTTGATCGTAATTCCTTTGATTACAACCTTGGCATCCTCATCCTCCAAAGTCACCAGAATGCAGCGCCGTTCGCCTGCGCCGTCGATAGTGGCATCTGCGGGATCGGCGGATTCACCTCGTAGCGTAAGCGATCGGGTGATCGTCACCACAGGGTCATCTCCGGCCCACTTGTAAACTCCTTTTCGCACGAGAACGGTAGCATCTTCGTCCCCTGCCCGGGCCGCCGCCACAACCGCGTCCTGAATAGAGACAGCGGCGGCGTCCCATGATTTGTAAGGTTCGTTTCCGCCGCCGTCCGGAGAAACATAATAGATATCCGCTTGAAGCAAAGAGCTGCTCAGCACCAGGCATATTAAAATCGTTTTCATGATTATTCTTTTGTCTTCTCGTTCGCTGCGTTGCCCTCTTTTTCGATATCATCGCCAAATTCCTGCCATAGTCGCATCACATTCTGCTGCATCGCTTCAGGATCATTGAAATGCCTGTAGACAAGTCGAACGCGCGCATTCATTGCCTGACCTGCCACCAGATCAGAGCCGAAACTCCAATCGTGGGCCGTATCCCATCCATGATACTGTCCGCCCAGGAAAGACGTAACAACCGGGTCGCAGAGAAAAACGAGCGCGAAGCCGTTCTCCGGGTTGTGGGCAATTAGAATTGGATGACTAAATGGCTTTGCCTCAACCTTCAGATTCTTGACGATCGATTCTCCCCAGCGTCCGTCGCCTAGTAATTCCCGTTCATCTTCGTCACGAACGACCCCAAACACGCGATTCATCACCGTTCGATTTTCAAGCTTGTACCAGTGAGAGGATCCATCGTCCTCTTTCAACGGCACCCAGGTCTCGCTAAAGGCCTCAACCACATAGGAGGCAAAAAAGATCTCAAATTTCTCAACGTCCTTAGACGGGAGAATCATCACATCCATATCGACCATATCGGAGTGTACCCGATACGTTAAGTCCATGGAGAATCCGTAAACAGGTTCCTCGGGAAAGTGGATACGCACGCCACCATCCTGCAATTTGTGGATCGTCTTTTTGTCGCGCGAAAGCTTGCGAGGAATCATGCGTGTTCCGGAACCGACCGACAGGTAGTACTCGGCATTTAGAAAAGATTTGAGCGGACGGATGGCGTCGACCTTCCAATCTCGATGAACCAATCCGGCGAGACCGTGATACCAACGATGTGGCTCGATGCAGCCGAATAGAACACGCGAGTCAAATTCGTAAGTCCGAGTGACACTTGACCATCCCAGCTTCACGGGCGAGGCGACAGCGCGGGGAACCTCAGGTGCCTGCGCCCACAGGCTGACATTCTGCAAAAAGATCGTTACCAAGCCCAGAATCAGATAGTGGAGTTTCATGCAAATCTGATTTTACTGTTTAATTTCGACGAGACCAACAGTCTCCTAATGTAGAGCCCACTCAGCTCCTGAAGAGTTGCACCTGCTATTTGCCCCGAACACTAAGCATTGATGGCTCGTTCCTGATTGTCAGTCCTGCAATCGTGATTAGCCCCTGCCCATCAACTTCGCCCTCGCCTTTGGAATCGCCGAAAGTCCACTCGAAGGCTGCTCCCGGCTTGAGTTGAAAATCTTGCAGACGGCGTAGAGTCACATCTACGCTGGCTTCGTGGGGAATCTCGAATTTCGTTTTCAGGTCCTCGGCCGAAACGAGAAACAGTTCGGTTTCAAATTGATCCGCGGTGTCGCTCACGTTTCTCCAGCGAAAGAATGCATTGATCTGCCCCGAGGCGGCGTTCTTTACATCATCGGGCCACGGAAGTTTGGAGTCGTTCGAGGCGTTCGTGAATACGGCGTAAGCTTCGTTCTTTTTGATACCTAACCAGTCAAACGAGTCGATGAGATCGTTCACCTCCTTGATCTTGGCCGAGTTGTTCGCGTGACCGAACGGGCCCCAATAAAGATAGAGCGCGTATTTGCGGTCGTTCATCGCTTGCGCAAAACGATCGTGCCCGGCGGACCAGCCGTCGTTCTGCCCGGAGTAATCGACGCAGACGGGTGGGTCGGGCAGGGTCACGTTTTCAGGGACGGTTTGAGGCGGGAAATACATGCGATTTGAGACGTGCTCGATCCCCGCAGGCACGTTGGCTTTGATCGCGGCGAAGACGTCGCCGTGGCGCATGCCAATGCCGAGCGTGCCGCTTCCGCCCATCGAATTTCCTGACAAATACACACGATTCGGGTCGATCCCGTAGGTCTTCATGACCCACGCGACCGTGTCCATCACACGCTTCTCGACCGGCATCGGATCGCCACCTGAATTCTTGGTGGTTAGCCCCTCATCTCGCAGATGCATGCCGCCCCACCACCAGTCGCCTTTGTTTTTGCGGCAGTCGACGTAGAGCGCGAAGTGATCGTCAGGCGCGCGATAGATGTCGTGATTGCCAACCGTTTTCGTGCAGTTCACGCAGGAAAACACATCGTGACCGGCGGAATGCAGCACGACGTAGAGCGGCGCGTTTTTGCGGGCAGCCGTCGGATGCACCACGATGAAAGTGTCCTGCTGCGGCGTCGCGTAACCCCATTCCGGCTTCACCCGATGGTGGAAAGTCTCCATCGTGCGGTCGTTGATGGTTGGCTCTCCGGCTTCGTCTTTGGCCGGAGTCCACTCATCGGCATGCAGCGTGACCGCCGCTAGAAGGAACAAGATGATGGATTTGATTGTCATGAGATTTTTTGCCGGGTTCATCAGGCGACACCGTGGCAGGGAATTCCGGTGTCATCATGCCAATTTCTTCACGATGCGATTCGCGATATTCAAACGGGTTGTGATTGGCGTTGAGAAATTCAGAGCTATGAGTCGCTCATGAAATACTTCGGCGTTTTCGCACTTCTTCTCGTGGCCGCGATCGACGGCGGTCTGGCAGCCGACACGGCGCTGCCACGAAGTTCCCCGGAGGAGCAGGGCATCTCTTCGGTGGCGATTCGTTCGTTCATCGAGGCCGCTGACGAGCAGATCGATACGCTGCATAGTTTCATGTTAGTGCGCCACGGGCATGTCATCGCGGAGGCTTGGTGGAAGCCGGAGACTGCGGACAAGCGCCATATCATGTGGTCGCTGAGCAAGAGCTTCAACGCCACGGCGGTTGGGATCGCAGTCGCAGAAGGAAAGCTCAATCTGGACGACCCGGTGCTGAAATTCTTTCCTGACAAGGAGCCAGAGAATCCATCCGACAATCTCAAGGCGATGCGGGTGCGCGATCTGCTCACGATGAGCGGTGGGCACGACGTGGAGCCGAAGTTCAATCTAGATCTGGGACCATCGGTGAAGGACTTCCTCGCCCATCCGGTCATGCACAAGCCCGGAACCTATTTCCGCTACAACACTCCGGGTAGCTACACGCTCTCAGCCATCGTCACCAAGGCCACTGGCGAGACCGTGCTCGACTATTTGAAACCGCGTCTGTTCGACCCACTCGGCATCGAAAACCCCGAATGGGGTGCCACCACCGAGGGTTACAACCTTGGCGGCTACGGCCTCTTCATCCGCACCGAGGACATCGCGAAGTTCGGCCAGCTTTATCTGCAAAAAGGCAAATGGAACGGCCAGCAGCTGCTGCCCGAATCGTGGATCGAAGCGGCCACCCAAAAGCAGGTCGACAATGACAAAGCGCCCAGCGGCAGGACCGCTGACTGGAAGCAAGGATACGGCTTTCAATTCTGGCGTTGCCAGCACAACGCCTACCGCGGCGA
>JBNMNB010000401.1:0-3898 GCA_051270635.1 Verrucomicrobiales bacterium | reverse complement strand
GGAACGAAAGACAGCACCAACTTCGGGCATGAGGAATGTAAGGGTAGGCTCCGTGGGAGCATTCGCCAGGACGGTGATGTTCACGGGATCACTCTCGAAGACGCGCTCGCTTCCTGGAACCGTGCCTCGCACGGTGATGGCGTAATGACCAGCTGTAAGATTGGGCCAACTGGCCTCACTGGGAAGGAACAGGAAAAATTCCAAATGCTGGCCGGGGTCAGGCGCTTCGCAAATGCCGTCTAAAGGGCAGTAGCCGAGCATGCCAATCACTTCGCCATTCGCGAGCACTTCGACATAGTCGAGCACTTCGACATAGTCGAGGAAGGCGTCGGGCACCAAGGTCGTGACATTGAACGATACCGGTGCGGGACTTACATAGATCGCTCCCTTCTCGGGTTCGTTGATCTGGAAACTAGGCACACTCTGGGGATCGATAATGGTGATCTCCAGCGGCGCACTGTTGATCTCTCGATCATCCACCAAAGCGCGAGCCGTGAGGGTATGAACCCCAGGCGCGAGGTTCGAGGGCAGTTTCCCATAGAACGTGAGCAGCGGATCATCTTGGATGAGACAGAACGCGTTTGGAGGGCAGTAGGATGCGAAGCCGATGCGTTTGCCGTCGAGGAACACATCTGCATCTGGAATGAAGCCGCCGTTTCCGGTCACTCCGTGCAGTTGAATCGGAATTGAATCTCCAGCAACATAGAGCTGATCCGTTGGTTGGAGGAATGTCAGCGCATCTTCGCTGTCGCGCTCACGGTCCACGATCACAATTCCCACCGGAGCCGACTGCAATTCGCTGCCATCACCTCTCCGGTAGTGGGCAGTCAGTTGAAGAATGCCGGCCTCTGCTATTCCGCTCACCAAAGTGAAAGAATGCGTCCACGTTTGCCCGGGCTCGATCCAGGCCGCGTCAATGACAATTCCCTGCGAACCGATCAGTTCTCCATCCGCGAAAAAGTCCACCGACAACACTTCTCCAAACGGATCCACTGCTGATGCCTCGATGGTGATCGATTCGTTCCGATTAAAAAATTCTCCCTCTGGTGTTTGGACGACAATACTGACTTCAGGGCGCGGCACTCCCGCATACACCCAACGGGTGAAAGACCGCACTTCCTTCCCGCGTCTATCGTTAGCCAACGAGCACATCCCGCAGCAATGTCGCGGCACGCGCGTTGTCAGTGGTCACGATGCTCACGTGGGCGTGTCCAGTTTTCCGCTGAATGATGTGCATACTGCGGAGCTGGATCGCTTCTTTGTTGAACCGGGCGGCGATCTCGGCGAGAGCTCCTGGGCGGTCTTCCAGGCGCACCACGAGCGCGTCTTGGGAGATGGCTTGAAATCCGGAATCGCGAAGCGCGCGGAGGGCGACGTCGTAATTGTCGACGGCCAGGGTGATCACGCCTAGCTCTTCGCCTTTCTCGATTTCAATATCCTCGATGTTCACCTGCAGGCCAGCCAGCAGAGACGATATCTCGGCGACCTCGCCGGCGCGGTTTTCGGTGATGATCGTGATCTGTTTCATCGTGGCTGTCGTCGTCTAGGTAATGCCCGCTCTCGACACATCGGCACCGAGCCGTCTGGGATCTTTCGAGGCGGGGAGGTGGCGCCCGTCGGCGGTGGGATCCGGTTGTCGCGCCCCGCAGTAATCATTAATAAAGGCGTCAATGGTCTCCTCGGTCATGTGCGGAAGCGCGATGAGATGACCGATATCGCGATTCGGAGCAACGATCCACTTGCGCATCACGCTCTCGGCGGGACGAGGAAACACCACTGTCACGGAATTTAGGTTTCGCCACGCATCGACTCCGCGGTCTTGGAATCGGCTCACAGTGTAGCGTGCAAGTTCCAGAGAGCGCTTTGCGTTTGCGGCAAGGCCTTCCTCGCCAAGAGTGCGGAGTGCGTACCATAGTATCAGCGGTGTAAAAGCGCTGCGCGAACCCGAGATAGTCGTGTCCAGCACTCCGACATACTCCACCGAGCGCGCGACCCGCTCGACGAAGCGCCGCTTTGCCAGCGCCAATCCGCACGGGAGTGGGGAGCCTATCATCTTGTGGCCGCTGATGGAGATGCTGTCAGCACCGTCGGCGAATGTCCATGGCGGCGGGTTGTCCAGAAAGGGCAAGATCATCCCACTGAGCGCCGCGTCACAGTGGATGTAGTATTCGCGGATCGCGAGATCGTCCATGATTTGTCGAATAGTGGAGAGATCGTCGACGGCACCCTTCATTGTTGTACCGATGTTGGCGAACACGATTGGCGGTGTATCGCGGTTGAGCCGCACGGATTCCCTCAAATCGTCGTAGTCGAGCTCGCCGTTGTCCTGCGATTTCAGCATGATGTTCCGCGTGTGCTGCAACCGGAGGATCTTGGTTACGCTGTAGTGCGTGTCTTCCGAAAAGTAAACGATCCCCTGCGGGAACAGCTCCCGCGCGAGATACAGGCCATACATATTCCCCTCCGTGCCCCCGTTTGTAACGTAGCCCCAGAAGTCCTCGGGGTTAGCCTCAGTGAATCTGCCAAAATCTTCCACCACCTCTCGCTCGATCTCATGCGAATTGATGCTGTAGTTGCTGCCCTCAAACGGATCACCGACGTTATTGGCGGCGAACTGAAGAAAGCGAAAAAGCTCGGAATAATCCCACGCCTGATTGCAGGGGTAGCCTACCGAACGCGGGCTGAGCTCCGAGAATTGCTCGAAAAGAACATCGAGACGGTCACGGTCCGCGACCGACAGCTTATCGCGTCCGGGTCGTGGAGGTGGATCATCCATCGCTTCAATATACCTCTACTGGCGCAGCCCGCACAACTTCTATCTGCATCTGTTTAACGCTAAAAGCGGTTTCCCCGGCCGGGATGCTAGCGATTCTCGAGTTCAATCTGTGCCGAGAAACTTGTTCACTTCGGCGTAGGCTTGCTCTCTCGTCTCGGGATTAACTAATACCAGAGAGAAAACGTCGGCAATGCTATGATTGCTGGATGAGGCAGGGCTGAGGGCCATTGAATCTTTTGCTACGATGAAACGGTTGGCGATCCAATCGCATGATTTTATACGTTGAGTGCAGTTGTTGCTGAAAATTCGAGCGTTTCGGGTGGCGCTTTAGCCACCGCCAGATCAACGCGAATCGATCTAAGACTGCTGTAACGAGTCGCTAAATCCTAGGCATTGGAGTGAAGTTACCAGGCTGATCTCAGCGTTACCTGTACCAGTGCCTGGCTGTCCCCTCCCCCTTTTCCAGGAAGGACTATCAGGATGGCTCTTCTTGCAAAAGATCCTCTTCGTCAGTGCTCCGCTTCTCGTGGTCAATCTGCCGGTCAATATGATCGTCTGGTGAAACATCAACGCGACTAGCTTTCTCCACGATCTCTGCAGTCGGTCGCTTGGTGTCATTCTTTGGCGCACTTTCTCCAACAGCTGACTTAGCGGTTTGAGGAGGGCGTCGCAGGTTGAGTTCGTAGGTAGGATTCGGCATTCCGATCTCCTCGCTATCGAAGACTACTTTGATTAATCGAGTTGCGTGGCTCCGTACCTTGTTGAAGTCGGACGCCGACTGGTTGATCCAGCCGTGAAATCGCAGCGCGACGTTCGAATCTCCCAGTTCATCTACCAAGCACGTCGGCGGAGGATCCTGCAGAACGCCAGGCATCTCACGCAATGTTTTCAAGCCCACCTCTTCCGCACGACCCAGATCCTCATCGGTGCCCACACCAACGACGACATCGAAACGCCGCTCTGGATTGCGGGTGTAGTTGATTATTTTGCCCTTGAACACGTCGGCATTCGGGATGCGGATATGGTTTCCGTCCACTGTCATCAATACTGTCTCGCTGGAGGTAAGGCGCACGACTTTGCCATGAGATCCGTTGATATCCACCATGTCTTTGATGCGAAAGG
>JBNMNB010000400.1:0-3917 GCA_051270635.1 Verrucomicrobiales bacterium | reverse complement strand
TTCAAGCAGGGAAACAGGAGCGGCCTTGGTTCTCCGCGTGCTCCGAAGAAGTTTCGGTGAACTCGTCTCGGCAGTTGGAAACCGCACCAGTGCACACAGCTCCCGATGCGTCAGCAGCATTCCAAAGCGCCGCGACTGCCGTTTGAGCAGATCCATTTCGTGCGTATCCGAATCATAGTCTTCGCCTTCAACTGGGTAGAATGCATTGCCGTTGGGATCATCAAACGGGCGCAGCGCGGATCCCAGCCTCGTAAGGATTTCCCAAACCTGCTGGAAGTTTTGCGAACGCGCCGCCAATCGCACGACTACGCCGTAAAGTTTGGACTCGGCTTTCTCCTGTGCCGCCCGCACCAGCTTCTTCTGATCGGCGAAAACGCGTCCCGTCGTATCGTCGTCAAGCAGGCCTTGGGTGAGCGAACAGCTCCAATCCCGCTGTGCCGGTTCGAACAAGACTTGCAAGACACCGATGTCGTCAGTGGTCAGCTGCGATAGTGTTCCGACCATCGCGGAAAGCGCACTCAGACTCGGTTCTGCCAAGGGCAGGAAAAACGCCCGGGACAGCGCCAATTCGACAATTTCCGATGCCTTCGGGCCATTGCTCCAGATGTCACCGAGAAGCGTATCATGCTCCCGGCTCTTACGGTGCACCACCAGCTCCGGGAAGCAGGTCGTGATCAACGCCTCTACGCGATTTGCGTCCTCGTTCTCAACCGTCACTAACAATTCAGTCTGCTCCGCAGTGCCCACCAGTTCGATCGCGACTGGTTTCTGCAGTTTCTCCATCTGAAGGATGCATTCCGCAAACAGCCGCGAATCCGGCGACCAGTCGGGTGTTGCCAGAATCAAGAGTTCGGTCTGATCCTCACGATCGCAAAAGTCGAAATCAAAATCCTCATCTTCCTCCTCCGCAGCCTCAGGCTCTGGCTCAGGCGGCCGAGTCGAGGCCAGGAACCTGCTGATCCACGTATGCCGCGTGCCATCATCGACCACCGGGCGCCGCCGAATCTTGTACCCTCGAAACGGTCGAAACGGTGGCTCGGGAGATATCGGATCATCTACGGGTGCCAGATCACCGCGCCCAACCATCTCCCACGCGTGAAATTGATCGGCAATCTGCTGCTGGAAATCGGTCAGAGGCATTGGAGAAGCTTTGCCGCCGAAATGGCGGATTTTTGCGAAATTCTATCGAGGGGTTTTTGCCAAGGTTGCGGTCGCAGCGAGCCCTGCTTGCATCGCTTGCTTCACCCGATCCTTGATCCGATCGATCAGCGTCCGGTGCGAAAGCGGATCCGGGTTGTTTAGGAACTCGACGTCTTCGATCCCATGTTCCTTCGCTGCTTCAACAACACGCGCCCGGACAACGGCATCGACGATCTGCATGTAGGCGAGGCTGTTGTCTTCGCGGACATACGTGGAATTTCGCCGCATAAACAATTCATACAGCGATCCCAGAACAGGAATGCGAAGCAACACTCTATCGAGGTCACGACGCGATGAGGTTGCCGCCATATTGATCAACATCAGAATCGACACAATGCTCATGCCCAGCATGATTCCTCCCCAGAACAACCCGAACACTGCGGCGTAATAGAGGAAAACAGCACCGGCCAGCGCCAAAAGAACAAGCACCTCCCAGATCCGAAGCCGGAACGGAATCTCCCCAAACCGACAACTGAAATACCATGACGTTCCGAACGGTGCGGAACAGATCTCAAACACCAACCGCTCACGGCGCGCACGCAGGTATTCGCGATTCGGAGTAAGCATGCCACCTTCAGAAAATTGAATGCGACTGAACTCCAGGCCAGGAACAAGCCTCTCCGTGAGATCCTGCTCCACCTGAGTGTAGAACAATTGGATTTCCGAAGTGAATTCCCCCAGCAAGACATACCAGTGTTGGTAGATTTCAGGTTTCTTGTGTTGCCAAAGTCCGAACATAGATCGCGCGTTATGGGTTGCTCTTCTTGAGGTTGCTGACAGTGGCACGCTGCCGGACGATTTTGGGGCGACCACTCATATCGAGGGTCAACGTGATCGTCGAGATTCCTGTGGCCCAATTGCCGTCGGCTTTCTCCTGCGTGAACTTCATCCGATAAGTCACCTGGCAAATTTGGCCACTGAGCTTGCCAATCTTAATCGAGTCGACATCCACTTCTTCACTAAGCCGCGCCCACTTTGCGGAGTATTCCGCCTGATCGTTCCGAATGAAACTCTGGCGGACTTTACCACGATCAAAGTAATCGACACTCGATCCATAGTCTTCGACAAACGCATCGAGCTGCTTGCTGCTCGCCTTCTTATGGTGATCGATGAGGAAGTTTTGGATTCTCACGTTGCGCTGCGCCGTGTCCAGAGACATGGATGCTGGTTCGGCATCGGGCTCTGGCTCGTTGATTTCTCGAACAGCTTCAATCTCCTCCAGACGGCTTGCATCACCCATGTTCGATCGCGTAAGCGCGATCCCTGGCTCTGCAGAATCCTGCTGATCGATGACAGCAAACCAATCCGCAGGAAGCGGAGTCTTCATGACCTCAGGAGCGTTTTTGTTCCCGACGTGCGGATCGGCAACAACGTCGCCAACGTCGATGTCGCGATAAGCATCGGTTACCCAGATTTCCGCATTCTTGTCTCCCCATGACATCAACTGAGCACGAGCCTTCACACGGTCACGCTGCGGCCCCACGGTCTTGCCATTCAGGGGATTGATCATTGGCGCGCAAACAAAAACAGATACCCGCAAGTCCTTCAGGAGCTCAGCGAAAAGCGGAAATTCGAGATCTGACTCTCTCTCGTCTCCCATCGCGATCGTATAGGCGCGCCGGATTGGCCAATCCGCAAGTCCCATGTAGCGAACCGTCGCCGCTCCATCCGAAAGCTCGACCAGAATAGATCCATCGGGCGAACTCAGGAAGCGCTTGTCCTGAGGTCGTTCAATGTCGAACAGCGTCACTGTAGACACCAATTCCAAACTCGTGACCGTCATTCGCGGATAGGTATGCGTTGTCCACCTGCCGAAGCGCTCTTCCCGAGCGGGTGGCCGATACCCAAAGATGCCATCCTTGATGCCAAGTTCCCAATGCTCAGTCGAGGCCAGGGCGCTGTCGTCATCGCTGGTTTGCAAAGCCGAGTTCTTGACGGTGAGCATCTCCAAGTCGAGCACGGCACTCCTGTTGGCATTGGCAAAAAAGATGTTCCCAGGAATCTTCCATTGTACCTGGCCATTCGGGATATCGTCGCCTGTCGGCCTTGGAAGCGATGTTCTTCTTCCGCTACCGGAAGCGTCGATCTCGATCACTCCAACCTCAGCATCGGCAACGTAGAACATCCGGTCGCTAGATGGCGCCCATGCCAGTTGCTTCACGCTCGATGGCATTGCCACCGTGCCCCGGGACTCGAGAGTCGCCAGCTCAAACAATCGGACGACCATCCTGGAATTGAATCCGGAATCGCGACTGCACAAAGTCAGCATCTTCCCATCCGGTGAAATCGCTGCGGGCGCTCCACTTTCAACGCCTTCAATTCGCTTCAACGTCGCAACCTTCCACCGCGCCGCATCCGCATCGGCAAATCCATCAGGCGTGACATATCGAAAAGCAGGAGGCTTTGGTGCACTAATGTCGACCACTTCATCTGGAGTCGTCACAGTGAGCTCCTCAACCACTGGCTCGGATGCGTTAGTCGCCTCCTGAGGTTTTTTGAACGCCAATGCAAACGGAGAAACGTAACAGAGCCCGCTCACGATCAGTATCGCTGGAAGGAGATTCGGCAGCCTCGATACCATTCTTAGCAGACCAGCGCCCGTTCGCTTCGCATTCGATTCAGAGCTTTCATTACCTGCTTCTTCGATTGCGTTCTTCCCCACAGCAATCGTGGTAGCCTGCGCAACCTCAACCAGCGGTCGTCGCCGCAATTCCGAT
>JBNMNB010000399.1:0-3941 GCA_051270635.1 Verrucomicrobiales bacterium | reverse complement strand
AAGCACCGCGTTGACCATGGCATTTACGTCTTCTACGGCAGCGTCAACTCACAGCTCGCCTCCGACGAAACAGGCACGGGATTCACGGACGCAGACGCAGACAAACTCAAGGAAGCCTTGCGCACGCTATTTGAAAACGACGCCTCCTCCGCCCGCCCCGACGGCTCGATGGAAGTTCTGCATGTCATTTGGTGGAAGCACAGCTGCCCAAGTGGCGACACCTCATCTGCGAAGGTTCACAAGAGCCTTGTGATCGACACGATTACAGGAGCAATCGAAAATGCACCTGTGCTGAAATTTCCGAACAATGACGGTGAGGGAAGTCTAAAGCCGCAGATCACTCCGGGATTCTGAACCCATAAATTCGCCAACCTCAGGAATCAGGCAATACTCAATCGCTACGCATCTGCGGAAGACAAGGCGAGAATCGAGACTATCTTACCCGACCATGAATGAGGGCAGTCCTACTCCTGTACCAGCCGAGCCTGGGTCTGAACCAGCTGCGGAGGGGGAACTTCCAGAGTTCCCGGTGCCTTCTGCTCCGCTGGCGGATTCACACCTTCGGGGGCAGATTTCTTGGGCGGATTATATGGATGAAACGGATTGGCAATTGCAGCGGTACCTTGAGAAATACGATGATCCCTCTGAGCGTCTTGCTCGCAAGTCCCTCAGTCGCTTCCGTCTGTGATGAAATCGCCGACCTGCCAGCCGTGCGTGGACTCCCTCCCCCTCCTGATTCCTGATCCGGGTTGTTTCGCCGCACTCGAAAACGCATTCCAGTTCGATCAATCGGCAGCACGGCCAGCTGGCTCTATGAATCCTCGAGCGCTGATTATTTTCGAACACAATTCGCAACTGGGCAGTGCTCCAAGCCACAAGCTCTTCGAAGCAGTTACGGTTACGCGCAAGGAAGGCGTGGAAGTTCCCCGGTCCTTCGGCGACTACGATCTCGCCATCGCCGAGTCGGCAATTCCTGAAGGCGTCTCCCTCATCCGTCGCATTTGAATCATCACAAACAACACGATGTCCCTGACACCCGATCCAATCGACGAAGCGTCAGAGCCTCTGATGGAGTCAATCAAAGCGTCTATAAAAGATCTAAGCGAGCTATTGGATCGGGTCGACAGCCATGGGCGTGGTGAAGACAAATTCTACCGTTTCTACCATCAGAGCTTTAAGCTCTACAGCCTGCAATCCGAAACGTTGGCAATCGTTGAGGCACTTCGTCGCCTATGGCCACAGAGGGAGCTGCACCCGTGGTTTCGACAGATCATCGAAGCAGGTACCGGCCACGAATTTGTAGCGGAGGACAACCGGGATTGGCTTGCTAAAGGGCGTCCGATTCTCGAAGCGTTTTTCCATGCGAGGACGATGCTGGAATTCGCCGTCCGCTATGGCAAGGAACTGGAGCATGCCCCGCGTCTGATGCCGAGTGGCTGGGCGGCATTGCTTGAGCTCTATTCATCACGATATGCACTTTGCGACCCATCCGATGGAAGCAGTGGAGGTGCCACCAATGCTCCATCAGGCTTGGGCTTACTTGGTCGTTTCGAACTTTGACGCAACCGAATCGCCGAGAAAATGGAAGTCCTCCTCCCGCTCTCTGCACTGCAGCACTTGCTGTTCTGTGAGCGGCAGTGTGCGCTGATTCACATCGAGCAGGTGTGGGCGGAGAATCGGTTTACCACTGAAGGAAATATCCTGCATGAGCGGGCGCATGATGGGCCGGATGAGGCGCGGCCCGGGGTGAGGATTCGGCGGGGGTTGCCGATTCGGTCGGTGGCACTTGGGGTATTGGGGATTGCTGACATTGTGGAATTTCATGAGGATGGCACGGTGCTGCCTGTGGAATACAAACGGGGCAAACCAAAATCGCATTCGGCGGATGAAGTCCAGATCTGTGCACAGGCTATTTGCCTGGAGGAAATGTTAGGAACATCGATCCCGTCAGGCTTTCTCTACTATGGAAAGAACCGGCGTAGGCATGAAGTGGAGTTTAATGAGACTCTGCGCGCTCTGACGGTTGAAGCAGCTCGGCGATTACATGAAATGATCGGGAGCCATGTCACTCCACCCGCGATCAAGGAGAAGAAGTGCGAGTCCTGCTCACTGATCGAACTCTGCATGCCAGATGCACTGCGATTAAAACGCGGTGCCGCTGCATGGTTCGCAGAGAATTTGAATCGATCCACAGATTTCGCGGATGACGCAGATTCTTAGATCATGAATGCTCAATCTTAAATCGTAATTCCGTGCCTGCTAAGAAACACCTCAACACATTGTTCGTAACGCTCGATGGAACGTATCTCAAGAAAGATGGGGCGGCCGTGGCGGTGAAGCTTGGGAAGGAGACGAAGCTACGCGTGCCATTGCACAATCTGGAAGGCATCGTCACGATGGGATGGGATATCGGGTGCAGCCCTCAATTGATGGCTGGATGCGCTGAGAGCGGAGTTTCACTCTCGTTTTTGAATCCCTACGGCAAGTTCATGGCAGCGGTCATTGGCAAGCAATCAGGCAATGTCCTGCTGCGCCGCGAACAATACCGTCGAGCGGATGACGAACCTGCAGCCGTAGCCATCGCACGCAACGTCATCGCCGCAAAGCTCGTAAACTGCAGAGCCGTGATGCGCCGGGCACTACGCGATCACCATTCAGAAAGTGGCAATTCTACTCTGAAATCTGCGGTAACCTGGTTCGACAATCGCATTGCCGCTGTTCAGCGAGCCAGCACACTTGACTCGGTGCGAGGCATCGAAGGAGACGCGGCTGCAACTTACTTTGGCGCGTTTCCAAAATTGCTGACTGGCCACGATCCCGAGATTGCGATCAAAGGACGCACAAAACGTCCTCCGATGGATCCGGTTAACGCCTTACTTTCGTTTCTGTATGCCATTTTGGGTCACGATTGCCGCTCTGCCTGTGAGGCGTGCGGACTTGACCCGCAGGTGGGATTCCTGCACCGCGATCGACCTGGTCGCGCCAGCCTGGCGTTGGATCTCATGGAAGAACTTCGCCCAGTCATCGCCGACCGAGTTGCGCTAACATTGATAAACCGTCGTCAACTAACGGCCAAGGATTTCATTTCCAAAGAAACGGGAGGATTCGAGATGAAGGAGGCGGCCCGCAAGACAGTTCTCGCGGCATACCAGGAGCGTAAACAGAGTGAACTCACTCACCCGTTCCTCCAGGAAAAAGTCACACTTGGTCTTGTCCCCCATCTTCAAGCGCGCCTGCTGGCACGCCACCTGCGCGGAGATATCGACGCTTACCCGGCGTTTCTCTGGAAATGAAGGCAAGGGAGAATGCTCACTTTGAAAACTGCTCACTAAAACTCACAAACTTACATGTATATCCTCGTCACATATGACGTTGCGACTTCGTCGGACGGAGGGACTCGGCGCCTGCGCCGGGTCGCCAAGACTTGCCTTGACTACGGGCAGCGCGTGCAGAACTCAGTATTCGAATGCGAAGTCGATCCATCGCAGATGGCGCTCCTACGCGATAGATTGCTCAAAGAGATCGATCGTGACAAAGACAGCCTGCGATTTTACTTTCTCGGTCGAAACTGGCACCGTCGGGTAGAACACCATGGCACGAACCAAAGTTACGATGTCGACGGTTTCCTTGGGGTTTGATCGAATAAATAGCTGAAGCAGCGGGCTCCAAACGCTGAACTTTACGGCACCGCAAATCACTTGCGCGAACCTAAAGTGATCATTCGCACTTGAAGAGATTCGCACAGCACGTAACCTGCTCATTCTCTGTTCTTTGACAGCACCTAGTAAACTTTAATAAGCTTGGCGTCCCTCCAAATCAGTGAGGTTCGCGCAATCGTTCTCTATTGCACTACTCCTGCGGCCACCTAAGGTGTCTGCGGTCGCTCCCTTCACGGGGAGCGCGGATTGAAACGCTAGTGCGCAAATTTAATGCGGTGATAC
>JBNMNB010000398.1:0-3972 GCA_051270635.1 Verrucomicrobiales bacterium | reverse complement strand
CAGCGAATACTTCGTTCAGCTCGGTTGTGCGTTTATCATCTCTGGAAACGAGACGTCCGCGAATGGGATCCGATCCTTCCAAGGTCAGTGTCTGTTGCAAATCGCGCCCGTCTGGGAGCGTCGCCACTGTCAGCCAGTCGCCGAGAAAAGCCTCTCCAGGCAGGGCGATTGCTTCGAATGTGCCGCGTTGCTCGCCATGAATCCACTGTCCCAGCAAGCGACCCGTGCCACGTTCCTCAGCAGTGATGTTCCATTCTTCACTGCTGTCTGCGTCACCCACCATTGCCGTGAAACGGGCCCGCTTTCCCTCGATGACTAGATTCTTTACTGAAGAAGATTCTGGGAATGTGAGTGTTGATGAAAGCGGGTCGATCGATCCCTGACGATGGAACGTTGCCTGCCAGTTTCCCTTCAGAGGAAGCGCCATTAGCACTTCTTCCCACGAGAGCAACTGAAAGTCATCCAGTGCCGTGCGCATCACCGGTGGCCATTCTGGAATCTCGGCGACGATCGCTTTGTCGACAACTTGCTCAGCGGCGTCCAGGTAGCGCTCCATCAACACGGGAGAGAGAGACAGGACATCACCAATATTGTCGAAGCCATAACCCACTTCGTCACTGGGGAAATCTTTGGCTGGTCGGAAGTCGACGCCCACCAGGTCGCGCACGGTGTTGTTGTATTCTTCGCGATTCAATCGGCGAACCGTCACACGCCCTGGATTCTCACCAAGTGACTCCGTCCACAGTCTCAGCATTTCTTCAATGGCAACGCTGCCTATGTCGCGCTCCGCCTGCGTTGGTTGCGCCTTCTTCTTCGGTGGCATTTCACCAGTGGCGATCATATGCAGCGCGGTCTCCCATTTTTGGGCATCTGCCATGTCAGGGCTTCCACCGCGCATGAGCCCCTCAAGATCGAGCTCAGCCTTCTGCACATCGGCGTCGTGACAGGCGTAGCAGTGTTCCTCCAGAAAACCTGCCAATGCTACCGTCCCGCTTTCTGCACTGACCACACTTACCATCTGCGGGATGAACAGCGCTGCCATGCAGCAGACAAGCAGCGGATACTGTCGAAGCGGGAACGATTTTTTACAATTCATAGGGTCGTGATATCTGCAAGAATCAACGCCTTCGCCATGTCGTCAAACGTACCTGTGTTAACTAACCGAACTTTGGTTACAACAGGTGTCCAAAATACTACGAATTTTGACAGGGTGGCGCCACCATCAATTTACGCTCAACTTGCAGGCGCAGCACTGCAAATTTGGTTAAGAAACCTAAATGAACGACGTTTAGGAATGACACTGGGCACGGATGAAACGATCCGATGAGGCAAAAGTTGCCCGGAAAGTGCCATTTTCTGCGTCGATCGGCCCATCGGTAAGAAAGTGAATGATATTTCAGGAATCTGAACAATATTCCTCACTTTCACTGCGAAACCGCGAATCAACGCGGAGTTTTGCATCAACAAAGGCATGATCTCAATGAATTGGAAAATCGTTCTTCTGACTACTGGACTGGCACTTCTGGCCGGTTCATGCGGGCGAAATAAGCAGGCGCAAACAACGCCACTGCCGACACGACCGCCCGTGGCGCAACCACAGCCGCCGCCACGGCCGATGAATCCGAATTTTTCTGGATCCCGTCGTCTTCCGAGATCGATGACTACGTCTTATAGCAGGGCAAAAGTGCAGCAGCCGTTTATCGCAATCACTTTTGATGATGGGCCGCACAAGACGAACACCCCACAGCTTCTCGATATACTGCGTTCGCGCAACATTCGCGCGACTTTCTATGTGGTCGGGCCGAACGTGAAGCGCTACCCGGATTTGCTGCGGCGAATGGTCGCTGAGGGGCACGAAATTGGCAACCATACAGTGAGCCATGGCAACATGACCAAGATGTCCGACCAGCGGATTCGTTCGGAACTGGGCGAAGTGCACAATAGCATTCTCGCCGTGACTGGTGTTGCGCCGCAGACGGTGCGTCCTCCTTACGGGGCCTTGAGAACCGAACAGCGGGAGATGATCCGCAGAGAATTTGGCTATCCAACGATCCTGTGGAACGTCGATCCAGAAGATTGGAAGCGCCCGGGCGTTAGTGTCGTCACCCAGCGACTGGTGGAAGGCGCACGGCCAGGCGGCATTTTGCTTGCACACGATATTCATGCGCCAACGATTTCGGCTACGCCTGCTGCCCTGGATGAATTGCTGCGCCGCGGATTTCAATTCGTGACAGTGAGCGAACTGATCAATATCGAGCAATCGCAGGCCTCATCGCAGCTGGCTGCGACGACTCCTGCTGTGACGGTGGTTGCGGATTCGCTTGTTCCCAACTGAGGGGACAGCTGGTAAGGTCGCGGCCACTCATGGTTCTAGACCGTTACTTTAAAGCCAAGACCCGACTGAAGGCTGCGCTTCCAGCGTTGCGGGCTCTTCGTGGACGGGCCAAGGGAGCTGCTGGAGCAAGCGCGATTGAATGCGTCAGCACTGTGGAGCAATTGCGGGAGGTCTTTCGGGTCGCTGTCTTTGGTGCGACTGGCAGTGGCAAGTCGCTGCTGCTGGATGTTTTAAAAGAGGTATCGGAGGGGCGATTGCGACTCGATAAATTTAGTGTCGGCCAGAAAGAGGCGATTCCTGTACAGCTACTTAAAGCGATCGAGCAGAGCGATGTGGTGATTGCCGTTTTAGATGCCGTGGATCCCTGGAATTCTTCAGCTTGGAACGCGATCGCGGCGGTTCCTGACGTGCATCGTCACAAGTTGCTGATAGTTCTAAGTCGTTCCGATTTGCGTTCTGAAGCGGAGTTGCAACCAGTGCTGAATCACTTCAAAGAGCAGATCAATGAGCGCTTTTCCCCCGCACAAACCACGCGAATTGTTTCCGTTTCGGCTCGCCTGGCGCAACTGTCAGGGCAGGAAACGGTGGATAAGGAAAACCTTCGCCAGCAAAGTGGAATCAATCTTTTAATTGTGGCATTGGACTCCACATTCGTAACCGCGACTGGCTGCCTGGAGCCCCTGAAGTTGGCCATCGATTCCGGGCGACAGGCGATCGAAGCATTGCGAGCAGAAATGGGAGCAGTGGCAGTCGAGGTCGAGGAAACGGCGACCATTTGCAAAGGCGTCGAGCAACTTGGCGAGAGCCTGCTGGAGCAGACGCCGCGTCATTTAAACTCAGTGCTGACGAATCTTGATCGCGGCATCATGGATGTCGTCGTTTCTGCCGAGGATCTACTCAAGGAGGAACCACTCAAAGGTAAGGTCTCTGAACACGCGGAGGCGATCCATGACTTGGTGACTGGCGGAATTGGTAAGGCTATTGAGCGCGGCCTCGTAGAAGCCGCTGATCGGATGGAAGCGCATCTTGAAAAAAGTTGGACCAAAATTGGTCGGCATCTTCAGGATCTGCATGGAGAGGCATTTCGATCGAAAGATCTAAAAGCAATTGCCTGGAAAAAGCGCCGCAGTGAATTTCTCAAGGCCGCGCGAAATCGACTGGAACCCGCGCAGGTCGCCGGTGGGCTCAGGCAGAAAGTGCGAGAACAACTCAAACGCCGAGTGACCGCAAAGCGCTGCCGCGAATTGCTGAATTCGCTACTTTTAGGTGCCTTCTTTTCCGCGATCATGTTTCAGCAATGGGTAGTCACAGGTGTTTTTGCGGTGTGCCTGTTTTTTCCCCGGATTGCCTATCGCCAGTGGAAAAAATCATGGCGCAAATCATCTGCCCGAGCACTCTGGGATGCCCTCGACCCTCACCGTGAGAAAATCGAAAGCACTGCGGCAACAGCCCTCAAACAAGACACTACAGGCTATGCCGAAGAATTCCGCGCCAGAGTGAAAGGCCTGGCGAATCAGGCAGAGCGATTTCGGGCCAAAAAACAACCCGTCCTCACCGACTTCAGCGAAGCAGAAGCAGCAATAGATGACGCAACCGCTCTACTCTCAGGAGAATGAGCGATTATTCTGGCCGAACAG
>JBNMNB010000397.1:0-4052 GCA_051270635.1 Verrucomicrobiales bacterium | reverse complement strand
GTTGCCATGCTGATACGCGCCTCTTTGGCGCCACAACCCCAGTGCCGCACATTGTGCCGCGAGCCCAGCCCGGCGAGCGGTCCGAGATGGTAGACATCAACTTCCTGCGTGTGACGCGTCATGGCTTCCGCCATGCGGAAGAGATCGGCCCGGCCGGACCGCAGAAAACTCATCCACAACCAGAGATCGGTCCCCAGCTCCGTGTTGTCCCACGCCATGCCACCGAGATCATACCGCCATTTGTGACGCACCCCATCGTAGGAATGCATGACGTCGCCAAAATCCCAAAAGCCGTACCAACTGTGCTCGTCGACGGAGCGAAGATAGAAATCGAGCGCGGCATCCATACGATTTTCGATGGCGCGTTTGAAGGGCGTCGATCGATCGGGCAGGCTCCAGACTCCGAAGGCGCTCACGGCATGAAAATATTCGGGGGTGCACACCAGCAGCGGAGGTTCGGCACCGGCATGCGCCAGTTGCACGGCCTCGTCGCGTGATGGCAGGTCGCCGCGCGGGAACAGCATCAACTCGCTGGTTCGCGAGACACCCATCGGCGTGCTCAACCCCGGCTGCACATCTTCATAGACGGCGTCGAGTCCGTGCGCCCGGATGTCGTAGTGGCGCATGTCCATCGCCGGACCATCCGGAGACCACAACCAGACATTCATCTGCGCAGTGCCATCGGCGGCGTTCCGTACCTCGAGCGCCGTCGGCTTGGACTGCCAGAAATTCTTTACGCTGATGCCCAGACCACCGCTCACATCGCCGGCAAAGACAAAACCCGACGCCCGCCGTCCCGAACCTGCCGCGATCCATGCGCTGTGAGCGCCGGTGCGTTTCTCGACGCTGAAACCGTCGGCAGTCGGTTGCGAAAGTTTGTAGTCGGACCAAATCGCCCAGTCGTCGAGCAACGATTGTTCGTTGGCATCGAACTCGGCCCGGTTGGGCACGCGTTGCCCGGCAACCTGATCCGGGAAGATGGAGGTGTCAGTGCCGGGTTTTGCCACAAAGATGTAGCGGCCGTTCATCGGCTGCACCGGTTCGCCCCACAGGCCGTCGTCTTCACCCGAAAACCAGACGTGCCGGTTTTGCACCTCTTCGCGCATCGGGACGCCAAAGGTGAGCCCCAAACCACGAATAAAATCGGTCTGCTCATTGCCATCGTAGACCACCGTGTGCACCACCCGCACCGAAGTTTCGCCGGCGTAGAAATACAGGCGCACAACAAACGGCAGCCATGCGCGACCGGACGCGATTCCCACGTGACGGCCTTCGATCTTCACCACGGCCCGCACCGGTCCGCTTTGTTCGATCGTCACTTGTTCGACCTTGCTGGAGTATTTCTCGCGCGTCGGGGCGTCCCATGCTTCGCCATCCGGGCCATCCTGCAGAATGGCCATGAGCTGACCATCGCGCGCCACTTCGCGGCCATCGATGCTCAAGGATTCAATCAATGCGCCACCCCATCTTACAATGCGTGCCTGCAACGGTCCGGTATCGATCACATGAACGGTGTCCCCTTGCCGTACGTTGACGCGGATTTCACTCGCAACAGCAGCATCGGAACTTTTTGCGATCCGCACCGGGCCACCGGTTGCTCCCCCTGCGACCGTGGCAAACCCACTCCACTTCAAGGAGCCGTCAGGCCAGTAGGCCATCGGCCAGCTTTGCGCCGGCAGCGCTTTTCCATCGGCGGTCGTCAGCGCGAATACCTGATCTCTTGCCACCGCCCCGCGCGGCCACGGCACCCCCCAACTCACTCCGGTCGGAGCCGCGGGCGCGGCACCGCCCAGCCAATCGGCCACAACAGGATCCGTTTCCGCCGCGTTAAGCAAAGGTAGATGTGCCGTCGTCAATATCACGGCGGCGAGAGCGAGGAGTTTTCGTTTCATAATCAGTTGATAGGAAATTCAATTGTTCCGATGTGATTCGCGGTGTGGGATGAGGGGTTGGTTTCGCGTCATCAAGGTGTAAATTGCGTGGTCTTGCTGGGGATCGCGGCGCTTTTTGTCCTCAGCAACTCCGCTATCATTGCTCAAACTACATTCCGTGAACTCGCCCAATCGCATTGATTTCAATGAGTCATCGAATCGCTTCGTCCTGTTGTCGCAAATACGCAAGGAGATCTAAAATATCTTCCTGTGTCAGCGTGCTCAGCAACCCGGGCGGCATGGGCGAAACGGGAGAGGCTTCCAGCGAATCGATGTCCTTCCTTGGAACCCGCAGGACATCGGCAGCATTGAGAGAGTCGGCCTGAATGCCAATAGAATCGCCATAGTAGTTTACGACCTTGCCATGCAACTCGGTGCCATCGGTTTTCCGAATCACCGACATTCCATATTGATCGCTAATGACCTTACTGGGCTCGATGACAGCCTCTAGAAAGTCGTGAATACTGAACCGGCGCAGAGCAGCGCTCAAATCGGGACCGATACCCCCTCCTTCGCCATTGACTCGATGGCAGGCAAAACAGCTAGCCGCAGTGAAGGACTGCCGCCCGTTGGAGATATCCCTGTCTTCAAGATTCTCTACGGTAAGCGGTAACAGATCTTCAAGGGACCAGAGTTTCACGAACTGGCGGATCCCAGTATCAACGGATACGGATTTCGGCTGGGAGTCAGTGATCACTTTGCGGAAGTACTCTTTATCCTTTTCTGCAACCGTGCCTAGCGCGTCTTCGACGATGGTTTCGAAATACTTCGATAAGCTCCTACCCCCGGTCCAACCATGGGCCTTACCCAATGTGGCGAAAAACCGTTCCCGCAGAGAACGAGTCCAGCCTTTCGTCTGAACACGCAATGGCAGAATGAATCGGAGCTTGTCTTCTTGGGTCACCGCTTCTTCCAAAAGCCGCACGGCCACCGAAGTCGCTTTTTCGGACTTCAAGTAGACCAGCAACTTCACAAGTTCCGCATTGAGCTGCACATCGGCAGTCGGAAACAGCGATTCCAAATAACGCCTCAAATAGAGCTTCTCGGGATCAACAGCCGATGTATCTTCAGAACCCATAAGGATAAATGCCACTTCGAGACAGCGGAAGTAAAGCAGCGTTTCTTCCTTGCTAAAAGCTGCTCCATCCAGCTCCAGCATCGCAGTGAGGATATCCGGCAAGAGGTCCGGACCTCCCGCTCGGGCCAACCCCAAAAGCGCGGTCATACGGGCAAGTGGATTCCGTTCATGTAGCGCTTTATCCTTCCATGTCTGCGCCGGAACGTGCTCAAGAATCAGTCGGGCGGTGTGACGGATTACCCGATCGTCGCTCGACAAATAGGGCCACGCCGTCGAGACGGCGTTGTTTTCGCCTGAATTAATAAGTTGCTCCAGCATCCTCCGGTCCTTTTGCAATTGGCTGGAAACGATCGTTTTGGCAGAGCCCGTTTCAGACTGAGCTTCTCCGGCGTAGATAACTCGGTAGAGTCCCGAGGTCGTACCGCGTCCTCCTAGAACAAAGTAGAGAGCGCCGTCAGTCGGATTGACTACAATGTCGGCTACGGGTAATGGAATCCCAGACATGAACTCCTCTGTTTCGCTGGTATAGGAGCTGCCTTCCGGGTTTAGACGAGATACGAAAACTCGGCCCCAACTCCAGTCGCTGGCAAACAATGCTTGCTGGTATTCCTGGGGAAAATTTGTCCCGTATCCAAAAGTGATTCCCGTAGGCGAGCCTGGACCGTATTCGTAAACCGGTGGCACGGTGTCCGCAAAGTAAGGTTGCCACTTGCCCGACCCTGATCGCCAGCCATAATCAGTTCCCGTCACGACATGAAGCAGGCGGGTCGGCTGATACCAAGCCGTATTAATATCGTACTCAGCGTCGGCATCGGTCGTGAATAGATCTCCCGCCTCACTGAAAGCGATATCGAAAGCATTGCGAAACCCGATCGCCATCAGCTCCCAAGTCTTGCCATCCGAATCCGTTCGAGCAATCCAGCCGCCTGGAGCTGTGGTACCTTTCTCACTACCGATAGGTCCCCAGATACGTGGCAATAAATCGTCCTCTCCCCAATGAGTCGGGACGCGGGAACTGAAACCGGGACCTTCGGGCAACGGAG
>JBNMNB010000396.1:0-4083 GCA_051270635.1 Verrucomicrobiales bacterium | reverse complement strand
TTCGTTATCTTCGATCTTTGCTCGCTGCTTCAGTTCTACGCCTTCTGGCCAGGGTGCTCCCTGCGATACCCATAGCCGCAGTTTTTCGGTGATCGTTTTTGGCAGTGGTCCACCTTTTTTTACTGGCGGCATCAACTCGTCGTCATCTTCGTCCAGAGTAGTTAAAAAATAAATCGCGCTGGCTTCTGCATCGAATGGCACGATCGACGGTGCATTCTCACCGGAAGTAAAGGCCATCTTCCGCGTTGTCATGTCGAAGTCGCCTTCGGCTTTGTCTGCCTTGTGGCAAGTCACACAATTCTCTTCAAGAATTGGCTGAATATCGCGCACGAACATCATGCGGGATTCTTTCTCCAAAGTGACCTCGTCCGGCCACTCAGCGCCCTCAGTGATCCATTTGCCGATGATTTCGATCTGGCTCTTGGCGAGGAATTTTCCCTTCGGTGGCATCGATAGATCGTCGTCTTCCGGCAGCATGGTGGTGGTGTAGAGCAGGCTGTCCTCAGGTTTTCCCGGAACCAGTGCGGCGCCATTCTCGCCGCCGATAATCGCATTCGCCCGTGTGTCCAGCAAGAGGTCGCCTTCCGCTTCGTCCTCATTGTGGCAACGAACACAGGCTGCTTCCAAAATGGGTTTTACCTGTTTCTCAAAGCTGATGGTTGCGGATTCTGCATCTTTGCCCGGATCATCTTGAGCGTTCGCAGGCGCCAGCACCGCCAGAAGGCCGAGCGAAAAACTGGGGAGAATGTGGGAAATACGAATCATCAGCGGGAACGTTATGTAAGGAAGCGGCCGTGTCCAGACGCAAACGATGGCTTGAGTGCGTGCAATCAGACACTGAAGTCTACGCTTCTGTGTTAACCTTGAAATCGGAAATGGAATGGCCAAAGAAGGGATGCGGCAGGCACCTGATGTGCCTGCCGGTCAATTTCTGGTGATTACTGCCGCTGGGTCATGCGCAGACGCATATAGACTTCGGTGGCATCTGGCAGTGCGCTCTGGTAAGTGACTTCTGAGCGACCAGCGGCTGTGGGAATTTCCTCTACCAGTGACACCATTTCGCCGCTCGCCCAGTCATTCAAGTTTGTTGAAATTTCAACTGTGTAGATGACGTCACCTGCCGCAGTATTTTTTGGGAATGTCATGCGCAGATCGCCACCGCCATCGACACGGACTTGAATCACACCTGGCCCGGAAGAGCTATCGGATTCCAAGGTGCCCAGTGCATATTCAGCAAAGGCGGTCAGGCCATCGTTGTCATTGTCGGCATTGGGATCGCCCATGAAAGTGGATGTATTTTCGCCTGCTCCGGGAGTTCCACCGGTGACGCCAGTCGTCCAATTCGCTGCTACATTATGATCAGGAGCACTTTCCGGAGACGCCAACACCAGGCTGAATCCATCGCCGTCAGCCGCTTCTGGCCAGGGTGCCTTGTCGTTGTAAGTGAATTCTTTGAGCGGTGCGGAATCTACACCCAGCAAAAGGATGCGCTCGCCGCTGTTCGCCAGATTGGAATCGGCTCCGAATTGTCCAGCGATGATACTTTCTAAACCTGCACCGTAACGCATGAGGAATGCAGCTCGGTCGCTGACCACCACCGTGCGTGCACCCGCTGCCAGTAGGAGTCCGCCGGGAAAGGTGAATGTGGCGCCTGCCTCAAATTTGATGCCAGACAAGTCAATCGTTGTATTACTGATGTTCACAAATTCGATGAATTCGAATTGATCTTGATCTGTAAATCCAGCGGCGATCTCTTCAGGCGTAGGATCGGACGGGTGATACATGATTTCAGAAACCATCAGGTTAGCGGTGGTCGCAGCTGTGGTTCCGACTGCAAAGGAATAGACGACAGGGGCACTCCAGAAATCACCTTCTTTGATGCGTGCGGAGATTGTCTGACTCTCATTGAGCACGATGGGCTCGGTCGGTTCTGGCGCTACTGTTTCATTGATGTCCAGTCCAGCTCTGATCAGAAAGTCCGATCCACCTGCGCTGGAATTCATGGCGTGAATGGCGAGCACGTTTGTTCCGTTGCGAAGGGCGGCCTTGTTATCTGAAACGTCGATCATTGCGCCTGCAATGACAGTGCTGTCAGAAGTGGTTCCATCTGATGCGCTGTCCCATGATACCGAGTCAGGAGCGTTTTCAGCAGCGATTTGGACTCCGTTGACATAGGCAACAAATCCATCGTCAGACTGCACATTCAGGGTAAGAGCATTTACAGCGTCTGCTTTGTTGAAGTCGAATTCCCATCTGAAGTATGCTCCAGGGTTCACGCCGCGGAGCAGATCGGAGATGTTCGTTTTAATGGCAGGTTCAAGAGTTCCGCCATCTGTCTCCCAGCCGACACCAGGAGCCGCCTGAGTCCATGAGGAATCGTCGAAGTCAGCCTGAGTCCAAGTCAGTTCCAGCGATCCATCAGAGGGGATGAAATAATTTACAGATGCATCCATGGATAAGAGCGTGGAGTCGACAGTTTCGACAGCGTCCCCTTTAAATTGGATTGCGCTCTGCGATGTGAGCCCGCCAGAAGCTCGAGGGTCGCTGCCGTCGGTGGTGTAGTAGACGATGCCTTCTCGAAAGCTGAATGCCAGGGTGGTTCCCACTGGGACACTGCCTCCCTGCGTGCTGAATGCTGGCTGCTCAGGGAATTGATCGTCGATCCATTCTGCCCGTGCTTTCAGCCATCCTTTCATGTGCGTGATTTCGCCAGTCCAGCCGCGGTCGCCTTCGCCGAAGATTCCTCCGTTCGGGCTTACCGCATTGCCCCAGCGGTCGAAGTTACGTGACTGCGGGCTTGGAAGATCCGGATCGGGTCCGGAGGCAACATTCAATGGATCCGCCAATTTGTTGACGGTGGCGTTAATGTTGTCGATCGACAGCACCGATTGGCGCAAGTCGAACCAGCGATCAACCCAGCGCTGCATGATATCTGGATTAGAACTCTGCGCACTAGGTGGGCCGTCGGTATTGCGAGTGTAGCCCATCACTTCTCCATAGTATGGATAGCGGCTATCATACCAAGTCCTGCTCGAGTCTCCTGTGCCATCCCAGCTGATATCAGGATTCCTGTCCCGACCGTCTTCCGATCCCATGTTGCGGTCGAAATCCCAGATCGGGCCACCTTGCAGTTTTTCATTGCGCGGTTTGTGCAACCAGGCACTCAATCGTCCCCAGTCGACGTTCATGGCGAAAGTGTTCAACATAATGTGGTCGATGAACGAATCGACGTCGATGTAGTCGGAAAAATGCAGTCCCGTTTCAGGATTGATTCCATCATCTTCACTGAGCGCATCATCTGCTTCCTCCAGATACTTCATAATCCAGGCGGACTGCGAGCGGTTGATGAAAAAGTCATCTGGCCGATTTCGATCGGCGGCTCCGCTGGGATAAACATATACAAACGACCCCATTCCTGGAGCGTTGAAAGTTGGACTTCCCCTGTCGCGCTTAAAGATATACCCACCGGAAATCTCGGCGTCAAAGGGGGCATCTTCACCTTGTTCCATAATGACTGGATTGAGGCTGTCGACATCGATGCGGCTTGAGCCACGATCCAGGCGCTCACCCAGCGTGTAGACGCCAAAATAGTCGCGCCCGCCAACGTCGCCGCTCAAGTTATTGTAAACTTCGACGTGTTTGGTTCGCGCCGCATAACGACCGATCTGGCGGCTGATGTCGTAGATGAATGGGTTGCGGATGAGTGCGCGATCAAATTGGTAGAACGAGCCAAGAATCCAGTCGTTGTCAGCACCAAAACCGAGAGGTTTGATGTTCTTTTCTTCCCAGTCGGTTTCCGTCCAAGCTTCAACTGAAAAGTGATTCTTTGGCCATCCGCCTGAGCTGGATCCGCGTTTGCGTGCTCCCATGCGAGTTACGAGGTCGGGCTCATTGATCATCGATGATCGCATCGTGCCATCGCCGGTGTCCTTAGGCTCAAAGATTGCCATGATCATGGGCAGTCGACTGGTAGATCCAGCCGCAGGGATTGTCCGGCCACCAAAGCTGTCGATGAGAATGATAGGCAGGTTGGAAGTGAAGGCCGCAGCATCCTCTTCCAGTTTAAAGTAAGCCACCGTCTCG
>JBNMNB010000395.1:0-4085 GCA_051270635.1 Verrucomicrobiales bacterium | reverse complement strand
CTCGTCTTTGCCGATGTTTTCGTTCCACCAGATCTTCAGGAAGTCACCTGGCTTCGCTCTGGCGTAGCTGGTGAAGTTGGTCCCGAGATCCAGCTTCTTGAAGGGCACGGCGGTGCCAGGTCCGTCGGCGTTCCAGTGGTCGAAAATTCCGACGCCGTCCAGCTTTCCGTGAATCACCGCATTCTTGTCGTCAACATCGGCTACGGCCAGTTTCTTGTTCACGATCACGCCGAGATCATCGATCACTTCTCCGAACAGGAGATAAGTCGCACTGGAGCAAAAACTGAGTTTTGCGGCTTTGTCAGGGTTCACTTTCAGCCTCCCGCCAATCCCGGTTATGGGAGAAATCGAAAGAAATCCTCTACAGATCTCGTTATGGATTTTCTTACGGCTTCTTTCTTCTTGACATAAGCTGAGTAATCAAGAGACGGTTGAAAATCCTGGTTCCGAGAAACTTGGAAGAATAATGCAATCATCGTGAAACAAACCGGGCATTGAAAGGAGAACGAACCTCTCCTCATCGGGGATCGACCGTCAAAAATACTATGAAGACAAGACATTCAACCATCATTCTGCCAGTCATCGGCTGCATCGCTTTATTCTGCTCGTTCGTTTCGTCGGCGAGTGCCCAAGTAGACATGTTCCTGAAAATTGAGGGTATTAAGGGCGAATCCAAGGACGCCACCCATGGTGAGGAAGTGGACATTCTCGCCTGGAGTTGGGGATCGAGCCAGAGCGGCACTACCCATTTCGGCGGCGGAGGCGGCGCAGGAAGGGTCAACGTCCAGGACCTCTCCTTTTCAAAGTGGGTCGACAAAGCCTCTGCCGGGCTGTTAGAGCGCGTGTTCGATGGAAAGCATATCCCCAAAGCTACCCTGACTGTCCGTAAGGCTGGAGCAAATCCGCTTGAGTACATCACCATCGAATTCTACGACATCATCGTGACCGCTGTTTCGACGGGAGGCTCGGGAGGAGAAGAAAGATTGACGGAGAATGTCACTCTCAACTTCTCCAAGGTGAAGTTTACCTACCATGAGCAAAAAGAGGATGGTTCCCAAGGTGCAGAGCATTCCTTTGGATGGGACATCGCGGCAAACGTCAAAGCTTAACCTGCGATGCTAAAGTCATCGATTTGGTGCCGGGTGTTTCCCGTCGCGCTCTTTGCCGTCATTGTCACTGCCTGGGGACTCGGAGCCGCGTCTGCGCAGGGCCCGGTTCAGTTCTGGTTGAAGATTGAAGGTGTGGAGGGTGAGTCCACCACTAAGGGGCGCGAAGGTGAGATCGATGTCCTGGCCTGGAGCTGGGGCGGGAGTCAAAGCGGCACCACGCATATGGGCGGTGGTGGAGGAGCTGGAAAGGCGAACATTCAGGATCTCAGCCTGACGAAGTGGGTCGATAAGAGTTCGGCCAGTCTCCTTGAGGCGAATTTTACCGGGCGAATTTTTCCCACGATCTGGTTGGACATTGAGGTTGGTAACCGCATCGAACGTTTTGCATTGCGAAACGCGCTCATCTCGTCCTATTCGACAGGTGGTTCTGGTGGCGAAGACCGTTTCACTGAAAATGTAACCATCAACTTCGCCAAGGTCGAAAAGGGATATCTCCTGAGGGATGAAAACGAGAATCCTTCGTTTGTCCGGACAGCAACTTTTGATGTGCAAAAGAATGTGGCCGGCGGCTCCGACCACTTGCCTGTTCGCACGGACACGGACACCGATGGAATCGACAATCTAGAAGATACTGACATGGACAACAACGGGATTCCTGACTCTCTGGAATCGTTACCCGCAGCGCCATCTCCGGCCCGGGCTGGAGTCCAGGGCGTTGCCTGGCTCGACCACGATGGCGACGGACGACAGGTGCGGGCGCTCGAAGAGACGGCGGCCATCGGCACGCGCGTGGAGATCTACCGAGAGGGGGAGGACACGCCTTTCAAGGTTCAAACCGTAAATGAGGAAACCGGTCGCTACGCGTTTCTCGATCTCGATCCTGGCACCTACCGGCTCCGCTTTGTTGCCAAGCCCGGCTTTCAGTTTGCTCCCCTGGCGGGCAGCAGCCATGCCGATCCGGCTACCGGATTCTCCGAGCCCACGACCGTCCCCGGCGGCGAACTCCTGGATCGAAACGCCGCGATTCTCGCTGCAGAAAGCGCCTACACTTATTTCTTCTACGACGATTTTTCCGATCCGGGCGCTTCCCTGATATTGAGTGGCGCCAGTGCGTTCGGGCTGGATCCCGTGGGAGATTACACGGACCTTCAGTTGACCCAGCCACTTCCTGGAGTTACGGCCAGCGCGTTCACCGCCGAGCCGGTTGCTGTCAAGACGTTCTCGACGTACTTTCAGTTTCGAATGCGTCCATCATTTGGCACTCCGGGTGAGGGCTTTGCCTTTGTCGTCAACGGCTTCACGGGTTCTCCAGGCGAAGGTGCCCCGCTGATCGGCAACGGAAACGGGGAACTGGGCTACGGCGGCATTCCCAACAGCTTCGCAGTCGAGTTCGATCCTTTCTCAAACGGCGGATCCGACGCAGAAGGCTCCCATGTCGGAATCAATGTGGGGGGCGTGGTCAGCGACGAAAATATGCCGACGGCCTCGACGGCTGCGATCGGAAGCATCTCCGACGGTGACAGTTGGAGCGTGTGGATCGATCTTTATGAAAACAATGTTCTCGAGGTCCGAATGTCCAAGACCTTTGAGAGATCCGAAGAACCGCTTCTGTCCCATGAGCTCACGTTCTTCGAGCTTCTAAATTCGCCCCGTGCTCGAGTTGGGTTTACGGCAGCCACCTCCGGCGCTTTTCAGGCTCAGGAGATCCTCCTCTGGGACTACGAATCCGGAGAGGACAATTCTCTGGTTGCCGACGAAGAGACGACCCAGGCGGATTTGGACGGAGTGACCAAGGCATCAGGATCTCTGTTCTTTGAGGAGACTGCTCGAACAAACATCACCATGAGCCAGCTCACCACCGTGGTCGACGATCTCACGATTCAAGGAAACAGTGCGTTGCGCAATGTCAGTATGCCCAATCTGGTCGAAGTGTTTGGCGATCTCACGATTACAGGTAATCCTGCACTGGAGACACTGGATTTGCCCAAGCTGCGTACCGTCTCTGGCAAGTTGACGATCGATACCACGGCGGCGATGACCACGAATCTTCCGCAAACCTTCAGTGAGAGGTTGGACATCGCCGGCATCGGTCTAGTCAGCGTGACCGCGAGGACAGGCATGGGTGGAACGGGTGTCCTGTTTGGGAATGACCGGTTCAAGATGGGGATCAAAATCCCCGAGGGAGCGTTTACCGTTCCTGAGCAGTTTGAAGTGCGACAACTTGAGACGAATGAGCTTGAAGATTTAAGCTCTGGAGCCATTGGCTCCGACGGAAAACCCGTCAACGTAGAACCGCTCCTCGGATTCGACTACAACTTCGAAGGTGGCGGTTTCAACCTCAACAAGGAAGTGGAAATACGCTTCGAGTTCAATCTCGACGTGCTCACTCCCACCGCCCGGAGTAATGTGATCCAGGCGTTTGATCAAGTCGCGTTGACCGTGGTTGGCTCCCGACCAGGTACCGGTACTCTCGAAGTTTTCAAGGTCTGCGATACGCTTAACTTCGGCGTCGCCGACAATTGCGTGCAAGTTCGTGCACTCGATGGATCTGACGGCAACGTCGTCGCTTCTTCGGCGGCGAAAGTGATCGAATTCGCGTTCTTCGCGCGGCATTTCTCATCCTACGGCCCCGCGATGATCATGCCAGTCGAGCTTCCCGATGCGAACCTCCAGGACGCTGCGGATCGCGTCGGCTCCACGCTTGACGTCTCCGTGACTAATGGTGGCAGCGGTGGCACCACCACGCACACATTGACTTGGACATCCTTCCCTGTTGAAATGACGAACGATGGCCAGCACATCCACCCCGGCTCTACGATCGAGACCAGCTCCGATCTTCAGATCTGGACCGAAACCGGGAGCCCCCAGGGCCTTCGTCTGCTCGACAGTGCTCAGGATCCCAGGACTGTCACCTTTTCTGACATCGAAGGAGCCCGAGCGTTCTACCGCATCGTGCTCACGACGAAGTAGATCCTC
>JBNMNB010000394.1:0-4120 GCA_051270635.1 Verrucomicrobiales bacterium | reverse complement strand
GGGGCAGCGGCCTCCTAGAGATCAAAGCCGGCGGCGGAAGCTTCCGCTGCGAGGTGGACGCGGACGGCAAGGTGAAGGCCCCTTAACTGAGCGCTAGCCTTAACGAGCAAGTTGCCTCGGCGACTTCAGGCCGTGATCTCAATCGGCGTTGGGATTCCGAGTTGGACAGCAACAGGCGTGTAGATGTCAATCTCCTTCCCGGGAAGCGAGAACGACACGATCAATGAATATCTAGCTTGTTTGTCGAACTTGCCTAGATGGGGGCGCTCCCGCCACCAGCCTACCGAAGGATGCACAACTATCAGATTCGTATTCGCTAGCTGCGCCGCAGTTCCCGACCAGACGTCCGAATGGATCGATCCTACGTTGCGGGACTCGCCTAGCATCCAATGATCGCTAGCGCCTTCAGTGCCGGGGTGCTCGTCATCATCACGCGCCTTGCGGTTGATCCGTTGCACAAATGACTCTTCATCTTCACCAGCGCCATTTAGTTCGAATCGCAGCCCATGCGAGGCGTATCGATAGCGGTCTTTCCAGCCCACCTCACCCGGGCTGGGTTCTACGAAATAGGAAAGAGTGACACGCATCTTGATCGGCAGCTCACCCAGTTCCCGCAGCACTTCCACCGGCCACGGCAACCGGTAGACGTGCATGTCTTTCGAAATGTAGCGACTCTGTGTTGCGTGCTTGTCAAAAGGTTGCAGCTCTGCCTGACAGATCAGCGACAGCGAGTTCGCTGCGCAAGAAATTGCGCTATCTAGGTTTGGGACACCATAGCCGCAGATCTTCGCCAACTGGTAGTAGCCTCCTTTAGCGGTGCTCCTCAGATACTTTCGCTTCTGCGTATCGGTCCAGTCGGCGGAATGGACGATCAGTCCACGGATTGTCTCAGGCCAGGCGTCCGGATACTCAGCTTGCAGCCGGGCCGCCATCCAAGCGGCCTGCGCTGATGCCGCGCTGGTTGCATCGGACGGAGCAAATTGTGCTTCCTGTGGATCGTGATAGGTCGAAAGCAGTTTCAGGTCATCTGTGTCGTATACGGAATCGTTCGGCCCCATCGCCACGTTTCCTCCTTCGAACAGCACTTCTGGCTTGATCGGCCACTTGCGATGGGGCCACATCGCCGACGTAGATGAAAAAGGAGAGAGGTCACCGCTTTCCGCAAGAGCAGAGTAGGAACTCAACAGCGGATCCGAGATTAGGGTCTTCTCCGTGAAAGCTCCCACGGTTAGGGCATTCCATGCTTGCGCTGGGTCGTGAACTTCACGGGTGATGTTGGAGTCCGGGAACCGTTTCCACTCTTCAGGATCTCTGACGTTGCCGCCGCTAAGGATGATAAGGCGTCTCCGATCATCTTCATACCCCGCAGCAAGCTCGTCGATCTGACCTGACCAGGATGATGGCCTGCCCCGGTTCAATTCATCATCGCTGGTGACCGCCATGCATATGACACGCTTCCGATTGGGAGCCTGAATTTCGGCTCGGCTGATGCCGCGGGCCGTGAAGTGCCCCCATAGCCGGCGCGGGTTTTCCTCCGGCGGCGGTGGGAGGATCTTTGCGGACTCGAGACCGTGCCTGATCACAATCGGCTCCCCCGTCTCGAGGCAGTGGAGGATATCGCCGTAGGCAGCGGTCCCAGCCATCAAGGTGCCATGACCGTGATCATCGCTCGTTCCCCATTCCGGGTCGGCCGCATGGCAGTCCTCATCAGGAAGCAGAGGCTCCAACAAGCGATGCCCGTTGTTCACGCCGTGATCGAGGACTAGAACGCAGACATCGTTCGATTGATCGAGGGATGTCCGCCCCAAAAGCTCGTCTACCCATTGAACCTGATCCGCGTTGTCTTGCTCGACAATAAAGGTAGCCACTTCCCGGGCAGCTCTAAATTCAGCGATCGAATCTACATGCTCGATCAAGGCCTCCAACTGCTGGCGACTTGCCAAGATAAGCAGAACCGTGCGCTCGGGAAAAGATAGGGAGCCCTCGCCGCGTTCGATTCCCTGATCCGCGCAAACTTGATTGAAGGCTTCGATGGCACCGAGATCTTCGCTACTCAGCCATGCCTCAACCCACTCGGGTGACTGCCCTGGAAGCCGATCGGGCGAGTCCTGCCAGAACGAGGATTCGAGTAGGGCCGCACGGACGTCACCGATGCTTTCGATGAGTGGCGCGTTCTTGGGTGTCGTGCTTCCGTCCTCTTTGGGCTTGTTGTCCTCAGTGGCATAAGCGATCGCCTTCTGAAGAAAGTGCGCGCTCTTGTCCTGCGGAATAAAGACTGTAGCCCGCGTGACCTCTCGCCCCTCCTCCCCTTCCGTATGGACGTTCAGGAGTTTGATACCAGCTTGCCTCGACTCCAAACTGCGGAGAACGAGTTCGAAACCCGGTTCGCTGGAAAATTCGAGATAGACCCCTTGGCGCGTCGAGTGAGCGACGGCGACTCGATCCTTCGCTTCTCCCCAAGCTGCTTCCAAGGAAGTTTTGACATGTTCGGCATGAACCGGGCGATCCTGCGCACGCAGCCTTGGCCCATCCCCGCCGCGCCGCGGACTGCTATAGTCGTCCCGACTCGTTGATGGTCCGCGTAGGAACAGATGAGAGAACCGCTTGTCTGCCATGTATCACTTGCGCTCGTGCGTTTGGCTTCGTTCACGAAGAGTCCGAACCAAGGCCTTCGTGCCGATCTGGTGTTGGTCTGCGAGTATGGCTTCCTTGATTGCGTCGCGGCACGCGTGATCAATTTCAGCATGGCTCAGCCCCGCACTTTCATTCAAGACAGATTTCCATCCGAGCCGCCCCTTGAAGGATCCGAGAACGTTCTCAATCAGCTGACGGCGGGACGGTTCATCGGGTAGCCCGTAGTGCAACACATCGTCAAAACGCCGGAATAATGCACGATCGAGCAGCTCTGGGTTGTTAGTTGCTCCGATGATGAGACTCTCGGAGAGGTCCTGCTCGATGAATTGCAAAAGCGCGTTTAAGACGCGCCGCATTTCGCCGACATCGTTTTCGAACGAGCGCTCGCCGCCGATCGCGTCGAACTCGTCAAAAAGATAGACACCGGGCTCTTCGCGAATTAAGTCAAATATCTGACGTAGCTTCGCGCTGGTTTCGCCCATGAACTTAGTGACGAGTTTATCGACCTGAATCGTATGCAGTGGCAAACGGAGCTCGTGAGCGAGCACTCGTGCGGTGAGGGTTTTGCCAGTCCCAGGAGGACCCGAGAGAAGAATCTTTCTCCGATTCGATAGCCCGTGCTTCTTCAGTTTCTCTTGCTGATGGTGCTCGTGGACGATGCGTTTGATCCGATCTCGAAAATCCTCCGGAATCACCAGTGCCGAAAGAGGGGTGTCGGATTTCTCGGACAACACCATCCCAGTCAGATCCTGTGGGAACTTTAATAGAGTGTTGCCCCCCCTAACTTTTTTCCCCTTGTCGACGATTTCGCGGATCGCATGTGCGAGTGCAGAGTGCCCTTGTTGGGCTTCATGTGCAGCAACCTGCAACGCGAGCGTATGGAAACGTTCGCCGTCCTCACTAAGGTGAGAGCGAATCAGCGCCTTGATCTGTTCTGCGGTGGCCATCGATTTGTTTAGCAATTCTAAGCTAAACGCTCGGCGCTGATTCGTCGAGCCAGTTGATTCGATTTCATCGGGTCGATGAATCAGCCTGAATATTCGAGAATTACTTCAAGAAGATGGATCAGCAATGACTAGAAAAGGGCTCGTTCAAGGGACAGTCAACGATTTACGACATTAGCCTCTTCCATGCGCGTCCCTCCTTCGGCAAACCACCTGCCTTTCTCACATCGAAGCGCCGGATCTGCTGTCTAGAAATGGCCGCCGATCTTAGATTCAACTGCTCGGCAACCCAGACCAGTGGCAGGCAACTCTGACTGCGGACTGCGGATCGTCTACGCGGCACTTGCAACGACCGATCCCCCTCACCTCAAGGCATCCCTCTCCTTGGATCTTTCGATTCGAGCTAGGCTCTCGACTTTTCTCCTGATCTCGCGCTATCTTTGGCAATGCTCACCAACCGCCGCCGATTTCTCTCCCTCAGTTCTGCGGCAGCTGCCGGCACGATCTTGAAGCCTGGCGTGTCTGCCAGCCCGATGCCAAAA
>JBNMNB010000393.1:0-4183 GCA_051270635.1 Verrucomicrobiales bacterium | reverse complement strand
TTTTAAGGTGCAACGGTAGATGTTTTCGTTATCTGGAAGAAGATCACGATGATTCCAGCATCTTTGGATCAAGAAAATTCAGCAGACTGCCACAATTTTCGCCTGCATCTGCCCAAGCCGTTAAATCCAATTTCAGCATGGCGACTCCACATGTTGGATAGTGATCAAGAGCTGCGCCGGATAAGAATCTTACCAATTCCTCAACACCTGGCATGTGCCCGAAAATGACCGCGTTCTGGTATTGATCTGGAATTTCGCTGACAGTGTAGACCAGAGAGTGAAGTGAGGCATTGTAGACGGCCTGATTCTGCACGATTGCGGACACTGCGATTCCCAATGCCGGGGCGATGATGCGAGCGGTGGCGATGGCGCGCGCCGCGGGACTTGAAATGACATAATCCGGGCGCAATTCAACCGTTTCCTTCAGATGTTGGGCCATTTGCGGGGCAGACCTCTCTCCGCGACCATTCAGCGGGCGATCAAAGTCCGTTCCAGCAGAACTACTCCAGCTGGATTTGGCGTGACGAATGATGGTGAGATGCTTCATCTGATGGCAGCAAAGGTCAAATTTCACCACAGTAGAAGGATATTCTGCGGAACTGTTTCGCATAATGCGCAAAAATATTGAGCCCGCCGCAGGAATGGGCTATTCCACTGGGCATGAGCGACAATATTGAATCCCATCTCGTAGAAAACCGAATCTTCACCCCTCCGGCTGATTTTGCTTCGAAGGCAAAGGTTGGCAGCATGGAGGATTATCGCCAGCGCTATGACGCTTCGATCGCTGATCCCGAGGAATTCTGGGCCGGAATTGCTTCTGAGCTGAGCTGGCAGAAAAAGTGGGGCACGGTTCTTGAATGGGACTGCCCGTTCGCCAAGTGGTTCGTCGGTGGTGAGATCAATGTTAGTGAAAACTGCATTGATCGGCATCTGGCCGAACGCGGTGACAAAGTGGCAATTCTCTGGGAAGGAGAACCCGGTGACAAGCGGACGCTCACCTATCGCCAACTTCATGAGGCAACGTGCAAATTTGCCAATGTGCTGAAGACGAATGGCATCAAAGTGGGTGACCGTGTGATCATCTACATGCCGATGGTGCCAGAGGCTGCCGTTGCCATGCTGGCTTGCGCCCGCATTGGTGCTGTGCATTCGGTAGTGTTCGGTGGCTTTAGCGCTGAGAGTATTAAGGATCGCCTACAGGATAGCGGAGCCACTGCCGTGATCACCGCCGATGGAGGCTGGCGGAGAGGTTCCATTGTTCCCCTTAAAGACAGCGTTAACAAGGCGCTTGTTGGTGATACTCAAGTGCAGCGCGTTATCACATTGAAGCGCACCGAGAACGACGTCGAAATGGTTGCCGGGCGTGACGTCTGGTGGCATGAAGAAGAAGCAAAGGTAGATGCAAATTGCCCGCCGCAGGGATTCGACAGCGAGCACCCGCTATTTATCCTGTACACCAGTGGGTCGACGGGAAAGCCGAAAGGAATTCTGCATACCAGTGGTGGTTATTTGACCGGGACATACGCCACTACAAAGTATATCTTTGATCTGCAGGAAGATGACATTTACTGGTGCACTGCTGACGTTGGCTGGATTACCGGTCACAGCTACATCGTCTATGGCCCGCTGGCGAATGGCGCAACTGTGCTCATGTATGAGGGCGCGCCGAATCATCCAGGACTCGACCGCTTCTGGCAGATCATCGAGGAATACAAGGTAACGATTCTCTACACTGCACCCACTGCGATCAGAGCCTTCATCAAGTGGGGGGACGAACACGTCGAGAAGCACGACTTGAGTTCTCTGCGGCTGCTAGGGACGGTAGGGGAACCCATCAATCCTGAGGCATGGATGTGGTATCATGAGAAAATTGGCAGTGAGAAGTGCCCGATCGTTGATACCTGGTGGCAGACAGAAACCGGAGGCATCATGATTTCCCCTATGCCAGGCGCTACGCCAACCAAGCCAGGCACAGCGACATTGCCATTCTTCGGTATCGATGCCGCAATCGTGGACGAAGAGGGGAAGGAAGTCGGAGCCAACGAAGGCGGCAAGTTAGTCATTCGCAAACCCTGGCCTTCGATGCTGCGCACTATCTATGGCGATGAAGATCGCTACGTCGAAACTTACTGGAAGGAGTACGGCAATATGTATCTCGCTGGGGATGGCGCTCGCCGTGACGAACTCGGCTACTTTTGGATTGTTGGCCGACTGGATGACGTTCTCAATGTCTCAGGGCATCGCCTTGGCACTGCGGAAGTTGAAAGTGCACTCGTCTCTCACCACAGCGTCGCCGAAGCCGCAGTGGTCGGTCGCCCGGATGAAATTAAAGGCCAGGGAGTTGTTGCATTCGTAACTTTAAAAGAAGGAATTGAGGCCAGTGACGCGCTGAAAAAGGAACTGCGCGCCCATGTGGGAGAGGTCATTGGCGCGATCGCCAAGCCGGACGAGATTCGTTTCGCTGCGGCACTGCCCAAAACGCGTTCGGGCAAAATCATGCGCCGCCTTCTCAAAGAAATTTGTGGCGGTGGAGCAATAAGTGGCGACACGACAACGTTGGAAGATATCAACGTGATTGCTGCTCTGCAGGGAAAAGGGGACGACGAATAGTGAGCTGTTTCACAAGCTCTTAGCGCGCAATAAAGATTCCCCGTTTCCAAAGGTGGCCATGTCCGGCGCTGTAGAATCAATCGAATTACAGATTCTGCCCCACGGCGGTCTGACGGTGCGCCCCTATTCCGGGGAGAAACGTTGGATAGCGGAAATCGTGTCACGCTTTGAGGGTGATCCATCTGCTGGGTTGGTGGCATTGGCTTCGGCCAGCGTGCCAGCGCAAATTACGCCTGCAGTGATGTTCTGGCGGGATATTGCATCGGAGTTTCTGCGGGCATTGTGCCATGTGTCAGAGACTGAGCTGCTGACGCAGGACTCGATCGAGCTGCCTTCGGCTGCGCAACTAGCCGAGTGGGTGCTCAGTGCGCCTCCTATGCCGGGAGCCGAGTATGTGAGTTCTGAAATGCTGAGTGCTCTGTGGCGTGGATTGACGGACTGGGCGCTGGCCGAGGTTGAGAAATGTGGTGATGTAAGTTCGCTGCTGAGCATCCATGCGCCGCAGTGGTCGCGTGTAGGGCGGGTGACCCTGCACCTTGCTGAAAACAAAGGAGATACAGAGTACCCGTTCGCTTTCATGGCCACCTATGCGGCCGGGATGACCCGCGATGGACGCCTGCGGAGGCTGCCGCTCGGTGGCGCGCTCAAGGAATATGCTGGCGCTCGAAAGAAACCCGAATTGTTGAAACTACTGGCACCACTCCATCGGGCCGCTGAGCAGAGCGCATTAATTGCGGATCTGGTTGAGACGGGTGATGTTTTTCATCCGCTGGTCTGGACTCCCGCAGAGGCGCATGCATTTCTCAAGGAGATTCCTGTTTACGAGGAGTGTGGCCTCTTCGCGCAACTGCCCAATTGGTGGCGCAAGCGATCACGACCACGGGTAAATGTCACGCTGGACAGCGCCAAGCATGGTTGTGTGGGCACTGATGCATTGCTTGATTTTCGCATGGCACTGGCACTGGGCGATCAAGAGCTGACCAGTAGTGAAGCCAAAGCTTTGCTTGAAGGCAGCGAAGGGCTGGTTCTGCTGCGGGGCGAATGGGTGGAAGTGGATAGCGAACGATTGCAGGAAGCGCTGGCCCACTGGGAGCGGGTGCAAAGCGAAGTGGGAGAGGGCGGATTCTCCTTTGTGGAGGGCATGCGCCTGCTGGCGGGGACTTCCGCTGACCTGAAAGTGGATCAAGCACTCGACGAACATGCATCGTGGAGTCTGGTACAGGCCGGAGATCAGCTGCGAGAAACACTCGCAGGATTACGCGCGCCATCTCAGTTGAACGGGGAACCGCCTGAGGGATTGATGGGCACGCTGCGCGACTACCAGCTGTCCGGTATGCACTGGCTGTGGCTGTGTTCGCAGCTCGGAGTTGGCGCTTGTCTGGCCGACGACATGGGGCTGGGTAAAACGATCCAAGTGCTCGCTGTGTTGTTAAAATATCAGCAACAGCCGACGGCGAGTTCATCGGAGAAATCGCCCGCGCTGCTCGTGTTGCCAGCATCATTGATTGGTAACTGGAAGGCAGAGGCAGAACGCTTCGCTCCCAGCCTCAATGTGCTGGTGGTGCATCGATCA
>JBNMNB010000392.1:0-4277 GCA_051270635.1 Verrucomicrobiales bacterium | reverse complement strand
CGCTTCGCGACCGGGTATGAGATTTGCGTGCTGGCGACATGCAGTCAGACTGCCTGATGGGCAGTGAAACTGAAGGCACTTCTCCTGTCAAAACGTGATATTAAAGGACGCATTCTCATGAATGAACACTTGGACAGGAACTGACTAAGGGACGTGGTCGAATGGCACGGAGAAATTTTCTTCCCAAGGGCGTTATTCGCGAGGCCAGGTACACGATTGAACCTTCTATTATTCCAGCGCTACTGTTCGTCACTACTACGGATGCTTAAGATCAAACACCTGACGGTCGTCGCCTCCATCTGCAGCCTTGCCTTGGTCGTGCCTGCACTCGTCTACATCAACGAGACTACCAGTGATAGGCACAATGAGGCTAGAGCTCAAGGCCTTCGAAATTCAATCAAGCAATACCACTTACAGTACGGGCAATATCCATTGAGCAACGATGCAACGCATTCAGACGTTCCATTGATGTGCTCATACTAGCGACCAATATTGAACAGAATCCACGAAAGATTAAATTGGGAGAGTGGCGGACGGCATCCGATCACAACGGAGGACGACAATCTGAAAACCTGGCAGACGTCGAGAGGCATTTGCGATTTCACAATTCTCGTGGCACATTCTGTTATGAAAAGAGTTGGGAAAGCTGTGATTGTTGTTGGTGCGAGTGTCTTATTCCTTCCGGCATTCGCCTTCGCTGGCCAGACGATTAACGACATTCCCGTTCCCCAAGGCTACGAGCGAATCGAATCCAAGGCTGATTCCTTTTCACATTTCGTGCAATCACTGGCGCTGAGTGATGACAAGGTAATCCACACTTGGGAAGGGAAAGCGATCAATCAGGGATTCGATGTACTGGCGGTTGCCCAACTGCCGTTACTCTTCAAACAAGATCTTGAGCAATGCGCCGACTGGGCGATGCGGCTTTGGGCTGAACACCACAAGGCATCCGATCGATTGCAGCAATTGACTCTCTACAATTATGACGGCTCAAAGAAACCATTCAGAAAATCGGGAGAAAGCTATGAAAAATTTCTTCGCTTGCGAATGGCTTACTCGAATTCTCACTCACTTAAGAAAGGAACCAGTAAGATTGAGGCATCGGAACTGCTGCCTGGCGACCTCATCGTGCAGAATGAGACGGGAGAAATTGGCCACGTATCAGTCATTCTCGATACTGCAACACTACCCGGGAAGCCCCCAGTTTACTTGATCGGATTCAGTTTCATGCCCGCTCGGGAATTTCACGTTGAGCGTGCTGCATCCGGCTACGGAGCAAGCGGATGGTTTACTCTTGATGGCTTCCGCAAATTTCTCAGTCAACGACTGGCGCTTGGCGAACCGGTGCTGCGAAGGTTCACACCTTGAAATAAAACGTCATGTAAGACGTGCTTTCCATTTCCTCGACTCGCATTCTGCGATCGCGCGCGTGCTCGCCCCAGCTTTCCATGAAGATGACTTCGCCTCGGTCTTCGTTGTAGCCGACGATCACTGAGCAGTGACCGGGAGATTCCTTTCCTGGCCAGGATGCGCGTTCGTCCTTATTCGGCTCAGGCAGCGCTGCGTCAGGCCTGGATTGAAATTCACGGGCGAACTGCGTATGCAGGCGATCTCTCTCTGAGGAATACCTGCGCCAGACCAGCACTGGACATCCGTTGTCGATAGCGCGCTTTACTCTGGCAAAATCAGACTTTCCACTGCGCGATAGACTGGCATCGGATTCCTCGGCAGCGGCTCGATAGAGGTCGAGTAATTTTGAACCTCTGGCACTGCCGGTGTTTTTAAATTTTGCTCCGGCGGCGAGCCCGGTGACGCCAAGTCGCAGCCCTAGATAATGCGTCACCATACCTAGCGTATTGATCGCACAGTAGGGCTTCAATCCCTGACGAAAGACCGGGACTCCCTCGACAGAAACATCGCCTGTATCGCCACGCGTCACATGCGCTTCCAGTTCCTGACGGCGCTCTTTAACATCCATGGCAGCGATTCGTTCATCAAGATAGTGCGGCGCGGCACTTCCTTTTGGGACAATAGTCAGCGTCACTGCATGCTCATCGTAGTTGGTGTAGCGCAACACGTAATCGCCCACCGAATAGCTTAGGCAATCGGTGCGCAATTCTTCGGTGCGACCAATTTTCGCTCTGTCAGGCCTCCCTGTGGCGCGGTCTTTTAAGTCATCTTCCACGGCCTCCGATATTTCTTTAAACTTCTTATTGAATTCCCTCTTTCGTTCACGGATCCGCTGCTTCCGCAGTTTTGCTTCCGCCTCGCTCTCCGATCCGTCAGGACGTGTGTAACCGAAGAATGCACCGGCATCAATGTAGAGAATCGAAATCGCCTGGAGTGACGTGCTTTCATTCGAGGCAGCATAGACAGCCTGCGGATAGGCGCCGAAGAGCATGGGAACTCGGGTAAGTGCCATGACGTTTTCACCTTCGACTCCCGAGATCTTCCGCCAATCACCAGGCAGATTATTGGCCCGCCACAATTCAGTATCGACGAATGCGCTGGAAAAATCCTGCCCTTCCAACTGCGGCGCGGATGCACCCAGAAGGCCACCATCATTGGCTCCTACTGCAAGAAATTCTTGCGGAATCGCGAGGGCCTGAAACTGAAATGCAACAACTAAGAAAATCGATAACAGGGTATTCTTCATCATTTCATACAGGTTAAAGCGGCAAGGCAGCAAGGAGACTGTAGAGCTTAAACGCATGCGCAGGGAAGAAATTAGCGAAGAATCTGTAAAAAAAGGCCGATATGAGACCTCTGGATACAGAATCGAGAGAAATCTGGTATTGTCAGAACTTGGTCTGTGCGCAAACCTCGGCACCCGTATCGAACTTGTTCCAATGAAAAAATTTCTCATCATCCCTCTCGTCACCAGCCTTTCTCTGCTCGCGTCCGCAGTCGCGCTCTTCGCCCAGGATCGACCGAACATTTTGTGGATCACGTCTGAGGATAATGCGTCCCAGTGGATGGGATGCTACGGCAACAATGACGCGCGGACGCCACGCATTGATGCGCTGGCTGCCAATGGCCATCAATTCACCGCCGCTTTTTCCAATGCGCCGGTGTGCGCCGTGGCTCGCTCGTCTATCTTAACTGGCGTGTATGCCCCCAGCCAGGGAACCCAGCACATGCGCAGTCGGCACAAGATTCCTGCAAACTTTCGCCCGCACACATCTTACATGAAAGAGTTGGGCTACTACTGTTCGAACGCGAGCAAGACTGACTACAACTTCAAGGGAAACGACAAAGCAGTATGGGACGAGTGTTCCCCCAAGGCGCACTACAACAAGCGTAAGGACGGGCAGCCATTCTTTGCTATTTTCAATCTGACGGTTTCTCACGAAAGCTCGCTATTTCCTCAAAAAGTGAAGGCGAACAGGGCAAAGGGAATCATCCCAGAGACGCCTCGGCTTGATCCGGCAAAGCTTTCGATGCCGCCATATCTTCCAGATTTGCCGGAGATCCGCAGCGACTTCGCCATCTACCACGATGTCATCACGGCGCTCGACACTCAAGTGGGCGAAATCCTCGATGACTTGAAGTCGGCTGGACTGGCGGAAAATACTATCATTTTTTACTACGGCGATCACGGTGGCCCGACACCGCGCGGCAAGCGCTACCTTGAAGACACTGGCGTTCGCATTCCAATGATCGTCCACGTCCCAGAAAAGTGGAGCTCGTTCACTCCATTTGAAACAGGTGAAAAGGTTACCGAGCCTGTCGCCTTCATCGATCTCGCGCCGACGCTGTTGTCACTGGTTGGGCTCGATAAACCAAAGCACATGCAGGGCCGGGCCTTTCTTGGAAACAAGAGGGTCGCGCCTCCCGAAAATGACATGGTATTTTTACACGCCGATCGTTTCGATGAATTGTATGGCATGCGGCGTGGCATCACCGATGGCCGCTGGAAATACATGCGCCGGTTTACGCCTTACCTGCCTGCCGCACCTTACTCCTACTATCAGTTTTCGATGCCGGGCTGGCAGGCGATGAAGAATGCCTGGGAAGGCGGAAAGCTCACTGGTTACCACAAAGCACTCTGGGAAACGCCACAGCCAGTGGACTACTTCTTCGATACCCAGGCCGACCCATGGGAAGTCAATAATCTCGCCGATGATCCTGCGCATGCAGAACGCATGGCAGCCATGGCAGCAAGGCTGAAAGCCAAAATGGTCGACATCAAGGATACAGGCATTATCCCTGAGCCGATGTTCGCCGCCCTGGCGAAGGAATCCACGATTCAAGAATTCGCGCAGAGTGCAGCATTT
>JBNMNB010000391.1:0-4317 GCA_051270635.1 Verrucomicrobiales bacterium | reverse complement strand
TGTCAGGGCCGTTGTCATTCAGACCTTTCAAGAACCCTTCCTCGCGCTTGCGCGTGCTGGCAGATCCGACGAGATGACGCAGCAACAACACGTTGCCCTTGCCTCCCAGCAGCCCTGCCAGTTGCTTACCGCATTTCTCACCCGCAGCAAAATTGTCAGTCGCCACAAAACTGTCGAGATATTCATCGGCGCTTGGATCGAGTCCTGAGTCCCAGATAACGACCTTGATTCCTTCCTGATGCGCTTCCTTCACTGGCCGAATCATCGCCTGGTCATCCAACGGTGCCAGCGCCAGCGCATCCACCTGCTGAGTGATGAAGTTTTCCACCACCTTGATTTGTCCCTCGCGATCGCTTTCTACCAGCGGCCCCTTCCAGATGATCTCAACAGATTCCTCCTGCGCCGCCTTGATCGCGCCGGCGTGAATCGTTTTCCAGAACATGTGATTCGTGCCTTTCGGGACAACGGCAATACGATACGACTTGTCAGAGTCACCGTCTACGGAGCCACCGCCACCGCATCCCGCAATGAAAGCCAAGGCCGTTAGAATACTAATGAGAGATAATAGGGATTTCATATCTTAGAACTATGGTTCAAAAAGACGTTCTACCCTGATCCCATTCTGCTTCCAACAATATTCCACGGGTTCCAGCAAATCGCCGCAGCTGATTCGACTCAGGCCTAACGGAATAAAACAGGCCTATTGGTCCTCGTCGTCCAGATCCAAATTGAGGTCACCTATTTCTCCGGGATCGTTGTAGGCGTATTCCTCAAGGATGCTGCGCGTAACGTAGCGAAGTGCTTCTTCGCAGGTGGCTTCAAGGAAAATCGGGCAGGCAGCACCGGCATCCAGCGCTTCTTTCCAGCGACCGGCGCACACGCACCAGCGGTCTCCGGGATTGAGGCCAAAGAAGCCGTATTCCGGCCGCGGGGTGCTGAGATCGTTGCCAGCTTCTTTGCTGAACTTGAGGAACTCCGCAGTAAGGTGGCAACAAATGGCGTGGCATCCATGATCGTCGGGGCCGACGCTGCAATGGCCGTCACGGTAGAATCCGGTGAGCGGATCCATGCTGCAGGGGACTAGTAGTCCACCCAGGACATTTCGCTGCGGTTGCATAGGGGATCGATCCTTATTTTTCGCTGCCGTGGAGAAAATCTATCGCGTCCTCAGCAAGCGCATTGGAAGGGGACATCACTCGTTGATGCTGCAACCATTCCACCTGCCTTTCCGAACTTACCCAAAAATCTTCCATGAGCCGCGCCTCAGAATTACAAGGGCAACAGCAACTATTGAGGCAAACCATAGCAATGGCTGCGGCTGGAATCAGCAGGAAATGGCGCAGTCTTCGGGGATTCATCCACTGACTGCTGACAGATTTTGCGTAAATAGGGAAGCTATTTCACTTTTCGCTGCGCGGTCGCTTGGAAAGCCGCACTTTTCCGCCGCAGTACATACAGGTGAAATGCTTGGTGAACAGGGCATCCTTGGCCACTTGCAACCCATGGTTCAGTCCCAGAAAGAGCTTTGCGTGAGGTGATTTATTGGCGCGTGACGACAGCAGCACCGGATTCGAACACACCCGGCAGCGCAGGCCACCGGCGAACATGAAGAATAGAATGGTGGCTACGACAAAGGCGATGATCAGCCCCAGCGCATGCGGAAGCCATTCTTCCTTAACGAGAATCGCAATTGGGGCGACAACGATCGCGGCGATCAAAGTGAACCATCGGATCCACGCGAAAAAAGCGCCCACCCGAATCTGACCCGCATTCGGGTGCCTGACGGATGGCTGCTTGCTGCGGCTAGGGGCCTCGTAAGTGGTAGAATAGATGCGGCGCATCGCGCTGGAAAAAGGAGAGCTTCTGTGGACTATGCGCAAAGCTAAGGCGTAAGCACCAGCAAAAAAATCTGAGACGTGCGCTGCGGTTGCAAATTGGCGTCAGGAGTCGATGTTCCGGGCCAATTAGTGCATTGGCTGACGAGAAATGAGTAAAGAAACGCCCCTAACACCCGGTTTTGAAGAATTCCAGCAGCTGTGCCGGAAGGGCAACCTCGTTTCGGTTTACACGAAGCTGACTGCCGATTTTGAAACGCCGTTGTCAGCCTACCGGAAAATCGACAATGGCTCGCACTCGTTCCTGCTGGAATCTGCCGAGCATACCATGGAGGCCGGCCGCTATTCGTTTCTCGGCAGCGACCCGCGCATCATTTTCGAAGCGAGGGGCAAAACGGTGCGCGTCACGGAGAAGGGTGAAACGCGTGCTTACGAATCCGAGACCGAGCCGCTCGCAGAATTGGAGCAGCTCATGGGCCGCTACAAGCCGGCTGGAAACGTCGAGAGTCTGCCCGTGTTCCATGGCGGGGCAGTGGGCTACCTGGCTTATGACGCGGTGCGGTACTTTGAACCCAGCGTGCCCGCGCCACCACCGGATCAGCTCGGCGTGCCGGACATGTTGTTCATTGTTTCCGATACGGTCGTCATCTTCGACCACCGCTATCGCAGCATTATTGTCGTCGCCAACGTGTTTTCAGAAGATCACGCGACATCTACATCCGCCTATGATGCGGCGCGGGAAAAGATCGACACTGTGATCGCTCAGCTGCGCCAGCCGCTGCACTTTGAACCGATGACTCTGGCGCCGCCCGGAGACAATCCGGAGCCGCCTGACAGTAACACCTCGCGCGAAGAATACATGGCGATGGTGGAGGCGGCGAAAGAGTACATCCACGCCGGCGATATTTTTCAAGTGGTGCCGTCACAGCGATTTGAGGTCGAATTCAAGGCGCAACCGATCGATCTGTATCGCGCACTGCGGCACGTCAATCCATCGCCCTACATGTTCTGCCTGCAGTTCCCGGACGGGTTTGCCCTGGTCGGATCATCGCCAGAAGTGCATGTGCGTTCGATCAATGGCAAGATCGACATTCGCCCGATTGCCGGCACTCGCTGGAGAGGGAAGACAGAAGAGGAAGACGACGCGCTGGCTGATGAGCTGCTGGCTGATCCCAAGGAACGCGCTGAGCACATCATGCTGGTCGACCTTGCGCGCAACGATGTCGGTCGCATCGCTGAGTATGCGTCGGTGGAAGTGAATGATTTCATGATCGTTGAGCGCTACTCACACGTCATGCACATTGTCTCCAATGTCACTGGCAAGCTGAAAGAAGGCTGCACCGCCTACGACGTGATGCGGGCTACTTTTCCTGCTGGAACAGTGTCAGGATCGCCAAAAGTGCGCGCCATGCAGATCATCAACTCGCTGGAGAAAAGCAAACGCTGTGCCTATGCGGGTGCCGTCGGCTACTTTGGATTCGATGGCAATCACGACTCATGCATCGCTCTGCGCACCTGCGTCCTGAAGAACGGCAATGCCTACATTCAGGCCGGTGCGGGAGTCGTCGCAGACTCGCAACCCGATTATGAGTACACCGAAACGGTGAACAAAGCGATGGCGATGTTGCGGGCACTGGCTCATGCGCAGCAGCTGGGGTAAAACTGGAAAAAATCATCTTTGCAGTTTTGCAGAAGGATGATTTGCAAGTGTAGCGGATTTTCGATACGATCGATGTGTGAAAACTCTACATCTCATTGCTGCTTTATTGCTTACGCCCTTTCTCCTGGCAGTTTCTTCCATTGCCGATGAAGTGGACAAGAAGAAGGACGAGGTCATCTCGAAAAAACCCACCCTTACCTACTACTATTTTGATGGATGAGTACTTTGCTCAAAAATTACGGTCATCGTGAATGATCTAAAAGAGAAGCACAGTGCAGAAATTGAAATGAAGACAGTCAAAGTCGGAGACGGAAACAGCGTCAAAGAAATCGAAAGTGCCAAACTTAAATCCCACGGCATCATCGCCAGAGACAAACAAGGGAAGCTGGTCACCAAAATCGACGGCCATTCCTACGGAAAGCCCAAGGTCGAAGAAGTGATTTCGAAACTCCTCAAAAAAGTGGGAAAGACAGGCGCATAATTCTTTATTTCCTTACTTCTTAACTCTTCACCTGACGCTCGCCAGGTGAAGAGTTCGTGGGCTTTTTTTGACTGCTGCCCTGGCCTGCCCTGGCTAAACTTCTGGAACTACGATGACTGGCGGATCAAGGACAAGGAAGTTTCGATCAGGGCATTGGGATAGTCCAGTCTGGGATCGGAGTGATCATTTTCAGATACAGGCTGCGCCCTTTTCTTAACACGATTGTTCCGTTGTCATCCTTCAGGGTTGCTCCACTCATCGATGTCCAGTGACTTCTCTCTCCCAAACCAATGCTGCTCAAATCGCCATCCAGTAGGAAGTAGCCAGTGAATCCCTCGATG
>JBNMNB010000390.1:0-4431 GCA_051270635.1 Verrucomicrobiales bacterium | reverse complement strand
GTGATTTCCCAGAACGAACGAGGCGTTCGTTCTACATTCCGCCTCCAGCAGTCTCTGGTGCCTTTTTGAAAGCTTCTGCGGTGCCATGCGTTTTTCGGCGAGGGTGCCCCTTATCTACGTGCCATTCCGTCCTGACCCCTATTCCTTCTTCTTTTTGAATTGCTTAGCTTTTGGTTGGGGGGTGAGTTTCGCTAGTCCTTGGCCGGTGCAGGTGCCTGATCTTGCTTCTCCGCGGCTTCGACCCTTCCACCTTGGAGGATCTGAAACCCAGGATGGCTGCGCGTCTTTTCCGTCGCCGATTCGCTGGTGACAACCAGCGTCGTGCCAGGGGTGATCAGTGCTTCCATGAGGTGCTGGAAATGGGGATCGACCTTGAACGAATCGCTGATTTTGGCCGCATGGGATTCCTCTTTCCCGCCAACTTGGAGCCAGTGGGGATCGGCGGTCGGCTTGGACCCCTTGGCGTGCCAACCCGTAAACACGAAGGCGGAGGTGCCCTTGGGCCTTGCAGAGAACAATTTGTTCTGGGTTTTGCACTCGCCGATGGTGATCCCGTTTCGGATTACGAAGACTCGGTCGTCCGCTGCGCTGTAGAGCAGCGAGATGGGGCCGTCTGGGGAGGCATGGGGATTCCAAACGAACTTCGTCGAATCACCACCTGTGACGCCCACATGATGGTCGTGGCTGACATGCACATCGGGAGACTCATCGCTGATCACGACGGTCGTCCCTTTGTGAGTGATGCCGAATAGCCGCCTCGAGAACTCATATGGCAAGTGGATGCAACCGTGGGAGGATGGGTAGCCCGGGAGTGATCCAGCATGGAGCGCGACCCCGCCCCAGGTAAGCCGCTCGGAAAATGGCATGCTGGCATTGTTGTATGTCGATGAATGGTGGTCGGCGTCCTTGTTTAGAATGTGGAACACGCCGGTCGGAGTTTCGTGGCCCGGTTTTCCTGTGCTGACCTTGCAACTACCAATCTCGATACCATTGCGGTAGACTGCGGCGGTCTGGCTCTTCAGGCTTACCGCGACCAATACCGGCCCCTCTCTGGATAGTTCAGGATTCCACGTGAAGGTGTTGGGATCCCGCTGGCGATCTGCGGCACTTGCGTGTGCCGCGACTAACAAGGAAAGAATGCAAGAGATGAGACGGTTTTTCATGATCTAACTGGTTATACGTCCGCTGTCCGAATCGAGCCAACAAAAAATCGATCCTAGCAGCCTGTCGGGCTTGGCTCCATCGATTTCGATGTTCTGATCCCGGACGGGGTTTGCCGGTGGCCGTTCGGGTGGGCGGCGGAAGTTGATCTTGGCCAACTTCCGGGTATGCCTGGGCTCGCCGAGACGCGTGAGCGGGCTCTGGAGGGGCGCCGGAAGGCTCTCTATGCCGCAGTGTCCGGAAATTCGATTGCAGCGGGATCCGCTGAGGATCAGCCCGTTAGGGATGCTTCGAGATCCCCGATTCCTTTCGCCTTTGGATTGCTAGGAATTTGCTTTTGCGTGGGGCGCTTGAGGGCGCCGTTGAAGGGATCGGAGATGGGGAGAAAGGGGGGTGATGAAATCGACGACGACTGGCAGGTCAGCTTCTTCGGTCTCGCCAACCCAGACGCCGCTCCCTCCGCTGACCCCGACGGCGATGAGCAGAACAACCTCTACGAGTTCCTTGCCCATGTCGATCTGACCGATAGCGGATCGGTGTTCTCTTCCTGCCTCCGACGGAACCTCACAGATCCGACCAAGCGCGATGTCGTTCTCAATCCGGTCTTCGCCGATCGCAGCTACACGCTCCTTGCCAGTCCCGATCTGAACCCGTCCAACTTTGTCCCAGTCGCTGGGACTTCCAGTGCCAACAATGGCAGTGAGAGGGTTGTCACAGACATCTAAGCAATCCAGATCTGCGAGCGGTGGAAAATCCCTAAGTAGCCCTAGCTACCGTCGCCAAGGAACGCCAAGATCCGTTCTGCCTGAAAGTTGTAGAAGGGATTCCAGCGCAACCTCAACATCGTCGCAGCGGGGATCTGCAGCACGCCTCGCTCGCCCCTGATGATGGTATTGCCGATCTGGAGACCGGGGGATTTCTCGGCGGTCTCACCGCCGTAGATCGCGTCCGTTTCTGCGAATGGCAACGCCACGTGGGAGAGCGAATAGATCCCGCGCGGCCAGGCCAGATCTGTGGTCAATTCCTCAAGCGTCTCGCTCCCCGGAGCCCGCGTGCGCGCCACGATCTCGCGGCTCTGCCCGTCTTTGTTCGCAAGGATGGTGACGCGGAAGGAGTGCCCGAGGTGCGCCTCGATCTCGTCGAGCCCCGGTGTCGGGTTCGGCTGAAAGATCGGCTCGAGCCCGGTCAGCCGATTGACATCGTAAAGCACGAGCTCGTGCCCGTTCTCCGGCAGCGAATCGAACAGCACCTCGACCAGCGCCGGGGCGGTCACGGTCGCGTCGACCACCGATTGGAATGCAAGCACCGGGGGGAATGCGGCGAGGCTTTCGCTCGATTTCGCTCTGCGTAGCCGTTTTTTGATCGACTTGGTCAGACGGTAGGCCTGGCGCGCCGCATTCAGGGAGAACGATCCATACTTGTAGGCTTCGTACTCCGGGAGAATGGCATTCCAGGCCAACTTCTTTAGCCCGAGCACACGGCCCAAGCGGCTCTGCCAGATGGCGAACGCCGCCATTTTGCTAACCCCGATCGATGGGGAGAGCAGCACCAGTTTGTGGGCGCGGGGCATCGAGCTATCCTCGATCGCAGAGAGCGAGTATTCGACCGCGAGTGCGCCACCGTTGGAGTAGCCGATCATCGAGATCGGCCCCTCACCGACTTTCTCCTTCAAGTGCTGCATGGCCAGTTTCACCGCAGCCGCCATGTCCTCCCACCTGACGTCGAGCAGCCCGCAAGGTGCAGTGCCATGCCCAGGGATCCGCAGGGCGATGATTGCCGTTTTCCCGTCATCCATCTGCTGCCCGAGCGAACGCATGCTGTATGGGGAATCCGACATCCCGTGGAGCAGCAGGACGCCCGCAGTCGGGTTCTCCGGCTCGACCCTCCACGTGCGGTTCCAATTCTGTGGCCAGCCGCTGGCATCGCTCATGCTCCCAGCATTGAACCGGTTCAGGAGGCGCTTATCCTTCTCCTCGATCTTGTCGTAGACCTCCTGTTTGAGTTGGGCGAAAAGCCGCTCCTCCATCGCCACATAGTCATCGAAGCTCTCCACCTCGCTAGATCTGGTAAACTCCTCGTCGAGATCGGCTTCGTGCCAGATATCGAGATCAGGCCGACCGTTGAGAGTGACCACCAGTAAGGTTATCCCCGTCGTCAGGCCACCAAAAAGCACCATCGCGACCAGCTTTAAGATGCGTTTCAGCGCCGTGCGTGAATAGCCCGGTAGACGTTTTATCCATTTAATCATCGCCGGATAGTCTCACGGCATGGTTGTCCGGCAAAGTCGAAAGCCTACGATGAAGTGCAAAAACAAGATATGCGGGTTGGATGGGCGATTTCAAATCAATCAATTCGACTCGGGCGCTTCGAGGCACGATACTCGAAGGCGTCGCATGAATAATCACAAACTCGCTAAGCTTACCATTTCACTCGCCAGTATCAGTCTCATAGCTGGCGGACTCCTCTATTCGAAGCCAAAGACTCCGCTACCCCATGCGTTCATTACCTACTCGGCCCCGCCTATCGACGGCAAGAACCTGCGCCTCGCCGTCAAGGATCTGATTGATGTTAAGGGCCAGATCACCACAGCGGGATCGCACTACCTTCTTGAGACGAGAGCTCCGGCAGTGAAGGACGCGAAGTGCCTTCAGTTCGCCCGGAAGCCCGGGGTGACGATTGTTGGAAAGACAAATCTCAGCGAGTTTGCGGTTGGGGTTACGGGTTCCAATGACTACTTTGGGACGCCCGTGAATCCCATTATGCCAGACCGTGTTCCGGGAGGATCCTCGAGCGGCTCAGCAGTTGCGGTGGCTCTTGGACTGGCAGATGTGGCGCTCGGAACCGATACGGCCGGATCGATCCGTGTTCCCGCTGCCTGTTGCGGAGTCGCTGGTCTCAAAACGACTTTTGGACTCGTCCCCATCGATGGCGTCTACCCTGTGTCGCCGGATCATCTCGATACCGTCGGACCGATAGCAAAGGACGTAAGTCGACTCGTCAAGGGGATGGCACTCCTGCAAGAAGGCTTCGAGGATCTCTACGACGAGGCGAAGCTGGCCAGACCCGATGCGAAGACGATCCGGATTGGCCGCCTCAACGTTCCGAAAACGGACCCGGTAATTGACATCGCGATTGACGCACTGCTAATCCAAAAGGGCTTTCAAATCGTGCAGTTGGACGAGGACTTCACTGAGGCATGGGGACAGGCACAGCGCGATGGAAACATTGTAGCCGCCTCGGGTGCATGGTCCACGAACGAACACCTGCACC
>JBNMNB010000389.1:0-4458 GCA_051270635.1 Verrucomicrobiales bacterium | reverse complement strand
CCTTATTCAGTTGGTAAAGTATCGACTGAAGCAGACTTACAGTGACGCGACCCTGCGTTATCACTTTTCGATCATGTGCTGCGATCCTTCATCGCCGATCGCAAAAGTGGATCAAGGCCAGGGCTACTACCTGCGCCATCAAGGGTTTGCCAACATCAACAGTGCGCGCCACACCGTGTCTCCCCTGCAGGCACGCTACAGCGGATCACTGTTCGACTCTGCAGGAAACTACGCCGACGCGGCCATCTCCAGAGCCGATCAATTTTGTGCCATCTTCCAGCACTTCGAAGAAAGCAATGGGCGTTTCCCCTTTGTCTTCGACACCTCCTTCAGCGTCGACGCCCCCTACGAGAATTTCTGGAAGTGCCCGGATGCTGTCGTCGTCGACTGGCATGTGCAGGCAGTCGACGAAAATGGCCCGCAGATCACGCCGGAGCTGGTAACGTTCAAGCGCAGCATGGGCATCGAACCCTTCGCCATGGTCAGCACCAAACTGAAACTGTCCGTGTCCCATGACAGCTTTCGCGAAGACTTCTTTCAAGCATTGAGTATCTCTCGATGGGCGCATCGCGGACAGTTGGTAATCGCTGCCGCCATTCCTGACGAGCAACTGGTCGATCACCTGCGCCAGCTGGGCACCGAATATGGCATTGGCATCCTCACCCTTGGACTCGATACCGAAAGCTTGGACGACCTGCCTTCTGCACCGCAGATTCAGAACATGCATCCCAGAGAAAAGGAAGCGTTGCTGGAGAAAATCACCCCGCGCGTGATCACCATGCCAGCGGCAAGCCGATCGCTTTCCTGGGAACGCCTCGAGTCAGTTCGACACGACAATCGCGATTTTGATCATCTTTTCAGCTGGGTGCAGTACTGCCTGACCAACCACCAGACATGTTCGCAGCTGCAATGGCGATCGCTGACTAAGCCAGAGGCGACCAAGATAGTCGAGTCGAAAACCAGTCAGGCAAAAGTGGCACCAAAAGAAAAGGCTACGCCATCACCACCAAAAATCGCGGTTGTCTAAATGCGCCGAGGGCACTCCGTTCCGACCTGTGAAAAACCCGATGCTGAGTGAGCTTGAGAAGCCGCTCAGCACGAATGCGCTCTATATGGATATTGTGAAGCGCTACGCCAGAGACATTGGGATTGATCCGCGCTGCGTGTGTCCGCATGGGCTCAGGGCGACAGCTTCGACCAACGCGCTCGAGCATGAGGCTGATATTACGAAGGTGCAGGAGTGGCTTGGGCACAACAGTATTTCCACGACGCGACTTTACGATTGCCGAAAGATGCGCCACAGCCACAGAGGAGAGTCCGACTTTTAAAGTGGCTTATTGATTGATCTCGTTGAATTTCGAGAGTTGTTGCGTTCCGAACGAATGAACGAATTGGCGAATCAGAACATCGGGGCCACTACCGGAGACGAGACTCCAAGCTATCAATTTCAACGTCTTCAATCGGCCAAAAAGCGATACTGGTCTTTACTGAGATTCGACCTTCTGGCGAAAGTTTGTCGTACCATTGAACCGCTTCCTCCGGAGAAGAATTGTAGAGTGGCCAGAAGACCTGCGGCCCATAGCGCGCCTGAGATTCCGCTGACTCCTGCAGGATTGCTTCTGATGCGCCGACAGGATGCTGTTGAGCCCATATTTCAGCAGCAGCGTTCTGAGCGAACTCCCGCTCGGCCTCGGGCAAGCTTTGAATCTGCTCAGGAAACGAGAAATCTTCGTTGTCGTCGATCATCGCTTCTCCGACCGCACGTTGGCCATAGCCTTCCCAGAACGCTTGGCGCAGCCCTTCATCTCCAATTCTCGCAAATGCAGCGACCGCCTCCTCAGCTGACGACGACCACTGTCCACCGAAGCTCTTTGCCAATTGCGAATCAACTCCACTGTCAGGGTTCTTCGAGACCCACCTCAGTGCCTCCGTAGGGGAGTTGCGCATCCAGAGCTCGACCAATGTCTTAGATACTGCGGAACGCAAACTTGCATTCTCCAGCCCCTGCATCAGTTCAAGCGTCGATACCACTTCTTCCTGCTTCACTTCCGCTACGATCTGCGGCAAGGCAGCCTGCGCTGCGGCACCACCCACTGTAGCGATCCAATCAACCGCCGCCTCCAGATTTGATCCCGCCATGCGCTTCGCAAGGTCAGTGACCAGTTCGCTACGCAGATCGCCGTTTGTATTCTCCAGCACAAACTGTTTTGCCGCCTCAATAGATCCGGATTGCACCACTGATTTCCCAATCGGATCCATGGCAAAGTGCCTATCGAGAGGACTCAATGTCTTCGCCCAGGCAAGCGCTGCACTGGAATCTGCATGAGCGAGTGTTGTAGCAAAGTGGAGAATCAATTTAGACCGGATACCGGGAGGCATCTCTTCCATTGCAGCGGTAAAGCTCTTAGGATCATCACGTGCCCACTGCGGGATCAAGGGGGAATCGGAAACGCTGCCAGATCCATTTATGACCGTATCGAAGGGCATTGCGGCGATTACGTCCAAATACGTTTGGCGATTATTCAGGTTCGAAACGGCTACAAGCATCCGCTGCATGTATTGCAGTCGATCAAGGGAACCAAGTTGCGAAGCCGCTGCCAATGCGGCCCGTGGATCACTACTTACCCAAGTTTCGAAGAGAGCATGCCCGAGAAACAATTTAGCACTGGACGGTTTCATCTCTACAAACGCTTCGAAAAACTCGTTCGGATCGCCTGATGCCCATTCCCTGCCCAGCTCGCCCAGCCTTTCTAGATCGGTCTCGCTCTGAATCAATTCCCTACGGCTGAGGACAACCTGACCCTCTTCGTTTGAAAGTTGTGCGGGCTCGTTTTGCAACTTCCGAGTATCCTGCAACTTCGGCACACCTTGCACGTCAACTGACTCATCGCCCTTCTTTACCTCCGTCGCAATTGTATACGTAAGCCCGAATCCGATAGCCCCAATGAATGCGGCCAACGCATAGTCTTTCCAATCGCATTTGCTCAATGGTTTCATTTTGTTAGAAGGTCGAGTCGCTGTTTCAATGAATTGTCAGAACTGGTTCCACTCATGATCGCACTTAACGCACGTTCGGGATCATTGGTGTACCAGGTGCGAGCCACGTCTAGTAGGGTACGTTCACGCATTTGCGGATTCTCGATCTGAAGTGCATAGTTCAAGGCTGATTGAGGCTCCTTGTGCGAGAGATGATTCGCCAGCACGCGCAAGGCACTGCTTTGTGCTGTTCCAAGATCGTTTGCAAGGATCCAGCGTTCAGCGCCTTCCGCATCTGACAACATCCACGTAGATAGGCTCGCTGGCACCGAGGACGGATCGTAGCCCAATGCCCAGTCTGCAGCGCCTGCCGGATCAATTTTTGCCCAACCCACAGCCAGTGCGGAGGCGGCACTACCAGGTGACAACCCATCCGCTGCCAATTCCAGCGCCAGTTCTGGCGATGTTTCCGCAAGCTTCGAGAAGAGCTCCTGTTTCGCAACCAGCGATTGCTCGTCTCCGAGCGAGCGAACGTATTCGACCGCCTTTTGTGGGCTTGAATCCCAGAGAGACTCTACAATCTTTTGCTGAATCGCAGGGATGTCACTACCGTTCTTCGTTTCCTCCTGAAGGAATTTGAGGGCCAAATCCGGAGCGTAATGTGCATACTGCAATCCAATCTTTGCTCGAAGTTCATCATTCATTGCTACACCGGAATGTCGCCACCATTCCACAAACTCAGGCAGATGATCCTTATCCATCTCCGAACAGATTGATTCCAGGGCGCGTGCCGCAACGGTATCAGGCAGGCCGCTGAGGATTCCGCAGGCCTGTGTAGGATCGCGACGTGCAAGACCCCCTAATGCGGTTAATGCCAGGACTTGGTGGTATTCGTCATCTCCATCCGCCAGCACAGAGTGAATAAACTCTGGATTATTGTGGAGAATCATTGGCATCAATACTCCCAAGGCTGTCTTTGAATCACGCCTACCGAGAAGACCTAGATCCGACAACTCCAGAAACTCTGAATGGTTTCCCAGCCAAACAGCCAAATCGATTATCTCCCTGTCTTTCCCCCGATAGTCCGTCCTTCCCAATTTCTCCAATGCCGCTTTTGCCGCTTGCTTTGAGGTGACATGGGCAAATTGACTTAACTTGGACACTTGCCCTTTCGGCACCGGCAGCCGCTGCTTCCTCTCAACAGTTTGGGATCCAACGCTTGTTTTAATTCCCGAATGGTAGCCAGAACAGACCAAACCAAGAAGCATGCCCACGGGTAGAGAAATAGCCAACAATCGGAAACTCATAACACAAGGATTACTAAAGTTCGGACATCTTCATGTAAACGGAATACGAAATATTAAATAGGTATCGGCATCGCATCCAGCAGTGCTAGACGACCGAAAAGCGCTTAACGGTGCTTCGGAAAATCCCCATGGGCTTGCATATCTCACCGATCTTGAGGCCTTACTCTCGTAGCTC
>JBNMNB010000388.1:0-4471 GCA_051270635.1 Verrucomicrobiales bacterium | reverse complement strand
GACTGGCGGCTTAGGGCCAGATTCGGTCGTGGCCGCCAGTCATGCTGTTGCAACGCACAAACGTAGCGTTGTCCTGGTTACTAACCGTTAGATCTAGCCAGCCCCACCTTTCAATGTAACACTGCTGGACGTCCGCTCCCGAATGGCGAACGTATGTTGCATGAATGTATGATAGGCGACGAAATTTCATTCGCAGCGATACTATTAGCACTCACGCGAAATAATCTGCCTTGTTTACCTTGGAGATTACTTATGATTACCCCCATCAACTTTAGAAACCATGTGCTGTTTGTTTTCGTGGCTGCATTCATTAGCGCTTTCCAGCTTTCGATTGTCGCGAATGCACAAGACGTGCGCGAAGAGAGTCATGCCATGGTGCTGCTGCGCGGACTGCCAACGCTCGGCACGTCGCACAGTGTGGCGATTATTGAGCTCGATCCGGAATCGAAGAAGTTCGGCAAAATCATTAGTGAGTTCGAACAGCCCAAGATGGGTCTGCCCCTGCACCACCTGTACTACAGCCCAACCGGCCGACTGTACTCCACAGGACTTGATCCGGCCTGCAGTCTAGCCGAAATCAGTTTGGCACGCGATGCTTCCGGCAGCCCTGTCGTGAAAGGCATCAAGTGCCTGGACACCAAAGGCCAGATTGTCGGCGAAGACATCATGTGGCACTCCGCCAACGGCAAACAGTACATGTTTGTTACGTTCATGGGTGGCCGTGGCGGAAAGGACGGCGGCTCTATCGGAGTGTTTGACCCGCAGACCAACGAAGTCGTCAAGATCATCGAAGCGCGCAAGAGCCAAGTTGGCGAAGGTAAGCCCTTCATCATGTATCCGCATGGCATTTCTGCCTACAAGGACCGCATGGTGGTCAGCTCCACGGTTCATCCGGACCTTGCAACCGGCGTGGGAAATTCGGTTACGATTATCGATCTCAACATACTTGAGCCTATCCAGACCATCGTGACCGAGAACGAGAAGCCGCTCAAATTCCCCTCTTCGCCGGTGGAAGTTCTGTTCGTTCGTCCAAGCATCGATCCAAACATCAAGCCGGCGATTCTCGTTAACACGATGTTCGGCTTCGAAACCTGGAAAATTCCTTACGATGAAAAAACAAAAACCTTCGGAAAGGCCGAAGTGATCTACAGCGGTGTGAAGAACAAGACAGCCGTTCCTCTTGAGTTCTATGGGAACGAAACTGAACTGTTCATCAGTCACGCTTTGCCGGGCGTGGTAAAGCGCTACAAGTTGTCAAAGTTGCCAGAACTGGTCTCGTCGGGGCCAGACATCAAAGCCGACAATGGCGCACACCACATGATCTTCTTCACGTCGAAGTCGGGGCGCAAGCTGATTGCCATTCAGAACAATCTACTCAATCTCGGCAACGCGAAGGATAACGATCCGACAGACATTGACTTCATAGCAAGTTTAAACGCGCACACCATCTCGGTCCATGATCTCAAGACGGGCGAGCGGCTTGCCAGCGTGGACTTCAAAAAGCGCTACAAGAAGGGCGTCGATAATGTCGAGGGTCTTTTCGGATCTGGCTTTGTCCATCACCACTAGCGACTCCAGCTAGATGACCCATCGTGTCTGGAATTTGGCGATAGCGTGCTTAATCCTAGTCGGGACGCTGTCGGGTATTTACTATATGCGGGAGGCCGTCTGGCCCTCCGCAACACCAATTGTGGATTTTTCCGCACCGTTTGTTTTTGGCCGCTTCAATATCCCAAAGGACAATCCACTCACTGAAGAGTCCTTTGCTCTGGGGCGCCGACTATTTTATGACCCGATCCTGTCGGGCAGCAACCAGATCTCCTGCTCCACCTGCCACCTGCAGAGCTTAGCATTCACTGACGGACTGGCGAAGCGCGTTGGGCTGCGTGGAAAAGAGCTCAATTTCAGCAGCATGAGTCTGACAAACTTACTATGGGGGCAACGTCGCTTCTTCTGGGACGGGCGCGCAACGTCGCTGGAACGGCAAGCCCTGCAGCCGATCCAAAATCCTGACGAAATGGATCAGGATCTCGCTGAACTGATCAAGGAACTCAAAGCATCCCGGCAATACCGCCGATTGTTCACACGGGCATACGGCGGCATTTCCGAAGAGAATATTGCCAAGGCGCTGGCCACCTTCATGCGAATGCTGATTTCATCCGACTCAAAGTATGATCGTTACCTGCGTGGTGAGCTAAAACTCACGCCGCTGGAAGAGTATGGCCGCAAACTGTTCATGGCGCACCCTGATGTGAAAGTCTCACTACGTGGCGCCAACTGCATTGATTGCCATAGCCAATTTCTCACATCTGGATTCCGCGATGCACTCGATGGATTTTCCAATAACGGCCTCGATTCCGACGCGGAACTACCCAACGGCCTGAAGGCCGTGACTGGCAATCCAGCACACCGTGGATTGTTCAAGGTTCCGACTTTGCGCAACATTGCGGTGACCGCGCCCTACATGCATGACGGGCGGTTTGCAACGCTGGAAGACGTGATGAACCACTACAATAACGGCATCCAGGTGAGCGATACGTTGAGCCCGTTGATTTCTGAGGCCAACAATACGAAAGGTCGCAGCCGTGGTCATCTTGGGTTGAGTCTCAATGACCAAGAGGTGAAAACCCTAATTGCGTTTCTGCATACACTCACCGACCAGAAGTTTCTTACGGCCCCAAAATTCTCAGATCCTTTCAAGGGAGAGAACTGATGCTGTCGCGGACATCGTTGTTTATCTGGTTGGCAGTATTGGCAGCTGTTGGTGTAGGCGTCGGGATATTTTCAGTTTATGGCTCACGCCCCAACCACACCGTAAAGCTGGTTTTCACTGCCAAAGTTGGCGACGCGCTCTTGGACTTCAACAAGTTTGCCTACACCAATCCTGCGGGATCCGAGAAATTCAGAATTCGTAATTTCCGCTTCTATATCAGCAACGTTAAGCTTTATGGCGAAGAAGGTGAGTATGTCGAGGAAGAAAGCTACCATCTCGCACGGTTCGATAGTTCGAACAAAAGCTATGCGATTACGCTGAGAAACGTCCCGCTCAGCGAAGTGAGAAAGATCGCGCTTTCGATCGGTGTCGACGCGAAAGCAAACACGTCTATCAAGGCTGTTGGCGACCTAGATCCCAACAGCCAGATGGCGTGGAACTGGCAGGTCGGCTACAAATTCGTCCTTCTCGAAGGCAGTATTCGTGTTGATGGGCAAGTGCGCCCACTGGTCTACCATGTCGGCTTCAATGAGAACCGGCGTGACGTGATGTTTAGTCCCCCACAGGATATAGACCTCAACGGTGACGAGAGTATTCAGTTTACCGTCGACATTATGAAGATTTTTACAGGTGGCTCCACCATCAATATGGTCAAGCTTCCATCAGTTAAGTTTGACAAGAAAGATGCGCAATCGATCGCAGACAACTATAAGGTAATGATTTCTGCGAATTGGAAATAGCGATGTGTCTTTATTGAGTAATCTTGGTTTGCAGTTAGGGCTGAAGCGGACCGGCAACGTTGGTTGAGCACCCAGTCGCCAGTGCTTGTCGATAGTGGCCGAGATTTGATCATTGCTGCAGTTGCGATGACCGTTGATGCTGCACCTGCTCACAGCCAGAACGGGTCAAAACCAGTCGTCGCCGGTTTGCGCCAATTCAACCCCCTCGATAGCCGCGATGCAGAGGTTTGCAGACATATGTGCTCGGCCCTGCCTTCGCGCCGCTATGTTTGCTTCAACCAACAGCGGACAAACGCCAGAAATCATTGAAGGCTTCCATGGTGATGCCGGACGATCTGCAAGCTGTTTGGTTCGGCAATTTATCAAACATTGACAACATAGATTGACCTCAAAGGCTGCAACGGAACTCTAGCATCACTCTGCTTACTGTTAGATTCATATAGTAATTCAGTCGCTTAGCGCCGACGGTTAAGTGCTGTATCTTGTTTCGATGGACCGAAGGATCACCAAGTGCGTACAATTGGATTCCTACACTCGACCGAAGTTCATCAACTAAAATGCTATTCCGTGAAACATTGAAAGAGGTTCTCTGGCTGCTCCTGACAGAGCGGCGGATTTCATATCGGCGATTGCGACTTGAATTCGATTTAGATGATCAGCACTTGGAGGGACTTCGCCACGAACTCATAGAGGTCAAGCAGGTCGCTCACGATCAAGGCGGTGAGTTCCTCGTTTGGCAAGTTGAGTCCGATTCTCAATTCCCTGTATCACGGGCGGTGTCTGCTTACGCACCGCTGACTATTACTGACGAGTTTGCGTCACGGACTCAGCTTCCAGAGCCAGTCAACGCCTTCAAGGAAGTGGAGCCACTTCCGCAGATCCCAGCCAACGATGCTGAACGTCGTCCGCTAACCGTGGTGTTTTGCGATTTGGCGGATTCAACTGCTATGTCGACGAGGCTTGATCTTGAGGACCTGCAGGACGTCATTCGCGGCTACCAGGATCTTTGCACCGGTAT
>JBNMNB010000387.1:0-4517 GCA_051270635.1 Verrucomicrobiales bacterium | reverse complement strand
GGACGGATTTCAGGCTACTGTTCTAGCATTGCAGATGGCGTTTGGAAAACGGCTCGTCCTTATGAGTTGTATCTTACACCTCATCATCAGCATTCGGGATGGAGCTAAGAAGAAATTTCGTGAACACCACGAAGAAGTGGCCGATTGGTTCTGGTGGTGTTATGAAGCTGAAACCAAGAGAGGTTTCGCGCAGCGGTGGAAGAGCTTAATTCCTAGCAACTGGATTGCAGGCTGCCTCCATCAGATCGATTTTGTCTCCGTTGAGTGCCGAGCCTTTTCCGGATCATAGCTGTTTTCGGGCGTACCGTCATTCGTAGCGGGCGTTTCAGAAAGGTAGGACAGCGTTTTTGCTGCGAGGGTTGTCGCATTGGGCTCCTTCAGGATGCTTATGTGATCCCCGGGTATCGACTCGATCTGCAGCCGACCGGCAAAAAGATTTCCCCAATCATTTTGCGGATCCGTGACGTACAAGAAACTATACTCGTCATCCCGCTCGGATGATGCCTGGCAGAGCAGGGCGTGGCCGTCATACGGCTTCGGTTGATATTTACGGAAAGATTCGAGGGCGGCCCGGGCGATAGCTCTACCAACCGATTTCCCGTAATCAGATTCGCCGTCGCGTCCGCTGTTATCGGCCACCGTTTGGCGGGATTGCCAGCTACGCGCAAGATTGCGGACCTTGTTGATGATACGATTCGTCATGATGCTGCAGCGCGCGTGCCTTGGAAGTCGCCGCATGTAGCTTCTGATAGCGGACAGCGTTGCGACCGGAGACAACCGGACCATCGTGCTGGGGGGGGCGTAGCTATCCCACAATACGAGTCGATGGATGGACCGGCCGGCCGCCCGCAGTTGCTGTGCCATCTCGAAGGCGACAACGCCGCCAAACGAATGGCCGCAGAGGATAATCGGACCGGTGGGCGTGAATCGGTTGACCTGGACAACCAGTGCCGCCGCCAAATCCTCGACCGTCGAAGCGATTGCTTCGTCGAAGGCAAATCCAGGATACCGGAGTTGATCGCAGTATGGGTGGGCCCCGCCGATGCGGGCAGCCAGTATATCGGGAAGGATGGAGATGCCGGATCCTGCGGGGATGAAGAAGAATGGAATTCCGGCTTGGTTGCCGGGAAACCTGTTGAGCCGTCGATTGGTTGATTCATCAGAAAGCTGGGCAGTCAAAGATTTGAGGGTCGATAGGCGGAGCAACTCCTGCAGAGGCACGGCGATCCCGAAGGCCGCTTCCAAGCGTAGCTGCAGTTGCACGGCGGTAATCGAGTCGCCGCCGAGTTGAACGAAACCGTCTGATGCTTCGACTTCTCGGACTCCCAGCAGGTCCCTCCAGATTTCAGCGACGATTTTCTCGGCTGGGGAAAGTGTGTCGGCAGAATTGCCCGGTGTCGACTGGACTAACTCCAGGGATGCAATCAATGCCGGTCGGTCAAGTTTTCCGTTTTCGTTGTAGGGCAGGCTTTCAACCGACAGGAAACGGTTTGGGATCATGTAATCCGGTAGTAGCTGCAGAAGGTGATCGCGAAATACGCCGATATCAGGCTCGTCTCCGGCAGGAAGGTAAAGGGCGGTGAGTTGATCTGGAGGGTGGCCCACGATTGCCGCGGTTGTCACCGCAGGATGCTGCGCGAGGGCCGCTTCAATTTCGCAGGGGTGAAGGCGGTGGCCCCGGATTTTGATGAGATCGTCTTTCCGGCCGACGAGATGAACCCCTCCTTGCTCGTCCCGGAAGCCAAGATCCCCGGTGCGGTAACCTAACGAGCCGCCGGTTCCGGCTGGCGAAAAAGCCTCTCTTGATTCAGAGCGAAAATATCCGGGAGCGATAAATCTACTGGTGACTTCAATCTCCCCAATCTTTCCTTCGATATCCAATAGGTGGAGTTCCTTTCCCGCCACCGGCCAACCCACCATGACATTTTCATCGGGGAGCGGTGATCGGCCATGGATCAACAATTCCGTAATGGTGCGGGTTTCTGTGGTGGCATAGGCATTCTGAATCACGCAGAACGGCGAAGCATGGCGGCGGAGGCTTACAATATCCTTTCGCAAGAGAGTGTCCCCACCCGAGCAGAGGAAGCGCAGGCCGGACAAGACATCGCTCTTGTCTACCGTATCCAGCATTGTCCGGAGTGTCCTTGGTCCGAGCGTGCTAATAGTAATCTTGTTAGACTGGAGCCAATTGAACAATCCCCGAATTCCCGATTGCTTCAAATCGTTCAGCCAGAGCGATGCGCCATTGAGGAGGGCAGTGTAGATGCAGGCGAGACTGGCGCTGAAACCCAGAGAGAAAAGCATATCGATGCGATCCCCGGCACTCACCTGCATGGTGTGGGTCTGACGCTGGATGTCTTGCATCAGGCTTTTCAGGGGGAATAGAACAGCCTTTGGTCGGCCGGAAGTTCCGGAAGTATAAAACAAACTGCCCGCCTGTCTGGCTCGGTATTGAACCGGCGGGCTTGGTGGATGGCAGGTTTCGATGAGGGATGCGTAGGAAACGAGAGGCGGACCACGATCACCAAATCGATCATCGTTTTCAGGCTCATCCATGCAGTTGACGAGAAGGCTCACCCCGGACGTGGCGATGTTGTCGGCGAGTCCAGTGTCCCGACGTGAGGCATCCAGGAAATAGTGGTAATTACCGGAGTAAAGGGCCGCTAATTGAACAACGATACTATTCGGTGAAGTTTTGCCAAGAATACCGATGCCGACTCCACCAGAGGCGCCGCCGATGGTAATGAAAGCCTCGGCGATACAGTGCACGGCCGAGATCAATTCCCCGTAGTCAAGAGATTCACCTTCCCCGCAGATCGCCGGTCGGTTAGCATACTCTGCCGCGATAAAATCCAACTGCCGGCGAAAATCACCTGAATGAGGAAACTGAACCGGGCCCAGCGCGGTTTTCGCGAGGATCGATCGAGCCTCGGCGTTAGGATGTTCGGAGGCGGTAGGTGACCAGTTCGCAGGCATCTCGGAATCCCGTCTTTTTCAGGTTGTCAGCACTGACGCTGCCAGCAACGGTTTGGGCAATCGCTCTTACCACACCTTCCTTCCTGGCATCATCGAGGCGGCGGGAGATCATCAGTTTTTGCAGGCCTAGATTGCGGTATCTGGGCAGCGTGGCCGCGGAAGACAGCAATACCTCATCGTCACGGCAGAAAGAGGAATAACATCCGGCGTATTTTCCGGCAATGCGGACCAGATAGGGTCTCCAACCAGCCATCCCAAGGAGGGCGTTGAGATTGTCACGGGCCACCATAAAAGGGGTTGAACAGGCTCTGAAACAGTTCAGATATATTTCGCTGAACGCCGAGATATTTTGTCGGTCGACCGAGACAACGTTGACCTCGTTTGCAATCTCCGAATATGCCGGATCAACTGTCAGGTCATCGATTGGGCAGGACATTCGCACCGTGCGATAACAAAAATCGTGATTTCCCCAAGATGCCAACCCTTGAATAAATGGCTTATCGTCAGGGTGCAGATCGACGAGAAAACTTTGTCCGAACTGGCGAAAGAACCCGAGGACATCAGGCCAAGCGCCGCAAGTGCGAGATGTCAGGCCATGAATGCGACGGAAGTACTCCACCTGATCAAAATACGTGACCAGAATTGAGCCCCGACGTCGTGAACTCGTTTTACCGTGGATAAAACGGGTCAAACGCTCCAGTTCCCAAGTCTCTAGAAGATGCCACTGTCCGACATCGGAAAACACAGTCACGCACTCGTTTGGATTACTGCTAGGAAATTGCATCTCGTCCATCGGGCTAGATTCGCTGAACTGCTAGGGATTAGAGGGGGTTCGTTTAGCTTGCTTTTTCTCCAAGAAGGTGTCGTAAACACGACATTGTGGGCAATCCCATAGTTCCGTCAACAAGTGCATCTTGAGGGCACCTCCGGAAACTCGTCAAAGCGCTTATTGTGGCATGACTATCAGTTTTTGACAATGGCATGCACCTTCGCATCGCCCAATTTGCCGGTCGGTCAGGCTTGGAGCTCGGTTTCTGATGGCGTCATTTGTGTTTGTTCATGGGTTTCCGTTGCTTGACCCGCTCAGCTGATCAAGAAGGCACAGCGGTCGTTCGGTGTCCACTTTTGTTAGGAAGATGGGCAAGAGGATCTCTTATGAATGCCTGTGGCGTCCTTGGTGAGGTTGACGAATGACGAGGGGGTTGCCCAGTAGCCGATGGTTCTGGCGGCGGCGTATCGGGAGATTGCTAGCCCTGGAGTTGTGAAGGCGTCAGCCTGGATCGCGGTGCGTCTTGATCACATTGGGCTGTGGCCGCTCTATAAGAACAATCCCTACGTCGCTATCGGCCATTTCTTCGCGATCAATCTGCGCACCCATGCTGTAATCGCCCACGTGCGTGTTGGGACGGATTCTTAGGGACGGAGTATTGTTGATCAGTTATCAGCCATCCATCGATCACTCCTCATAAGTGTCAATCCGTGAAGATTAGTGGCTCACCCCTGTCGACCTTCCCCTCGCAGATCCACCAAGCCGCGCCAGC
>JBNMNB010000386.1:0-4518 GCA_051270635.1 Verrucomicrobiales bacterium | reverse complement strand
GCGATGATTCGATGCATCCTTTTCCTGGCGATATGCTGCATGTGCGCAGGGGCGGCCTCAGCGCAAGGGACAGCAGAAAAAGCTGTGGCGGCATTATTCGCAGCAGAACCCGATGGCAAGAAGCAGGGGAAGGATGACGCTGGTGCGCGCCTCTACTTTGCACTGACGGCATTGGAGCAACGGTTTCTCGATGCAGGGAATTTCAAGCGAGCCGCGATCGTGCGGGAAGCGGTCACTAGTGTCGAAGTGATTCACGGTTCTTTCGCTGCCAAGGCTGCACCTGAGGCGCGGATCGGCTTGAAACCCGATCAGGCAAGTACAACGGGAGCTATTCGATTGGATCGTGGCCAGGGAATTCTTGTCGGATGGAAGAATCAGGGCAACAGCGCGCAGTGGGATATTCTGACGATGGAGCCAGGAAGGTATGACGTACTGGCGCATTATTCTGTGAGTGATGGCCAGTCGGTGGAAGGGATGCGGCAGCGAGCAGGTGGTTCCTTCATTTTTCGCCAGGAAGGCGGACTGTCAGGCCTGTCAGGAGGGCAGACTGAACGCATCACCCATCGCGTGGTGTCGACCGGCGGATGGGACAAATTTTCCCCGGTGAACATCGGGCAAATGGAATTCACCAGAACTTCTTCAACGGTAGTGATCGAGTGTGCAACCGCCGAGGAACTAGGCGTGATGCACTTGAAGGGACTCGAATTGCGTAAACTACCCAGGGCAAGCGTAAGTGAACTGGCGGAACAGTTCGCCGCACTTCAAGCGGCTCATGTGCGCGAGGTTGATTCTCTCATCGCTCCTTTGGAACAACATTATCTCGAAAATCTGCGTCAGCTGAAATCGAGTCCGAAAACGAAGACTGAGATCGAGCGCATTCAGAAGGCCGTAGTGCGACGAAATGAAGAACAGGGAAGCGATGCTATTCGATCAAGTGATGTTGCAGAGGTCCGATTATCTGCCACGAATCATGAGACGATGTCCCTGTCCGGCCAGGCGGTCGTGCATTCATCAGGGGAATTCGTGACTGGACTACGGCCTCCCGGGGCCTACGTGCAATGGTCGTTGAATCGCCATTTCGCTCCTCCCGGCGACTATGAAGTGGCGATCGAGTTCCGGACTTCCGAGAAAATGGGTGGTGCGTTCCGTATTCTTTGTGGCGCCGAGAGTCTTACTTCGCGCGTGCGGATGGGACCGTTCGGCAGTTTGAATCGCGATTTTCGCCGTCAACGTGTGGGCAGATTGCGAATCCCTGTTTCGGCGCGCAACATTCGCTTCGAACCTCAGGAACTGGAGGTGCGCGATGGAATGCTGTGCGATTTGCGCAGCCTCACATTGACACCACTATCCGCAGTGAAGCGCATCACGAAGCACGCGGACAGCTACGTCGAATGGCGCGACGCCACTTTTTTCAAACGAGCGAGCAATACGGGAAATCGCTTTGCTGTTCGCCACCTTGAAAAAATTCATGTGATACAATTATATGCGGTAATCTGTCCGCCTGGCAGCACAAAGGAAACGCGAACCGAGCCCTACGAAAAAATGAAAAATCACTTTGGAGTTTCCGCCAATGATCTCGCACGGGGAGGCAGGCAAGCAGCTCAGTTGTCCGAGGAAGCGTTAAGCGGAAAGTCATTTTCAATTTTTACGGCAGGGAAGAAGAACGAGTCAGGTGCGCTTTGGGCTTGGGTCTTAGTCGACAAGGATTCACTGCTTTCCGGGCGATTGGTAGAAAAGGGACTGGCAGAAATTGATGGTGAACTAGCTGCTGTTCCGTCTGCCATCTGCACCGGGATCAACGGCGCAAGACATCAAGTGTGGCTTCGTGCACGAGAAAAGGAAGCCAGCGACGCTAAAGAAGGATTGTGGAGATACCGCCGCGAGTAACCGTTAAGTTGATGACGAAGTCTTGAATCCATTGACGAGGGGTTATACGCGTCTAGTAGTCGAAATGGTTGAATTACAATTTCCTGAGAGTCTTGGGCGATATTTCTTAAGACGTGTTCCAGGCATTGCCACTTTCTGCTTGGTCATGTGTGCGGCAGTTGCGATTTGCTCTTGCTCGACAGCACACCGAATGGTCGATGCCAAGCCGACTCAGTTGTCTCCGTTCGTTGAGAATGGAGCCAGCATGCAGCAGCAAAAAACTGGTCCATTTCAGATGGTATGGACATCGGCCCCGAGACAGGAGTTGATGCAATCCTCACAACGGCAGGAAATATTTATCGCCCCGGTTGAGACGCGCTATTTGCGCCCAATCCGGCAGGCGCTCGCGCGCAAGGAAATGTCGATGTTCGGAACGGAGCGCCCGGTGGAAGTGCTTGCGACTGACTTGCGGACCGCATTTACCAATGCCTTTCAGGATAGCCCGGAAGCCCGCTACCGTGTTGTTCCCAGGCCAACGCCTGACAGCGTTACTCTGAAACTTTGCCTGGTCGAACTCGACCCAACCAATGCCAAGGGCAATGTAGCCAAAAAGGCAGCAGGATTTGTGGTTGGGCCAGTCGCTGGTCTCGCTGGACGCTGGACCAAAGGGTCAGTAGCAATCGAGGGGAAACTAGAAGACACGCGGACGGGCTGGCTGTTACTCGAATTTGCCGACCGCGAACAGGATAAAATGACTTTCTGGAACAAGCGCGATTTCCAACCTTACGGCCATTGCCGAATTACCTTTAATGAATGGGGGAGCCAGTTTGAACGATTGACAAGGACTCCAGACTGGCAATCAGAGATTAAGGACGCCTCAGTGTTCACTTTAAGCCCTTTCTAATGGGGGGGTGCTTATTGCCTGGCCAGCCCTGTGCCAGCGATCAAGTGTCGCGCTCGCCCCGCGCCATCACCACTTTACCAGTGCGTACGGTTTCGATGATTTCGAATGGACTCAGCAGGCGTGTCGCGGCGTCAATCTTGTCGGATGCCCCGTGAATCATCGCGATCATTGATGTCTCTGTCAGATCGACGGTCTTGCCGCCGAAGTGCTCGATAATCTGTAGGGCCTCAGTCCTCGATGGTCCTTGAACCAGAATTTTGACGAGAAGCAACTCCCTGACAACAGAATGTGCGCTGGAATGTTCCGAGCAGTGAATGACGTCGATCAGTTTTTCACATTGCCGAATGATCTGGTGCAGGCCTTCTGGATCTCCACTGATACCAAGTGTCAGTCGAGAGAAATTCGGGTCTCGACCCTGCGAGACAACCAGCGAATCAATGTTGTATCCGCGCCGCGCAAATACCTGGCAGATGCGCATGAGGACACCAGGCTCATTGTTTACGAACATACTCAACGTGTGACCGCCGAGAATGTCTGGGGAAGGGGGCAAATTGCTATCGGTAGTGACAATTGAGCGAGACATATTAAGTGAAAATCAATAGGTTATTAACGGTGTGGCTTGGTGGCAAGTTCCTGAGATCAGGTTGAGCCCACTGGCTTAGCCATCTTGTGCTTCGGCGGCTCGATGAGCATGGCTTCGAGCGCTGCACCAGCCGGGATCATTGGGAAGACGTTCTCTGTCTTAATGCACTCCGCATTGACGATGACAGGTCCATCGCGGTGCTCAAGTGCACGCTTCAGGACTTTCTCCACATCAGCAGGACGCTTCACATTTAATCCCAGTGCTCCGTAGGATTCCGCTAACTTAGCGAAATCTGGATTGCCTACCAAGTCGACACCACTCTCGCGATTATCGAAGAACAATTCCTGCCACTGCCGAACCATGCCGAGGTAGTGGTTGTTCAGAACAAGCACGATGACGGGCAACTTGTGAACCACAGCCGTGGCGATTTCACACAGAGTCATCTGGAATCCACCGTCACCAACGATGGCAACAACCGTTGCATCCGGCTTTGCGAATTGGGCACCGATCGCTGCCGGAAAGCCGAATCCCATGGTGCCTGCGCCACCAGAACTGAGCCAGTGGAATGATGAATCGTTGCGATAAAATTGTGCCGCCCACATTTGGTGCTGGCCCACATCGGTCGTGACGATCGCTTTGCCTTCGGTAAGCTTGTAAATTTCGTCTATCACTTGCTGTGCGCGCAGTCCGCCCTGCTTGCGATAGCTTAGTGGATACTTTTTCTTGTAGCCATCGAGGTGTTCCAGCCAGGGTTTTGAATCGAGTGGCGTGATGTGCTTGTTCAGCTCTGTGAGCACGGCTCGAGCGTCACCGATCACTTCTACATCTGGACGAATCATCTTGTTCATCTCCGATCGATCGATGTCGATGTGAACGATGGTAGCGTTCGCTCCGAACTTGTCAGCTTGACCGATGATTCGGTCATCAAAGCGCGATCCAACATTGAGGATCAGGTCACACTCGCACATTGCCTTATTAGCATACGCGGTTCCGTGCATGCCCAGCATTCCCAGAGAAAGTTTGTGCGTCTCGGGGAATACTCCCTTGCCCAAAAGCGTTGACGTAACCGGTGCCTGAAGCGTTTCAGCTAGCTGCATCAGCTCCTGATCTGCACGGGCAATCATCGCGCCATGTCCGGCGAGGATCACTGGCCGTTTTGATTCCC
>JBNMNB010000385.1:0-4552 GCA_051270635.1 Verrucomicrobiales bacterium | reverse complement strand
GCAGTTGGCTTCTGGTAGTTCTTTTCATTTTTGGATGTTCATTCTATAAACAGGGGACTTGAACCCCATTTGGTTTTCGCCCATGCTGGGCACACACAAGACGTCGATCCTAACGCCTGACCCGCGGGTGAGTTGAAAATCTGAAAGACGCTACTAACCTAAACCTGAAATCGGCGCTCGCCCGCTGGTCAGGCGCCGGTGACCTAAGACGTTGCCAAGAAATGAAAATTATCGCCACAATCCTTATAGCGCTTGCGAACTCTATGGCGTTTGCTGGCTATTCGCAGACGCTAAAACTCTGGGAGAATGGTGATTTTGCAGTTCAACAGATCCGCGATCAAGAATACCTCGACTATACTGACCAACAGCTCTCCCAACTCCTCCCGGTTCTGGCGACGTGGATTCCCCTTCAGGACGAACTGGGAAGGCATCCCGATGATTCATGGAGGGCATTTGAATCCGAGGATGACTGGACCCCTTTTCTGAACGCCCTCCCGCCAGACCACGCGATTCGAAGGAGATGGGAGCTAAGCCAACGAGCAGCATCGGTGATTCGCGTATTGGCCGAGAAGAGACGCATGAATGTGGAATCTCTGCTCCCTATCCTTATTGAAGGAGTTGCCCACCCTTCTTTGGCGCTCACTGGACGTGATTGCTTCTATTCCCTGACCGCTCTCACCAAGCTTTATGATGGTTCTTTGACTTCCTGGACCAACATTCCACATGAAGCCAAAAAGATCTCCGAATGGTTTGAGGCCTGGCGCAAAGTCAATCAAGAGAAGAAGCTGATTGTTACAGTTGATCGCGAGAAAGAAATTCACAAAGATTATTTGTCCCTGACGGTTCATCTAGAAGAACTCGTGTCGGATCGATCCCATGGTTTGCACGGGTTTAGAGCTCCGACAGAGAAGGATGACCATAGAGCGGGAGAACCACTTTTCGGGATTCGGTGGGATGGTTGGAATCGGTCGTCCGTTCGCGAAGATCCTTTGGGCGACGGATGGGTATGGGTAATGGTTCGACCGCAAACGAAATTGATCGAAGGAATCAAGACGTGGGAGCAAACTCCATCATGGGATGCTTTGGAAGCGCTGCCGGAAGGAGCCAGGATAGTCTATTCAAGACCAATTGAGAATTCAGATTGGGGTCTGGAAGTGTATGTGAATCGTATTACGGATCCAGAGATCGAGAGCCTATCCTCAGGCCTAAAGATGAAAGCAGAACGACGCTGACCAACACACTACCGCTCCGAAGTCAAAGTCTGAGGGTAAAGAGAAACCAAAGCCGGAAGCGAAGGGGCGCTCTCAGTAGCGGGTGGCAGGGCTCAAACGTAGCCCGAAAATTTGGCGTGACAAAATGGCGCAGCGGTCTACGTTCTGCTTATGAACTGGCAAGAAGTTTGCGAAGATCCTCAGTTGAGAGACTTGTCGTATAAGGTTGAGTTAAACCGTTTTGGACAGATTGTTATGAGTCCGGCATCAAACGAACATGGATATTTTCAAACGCGAATCGGTTGGATTTTGATGGACAAGATCGCAACTGGAAAACCGATTACGGAATGTTCCATTTCGACTGCCGAGGGAGTAAAAGTTGCAGATGTGGCTTGGGGTTCGAATGAGTTTTTTGAGCTTCACGGGCTTGTGACGCCACTTCCGAATGCGCCAGAGATTTGCGTGGAGATCATTTCACCGAGTAATTCGAAAGACGAGTTGGATCTAAAGACCGGATTATACTTCGAGGCTGGAGCTAAAGAAGTATGGCTTTGCGATTCCACAGGAAATATGGAATTTCGGAAAGGCGGGATCGCGATAGAGAAGTCGGAGATAGTTCCCGATTTCCCCTTGGCCTTGCAGGGCTAATCGGGTAGGCGGGAGATTTGAGATCCCGCCCCCACACCACCAAGCATACGGCTCCGCACTAAGGCGGTTCCGACTCGCCACATGTTATCTGTTTGGGCTTCGTAGATTGGGTGCCGGTTCGGCTCCTTTCCTTTGCTTCTTCGGCCCAGCTGGATAACGGACGGATACCCATAGGTTCTCTAGACTTAGCACCCCCTGTTCTGCCAGCCACGCGTCGGTCATCGCAGTTTGCACGATGGAGTTGTGACTCATTCGCCAATGCCCTTGGGCTATGCAGTGCTGGACGCACGGCACAGGCTACTTGCTTCGCATGCGACTTCGACTCGCTTTGTGCACTTCGTCCCGACCGATCCCTAGTTTCAGCAGTTTGCGCCGACGTGTCCTGGGTCTGCCCCACTGCTTCCATGAGTTTCGAGTTGATTTGGTGTGTTTTGAAAGTCTATCCTGCTTTGAGATGGCGCTCCCAGCGCCTGCCTATGCTCTATGCCTATCCCAAGAATGAACAAGAGAATATCTCCCAAGATCAGGCTACGAAGCTGAGGAGCCTCGTAGAACAACATTTGAACTCATGAACGAACAAGACTTCGACCAACTGTGTGAGAGCATCCGGCAGGCTGGAGAGATCAAGCAAGGTAAGCGGAAGCCATCACGTGAATTCAAGTATTCCGATCCAGACGTTAAAGCGATTCGCGAGCGCCTTGAGCTTTCGCAGTCTCGCTTTGCTGCGATCATCGGAGTAAGTGTGAGGACGTTGCAAGGTTGGGAGCAAGGTCGCCGTGAACCTGAGGGCCCAGCGAAAGCATTACTTCGAGTTGTGGATCGTGATCCTGAAGCTGTTCTTCGAGCACTACACGCATAAACAAGATGGAGAACGGCGCCGTCCGACCGCTCAGTGGTTTGAGTTTCTGGAGATGCACGTCACTAGAATACTAACTTTGAAGTCTAGGTTCACTGTCAGAGCGGCGGCAGGCCTTTGACGTTGAAGAAATGATGCTCAAGACTATCGCCAGACTTCTCGGAGCTGCTTCACCGGACGAGATGAAGGGGCTGCGTCTTGAGACCGAGCGAGGATACTGGGTATTGGAAGGCGACACTGACCTCTCCACGTTTCTCCGAGCACTGCCCACCCTGATTTCTGGCCCGGCATTTCTCTACTTCGAAGGCGGATCACCCGACGGGGAACTGAAGGATTGGATTGATCGAAACATGATCGAGCCAATCGAGCAGGTAGCCCGAGGAACAATTTGGCCTCGATGCGAGGTCTTCCATATTCCTCTGGCTGAATCCACAATCGAAGAACTCGCCTTGATCTCGGAACGGATTGCCCACCCGGAATTGGCGATTCACACGCACGCTTACGAACCAGGGCGAATGATTTTGGAGTGGCACGATGCATTCGACAACCCAATGCTCATTGACGCCCGAATCGGGGAAGATCAGGTCACTGATTTTGCGAGGGCGATTGGCTTCACCGTCATGAAACACAACAGCGAATCGGGTAGGCGGGAGATTTGAAACTTTTAGTGAACGTGCAACCCTTAACCATGAACAGAAGTGGCGCTCCCAGCAGCGTGTGACATCACTTTGACGTTGCTTTGTGCACTTCGTCCCGTCCGATTGAAGTTTTGGCTATCGGGCGGCGCGCGCTGCTTGGTAGAGAATACAATATGGATCGTAACTCTGGCGAGTGATTGTGGCATGGCGTGACATTCTAATATAGGGTCGCCCCGTTGGGGCTACCCATTTTTACGCACTTTACCCAGGCCGATGGCCTGGGCTGGCATAGTGCTGGCCCTTTGGGCCGGGAAAACTCCAATACTCCATCACTCCGCGTGGATTTGGAGTTGCGCGGGCTCTGTCCATGAAATCGTTGGATCGCTGAATTCTGATTGGTGGTCGTTGAAAAACGAATCGGCGAAGGAATCCCAAAGAGCTGACAGATAGACAGTTACGGTAGAAAATTCCACTCATCCAGCAGCTGCGAAAAAAAATACTGTGCTAGTGTAAGGTTTTTGAAGGGAGGTGGGTATCGTAGGTAACCACAATCACTATCAAACCATATGACTATGTTGAGACCAATTATTGCATGCACACTTTTAGCCACGGTTCTGCCGATTTCCGGTCAGGATCTTACGGATGAACACTTCTTCCTCGACTACGGAGGTCCCTCTGGTGACCCCTATTCGATGACTCGAATTGGACGGAAAATCTACATTGGCGGTGGATTTTTGACGACCAATGGCGATCCAAATTTGAAGAACCTTTCGCGTTTCAATCTCGATACTGAAACTTGGGAACAAGTCCCGGGAATTGACAGAAACCACACAAATTTCGTTCGTTCGCTGCACAAGATGCCTGACGGCACACTCATTGTCGGCGGTGATTTTTCATCCATTGGTGGCGTGGCTGGCAGCAAAGTTGCGCGATTTGACCCGATAACCGATACTTGGTCGCAACTGTTTGATGCCAATGCAGGAGATGATTCTGCTGGTCCACGAGGAGGCGGCGTTCAGTCGATCACTTCCTCAGGCGACTACATCTATGTAGGTGCAGACATCCTGTTCAATACGGATAATGTCGACTGGCGGTTCATCCGCCGCTTCAATACCGCGACCAACACGTGGACTACCGTAGGCCCAGGACTCGACGCAACCGTGCATACCATGACCACGGATTCTCAAGGCAATGTTATC
>JBNMNB010000384.1:0-4688 GCA_051270635.1 Verrucomicrobiales bacterium | reverse complement strand
TGACCCGGGTTGGCGTCAAACTGACAATTGTCGGCACCATCGAGTACGCCGTCGTTGTCGTCGTCGTCATCGCAGGCGTCACCAAGGCCATCGCCATCGTTGTCGTCCTGAGCCGCGTTGGCGTCAATCGGACAGTTATCATCGACGTCGAGCACGGTGTCGTCGTCATCATCTGGATCGCAGGCATCACCCACGCCATCTTGATCGAAGTCTTCCTGGAGCGGATTGGGATCATCTGGGCAATTGTCGTCGTCGTCGGGTACGCCGTCGTCATCAGCATCGGGATCGGATGCCGTGATATTCAAGGTTATGGAATCGGTGGTACTCGAAGCGGTTTCCCAACTCCAGACATAGGAACCAGGAGTCATTCCCAGATCAGCGAAGGTTTTTCCTTCGAAGGTCATCGATGAGCTTGCGAGAAGGTCACCACTTTGATAAAATTCAGGAACAAAGAGGTTTCCATAAGATGCTGGGAATACTGCAAGAGGCAGACCAGTAGAGGAAGTTGCACCAATTCCGGTTCCCGTTCCAAAATTGCCAGGGTCCGAAAAACTGGTACCAGAATAACGGAGATTATGCAGTCTGCCTGGTCCGAACCATATCCAACCATCTGCAGGATTAATTGCCATGGTGGGGTTAGAGCCCGTGTCAATTATATTAAAAGCTGTAGTATCCAGGCTACCCTCCTCTGAAGTAATCACCACATCGCCGTCAATTTCGACCGCATTGATAACCACTTCGGCATGGGACTCCTGCTGGTATAGAATGGCGGATGTGGCGATGACTGCAAGGGTGCGCAGCGCGATGCTTTTTAATCGTCTCGATTTCATGTTCGTATTTTTGGATTAGTTCTGATCGTTGAGTCGCTAGAGGACAGTTGCCCCTCATTCCTGACCCGGTTTTGATTGGGATGTTTCAAATTTAATCAAAGAATCTTTGTTGAGTTCTTCTACTCACCCCAAACTATGAACGACGGGGGCAAAACTGCGCACAAAGGTCTCGCCAAACTGGAACACAGGGTATCCGAAGGAACAGGTAAGCCTCTTGATTCCAGCCGAAAATTCGTCATAATTGGTGAGAATCCCCATTCTACCCATACCCGCTTGTTCCTTGTCTCTCCTCCCTAAATGAATTCTGAAGAATCGTCGTTTCCCTCGACACACTGGAGTCTTGTGAAAGTCGCCCAACAGGGGAGCGAGACCGAAGTCCGCCAGGCTATGGAGACCATCTGCCAGCGCTACTGGTATCCGATCTACGCCTACCTGCGACACTCCGGCCATGCGCCACCCGACGCCGAAGATTTGACCCAGGGATTTTTTCATCGGCTGATTAGCGAAAAGGCTCTGCTCGCAGCATCCGAAGGACGTGGACGGCTACGCTCGTATCTGCTGGGAGTGCTCAAGCACCATTTGAGCGATCAGAAGCGACACAATGAAGCGCTGAAGCGCGGTGGAGGACTGAAGATTGTCTCGTTCGACGAAACCGTGGCGGAGCAACGCTACGCGCTCGAACCTCGAGATCTAAACAGCCCCGACAAACTCTTTGACCGCGCCTGGGCGGTAAGCGTGCTGACCGATGCCACCGCGAAACTGCGCGAGGCCTTCTTGGAGGGCGACAACGAGGAGGGCTTTCGCCATCTCAGCGAGTTCCTGCCAATGGGAGACAACGACACTCCTTACCGGGACATCGCGAACCGAATGGGGGTGAACGAAAAGGCAGTGCGGCTGCAGGTGCACCGCATGCGCCAGCGCTATCGGCGCATCATCGAGGACGAAGTCAGGCAAACTGTGGCCGATCCTGCCGAGATCCAAGAGGAACTTGATCATCTCATGGCGATGATGAGCTAGGTAAACCTAAGGGAACGCTTGCAAAGTGAGAACTTCGCCAACGCGCACGTCAAACCGAGGATTCACCTCGACGGGCATGAAGCAGAATACGACTTGAGTGACATCTGTCCAATTGCCGACAAGCGAGATTCTGTCAAAACCACCAATGTCGTCCGTATCGGTGGTATCGACTGTGCCTGCCAGTTGAGGGCCGTTGCCAGTATTGACCCAGAACTCGACGGTTGCCACTGTCCTGTCGGAGTCTTCGTCTCCCTCGCCAAGGTCACTGGATAAATAGGTTACCAATTCCCTCAGGCTAACGGCGGGATGAAAATCCAGCAGTAGCTCGTTCTTCGTCTCGGAATACGGCCCTTCATTTACGTCACCGAAGCTATAGAATATGGTATGGAAGCGATCATCGAAGGTGCCTGACGCCGGATTCCCCTCGCTCACCTCGCCATCGAGAGCATTGCGAGCACCAAAGTTCGGCCCAAACGCGTCATCACAGCTGCTGATTGTGGCTCTGAATGCAACATTTCCGTAGTTGATCAGCAGTTGGTTCACGTTGCCCGCCAATCGGCTGTCCGCAGCGGCTCCGTCAGCTTTGGCGAAAGCGCTGTAAATGTAGAGGCCCCCGAAGACGAACATGGTCAACATCAGAGCAGCGGAAACTATCCGACGTTGCTTCCTCGTGGGAGTCGCCGCGAAGGCGGTTGGTTCGAGAGTCTCCGTTCTAATTTCGTCGAGAGCTTGTGAAATCTCGTGCGCAGACTGGTAACGTTCTTCACGACTCTCTTCCATCGCTTTGCAAATGATGTCATCAAAGCGTTTGTCCAGCTCCGGGCTTTTCTGCGACGGCATCTTGAACATGCCTCGCGGCATGTCCCCAGTGAGCATCCTGTAAAGCATGACTCCTACGGCGTAAATGTCCGCCCGTTGATCAGCGACCGTCCCGGGATTCAAGATTTCTGGGGCCGCATAGTCGGGCGTGCCCATGGCAATGTTGCTGCGAGTCAGCAACAGCGATCCCGCGGTTTCCTCTACTTTGGCGAGTCCAAAGTCCGCCACTTTGATTTCTCCCGTTCTGCTGATGAGAATGTTCGCGGGCTTGATGTCGCGATGGATCACTCCGTGATCGTGGGCGTAATCGAGCGCCTCACAGATGTCTCGGACGATGGCCAATGCATTGTCCTGCGCCAGCTTGCCCGAGGTCCGGATCATGCTCTCCAGATCGGTGCCCTCCACAAGTTCCATGACAAAGTAAAGCTGTCCGTCCGCCGTCTCGCCGGCGTCGAAGACGCTGACGATGCTCGAGTGGTCCATCCTCGCCATGGCTGTTGCCTCGTTCCTGAACCGCTCAGCCATTTGCGATTCGTCAGCTTCAGGCGGGGCGGGCAGGATCTTGATTGCAACCGACCGGTTGAGTGCCTGTTGGTGGGCTCTGTAGACGGCACCCATGCCGCCGCGCCCCAGAAGCCCGGTTAACTCATAACCCGGAAGCATGCCCTTAAATTGTTGAACATCCGCAACTTCCCAATCGGGAGTCTTGGGGACGCGTGAGGAGGCGTTCACTTCCTCCCACGCACTGACAGAAGATGGTATTTCAATTCTTTTAGAAAATTGGCGGCCATCTGTCAATGATGAACTAAGTAGGAAATGACAGGGACAGGAGACTTCTCTCTTGAGACAATTCGAATCTCTGGCCCTGGTAGGTAGACGGTCGGAGGAGAATGGCGGTGTGGCTAAACCAGCCGCGGCTTAGCGAATTCGCTCGCTTGATCCCAACCTTCGCCCGAGAAAGACGACGGGGTTGGCCGCACGCCTGCCAACATCCGAAATTGTAACCGGAGCGCTACAAATGTCCTTGAACAAGGTCGACGTGTAGACGCAATCGCAATTGCCGGTAAGGAAAAGAAACCCGTAGGTAGTGAGAGTCACGCAGCCCGGAAGAGCCGTTACGCAACACTTGGCGCAAAGCATAGGCGGACTCACGAGAGACTTAAGTGATATTCTGTGCATACCTCATCACGGCGCCTGACCCGCCGAATCAGACAAAAACTTTTCAGAATCTTGGTGCCGGGAAAGTGTCGTTCGTTCAATGTTTGTAGTCGCAATGCGATCCCGGGAGGATGTGTAGGCCCGCGGCGATGACCATTAGCCAATGGACTGGTACGCTGCCGCCTAGAGAGTTATCTCGTACCAATTGCTGCGTAGTATTGAGGATTGCCAGAGCCCATCCCGGTTTGTTAATATTCGTGCCCTCCACGGCAACTGCGCCCAAAAAGCATTAGCCAGTATGGGAAACTTGAGACTCTAAAAGAACCATGGATACCGATACGAAAAAATCCGACGCAACAGATTCGACAGCGAAGAAAAACACCGCGAGCCCGAAGTTCCCCGGTATCCCTACGACCTGCAATGGCAATCAGCTGGTCGCCGAACATGTCGAAGTACGCATCACCGAAGGTGGAGTTTTTTACCCGATCACGCCATCGACCGAAGGCGGTGAAATTTATCAATGAACCCCCTCTATCCCCAGGCTCCGCCCACCCATGACCCACCCTTGGAAATCAAAGTTCCTACCAATTCAAACTCCGTCCCCTCTGGCGTGACCTCATCATGCGCGTCTGGGGCGAGGACCCGCTCCTCTGTCCCAAGTGTAAATCCACCATGAAGGTTGTGGACAAAGTCTTGCGCCCTGAGGAAATCGAATTCTTTCTCAAGCTCCACAATCTCTGACTCGGCCTCCTCGCCATCCCACCACCACCAGAGCCGCCGTTCGACGTCGAGACCATGGAACCCATCCGCACGCCTCCCAACTACTGCTGGTGGAAACCCGAAGAATCCGATCCGTCCCAGTTC
>JBNMNB010000383.1:0-4748 GCA_051270635.1 Verrucomicrobiales bacterium | reverse complement strand
CTTCGCTCGCAGCTTCCTGAAGAACAATTGTCCGCAATCCATGACGCGCTGGTTCTGGCTGGCACGGACTGCCACTGCCACTGGCGCAAACTCAGGCTTTGGGACGAAATCCCGTTGAGATAATGAGAGATAGAGCGGGTCGAATTTGGGAAAGCGGTTGCTGACCATCGTAATGGCGGCATGCGCAGGAAGTGCAAGAGTGGCTACTGCGGCGGTCAAGAATTTCGTCAGTTTCACGGTTGTTTAATTCTATCAGAAATCTTTCTGAATATGAGGCGGCTTATTCTTCGTTAAGAATTCTGTAATATCGGGCTGTCGTGCCTGGATTTGCCACGGTTGCAGACGTTTCCTCGCCATCGCTTTCAATTCCATCGTCAAGTTCCAGCCACTCCTCTAGACCAGCGGAGTCTTGAATCGTGTAGGATTCTCCAGGACGAGACCTCCATGTAAGCGAAACTCCTGTGGCAGGATCGAAGTCGATCGAGGTCCAATCCTCCCCCAGTTCTTCATCAATGAATAACTCAGCAGACTGATCATCAGCCATGGCATTGTATTTGTGAATCACATCGGCACTGGCAATTTGGAAGGTAATCAGTGTGATGACAGCAAGGAATAAACAGGGGAATTTCATCGATGAGTGTTACGGGGGTTGGTCGCTCAATTCTTACCGCTTTTATCCAGTGACCCTCAGTCGCAGGTAAACTGTTCTTTGAACGGATTCTAGTGGTGCAGTGAGACGCTCGGTTCCATTATCGGCCTCCACGGGAGGATCGAATGGTGCATCGTCGAGAGGTATCCAAGTTTCGAGATCCTTCGAAATTTCGATACTGCCAGTCACGCCTGAGAAGTCGGAACGCCTGCGCAAAGTAACAATTCCAGTATCTGTAACCGTTAGAAATGGATGTGGCACGGCAACCAGATCAGCTCCAGTAAAGTAAGTCACAAGATGCGAAAGGCCGTCGGCAGCAGGGTCTGCGAGCGGATCCGTGAAACCATTGGTTGCCATCCAGGATTCGAATCCGCTGCCCATGGTCGGGGCTGTTCCGGGAGTGCCACCATCCGTTGTCGAGGCTGACCAATTTCCTGGCGTGGCAGGATCACCCCCTGCAAATACGAGCGAGCGACCGCCCCCATCCGCATCTGACGGCCAGCCATCGCCGTCATCATAAGTCACCTTAAAAATCTCACTATCGTCCGCGCCTGACATTACCACCTCTTCACCTGAGTTGGAAAGATTGCGCTCATACTCTCCCGCAATTACAATCTCAATGCCATAGACGTCCTGAAATCCAGCGAGACTGGAGACGATGACGACGCGAGCACCCGGTGCCACGATGTTCGGACCTTGAAAGGTGAAATCGACGCCCATACTGAAGTAGACGCCCGCCAGATCAATTGCACCATTGCTGGTATTCAGGAGCTCAATGAACTCAGCGTCCCGTCCTCCTGCAGGATTGTAGTGTAACTCGGAAACGACCAGATTGCCAGCAGCCGCAGGCTGTGCATCGACGATATAAACGACCTCCGTCAGCGCGCTCCATTCACCGCCACTCAGAATGCGAGCGCTCACTGGCACCACGCCACCAGGAAGGGGGATTGGGGTTCCATCGGAGACTTGGCCACCACCACCCGTGAGGATGAAGCCGCCGTCCATGCGGAAGGATGCAAGGAAGTCACTGCCCGTCACGCTCGAGTTGAGACCGTGAATCGCAAGGACATTCATCCCCACAACCAACAAATCAGCGGGCACAGAAAAATCGAATTCTTCATAGACTACGGCTTGGGAATCTGGATGGGTCGCTGAAGAAACGGAATCCCATGCGAGCGATTCAGGCGCATTCGCCCGGGCGACTTCATTCCCATTAATATAGGCCACAAATCCGTCCTCATACTTGGCTTGCAACGTCAATTGCGAATACTTCTGCGGATCAGGGACAGAAAATGGAATCCTGACATAGGCACTGGAACTTTTGGTCCACATTGTGTCGATCAAATCGACTCCGAAGTGTTCTTGATAGTCGCCACCACGATCGAAACCAATGCCTCCTGCTCCTTTCGTCCAGGCAGCATCGTCAAAGGCACGCTCGTTCCAGGCGGGACTTGACTCATCGAGCGCGGCGCTGTCAGGAATGATCACCGACAACGGCGCATCAGCCGCTACGACATCTTCCGTCACGATCTCGGGTGCAGCACCGCGAGGATCCGTCCCATCTAAAGTGTAGATCACCGTCCCTGCTTCCTCCGGAACAGCAAATGTAAGAGTAGCACCAGCACTAACAGCACCACCATGTTGCGCATCACCGTTAATTAACGCTATTGGCGAACCCACATCAGGGTAGAGATTGCGGCGCTTCAGTTGCGCGAGAACGATAGCCGTTCTCTGGGGAATATAAGTATTCAATATGTAATCCTGCACCGGAAGATAAGGATCATTTTTCGTATAAAGTTGATAACTGCTGGCAGGCCAGCGACCAGGAACCAGGTCACGTTTGTAGTCGCCCCAACGTGCGGATTCGGTGATGATGATATCGTCCATTAAGTCCGACCGCCGCGTCCAGACGGCACGAGCAAAGTCTGGCGTGAGCACTCCGCCATTGAACATGTGCTTCTGAATTCGATCTGCAAATATCAGTCGGTATTCTTCATTACGTGTCAGCCGCGAGTGCAGCCCACTTGGCCTGTTCGCGCCTGATATGGAGGTGCGATCGATATTCAATGCACCATCGATCTCACGCGGACTATTGACCGCACCGGTTCCGTTGGGAGCGATCGCGAACTCAGAGTCCCATGGAAAAAAGATCCACTTTTCGCCATCGGCACGCTTGCGGGCGCTACGCCAGTTGTGTCCATCCCAGTCCCAGTTGCCAAAGTAGAAATTGAGCAACATGTAGTCGATGAGATTATCCACATCCAACACTTCTCGAATCTCCGCATAACCTTCGGGTGAGGAAATTCGACTACTGGTTGCAATCGAATTCACATCCCTCCAGGCAGTGCTGTTACCATCTACCGCTACGTTGGAATTGATCACATCAAAGTCATCGCGACTGCCACCAAAATAGGACGCCATGTAGCGGGCATCGGGACGCTCATGTATGTGATAAATCCCCCAGTAAATCCCGTTAATGTAGACATGCACCCAGCGACCGCGCACTCCCGGATTGCCCATCTCAAGAAACAGATCGTTCGCCCATTGATCTCGATTATACTGGGCAACGCGATTCTGGTAGTAGTGGCGATGGAACCACGAGTGGTTGAATGTTGCCCGCATCTGCAGGACATCGAATTCCTCGACGGCGCTATCTCCAAATGGAGCATCTTTAAACATTGGATAACGGATGCTGTCGACTCCATAGTCTTCGCGAAATCGCAAACTGAACGAATGCTTCGGAATATCTGTCAGGCGGCTGGAACCACCCTGAATTCGAATTCCGCAGTTGGCATGAAAGCCAGGTTCAGAATCATCGCCAACGAAGAACTCCGCTGACACTGGTCGCTCCCACCTTGAGCCTTCGCTGGTCGGGCGTTGATAGATACCGGTCGAGCGATCAAATAAGTTATCGATCTCAGTCACTAGCGACAAGGTCGGAATTTTCGTGAACGCCTCCCGAAACTGGTCTTTATAGGCTGGATCATCGACGACCTCTGAATCCATCTCATAGTCGGCCCGCACACCTCCCCAAGTAGTGGGATAGCCATCCGGATTTTGCTGCTGGCGAAGCACGTCATCGAGATAAAGGTAAGTCTGGGTATCAACATTGGTAGGTTCAAACCCATCCTTAAACGCCCGCGCACGCAGCACCGTCGTTGCAGCCACTGTAAGCGCCGACTCGTAAAGCAGTCCGTTCTCTGCAGTCGGTTCAGAGCCATCTGTAGTGAAGCGAATCTGTGCACCTTCGGTCTCACTGGTTAACTCCAGTGACAACGGTTCGTTAAAGAATCCGCGATCGACGCTGAACTTTGTATCCTCAACGAATCCCTCAAAGAAGCTGGCCGCGTCCTCACTTTCACCAGGCGACGGGTTCCTGTAGTAGCCACTGCTCGACCAGGAAAAATCCGCACGTTGCTCCGGATAGGAAGGAGCAAATTCAGACATGACGGTTGCCCCATCGGCTGCGATTAATACCAGATATTCCCCGCTGGCTGCGAGCGAGAAATTGGTATGCAAATTGCCGTCTCCATCAGTGTAACTGGCGGAAGATTGCCCTGACGCGAAGACTACAAGCCGCTGCCCGGCTCCGAGCATCGTTCCAGCAGGAAACGCCCACTTTGCCAGCACCTCAGTGTCATCGGATAGAAAATGCCCCGACAAATCGAACGCTTGATCATCCGGATTGTAGATCTCAATCCAATCGGAAAAATTCCCGTCACCGTCTTCCAAATTTGAAAGATTACTGGCTAGAATCTCGGAAATCACGGGGGCGGCGGGGGCCGAAAACGGGCCAAGGAAGAGGAGTCCTGCAATAGCAGACAAACAAGAATAGGGTCTCATTGGGGGTTAGGGCCAGGCGGAACAGGTTACCCAAGCAAATCTTTGATGACGTGACCGTGAACATTTGTCAAACGGCGCTCGAGTCCATTATGATAGTAACTGAGACGCTCGTGGTCGAGTCCCATTAAGTGGAGAATGGGTAACCATTCACCAGGTCAGCGCGGTAAGTGGGGAAATTGAAGTAAGATTCCTGAAGAAAGTTCTGGACCTATGGTAATTATAGTGCTTTAGGTGATGCGTGCTGATTGAAGGAATA
>JBNMNB010000382.1:0-4858 GCA_051270635.1 Verrucomicrobiales bacterium | reverse complement strand
AGAATCCGTATCTTATCATCGTCACTTTGGCTGGTGGGAGACTGCATAGGAAATGAAAACTGTTCAGTCGACATTTGTGTCAGGGGAATGGTGCGATAGTCAGGAAGTTACCACTCCAGATTCCGTTGGCAGGATGACAACAGTTAGCCAGAATTGCTCAATGCTGCGCACCACGCTGACTAGTTTGTCGAAATCTTCAGGCTTCTGCAGGTAGCAGTTTCCACTGGTTTCGTAAACGGTCGCAATGTCATCAGCGTCGATGGAGGTGGTCAAAATGATAACCGGTATCTTCTTCAATAGAGGAGAATCTTTTACTTCCTTCAGGACTTCACGTCCGCTCATCCGAGGCAAGTTGAGATCGAGCACAATCAGATCCGGGAATTTTCCAGTCTGCGCTCTCGTATTGAGAATTTGCATGGCTTCTTCACCATCTGTGGCCACCTGGAGGCAGTGCGAGGTGCCAGTTTCCGCCAGCGCCTCTTTCATCAGCCGGACGTCAGCGGGATTATCTTCAACAAGCAGGATATCGATTGATCTGCTCGGCGTCATTTACCGATGTCTCCTGTTTTCTGGGAGGATGACCGATTCAAGCCAGAAGGCGCGAACGATCTCAGCTACATGATTGAACTCGTCAGGATCCATTGGCTTGGTAATAAAGCAGTTCGCATGATCCGTGTAGGCACTTTCGATATCTTCAGGACTTGTCGAACTGGTGAGGATAATCACTGGAAGGCTTCGCAGCTCGGGGCTGGACTTGATCACTTTCAATACTTCGAGGCCGCCCATTCTCGGCATGTTCAAGTCGAGGAAGACGATGTCCGGTCGCGGTTTGCTGGCGTAGTGTTCTTCCTTTCGCAGGTAGAGCAATGCTTGTTCGCCATCGGTGACAACGTTGAAATCGTGGGGGATGTCGCCTTCTCGAAGAATTTCCAACATCAACCTGACATCACCCGGATTGTCTTCCACCAGCAGGATATCGAGAGGGCGTTTGATTCTCAATTGGTAGTCCACTCCGGGAGTATACAGCAATTTACTGCCGGGAAGCGAGAATTTCTCCCATAAATTGTTGTCCGGCAACGTAGTCCGTTGTCAGTGTGGAGTTAACGCTGGAAATTGGCGGAAGATTCTGTTATTTTTCAATGATGGCTGCTGATTCGATTTCCAAAGTGATACTTGTCAAACTAAGCGGGGCTAAACGAAACGGGATTGAGGAAGCGATGGGCGAGCGCTTTGAGGTGGAGGTGAGAGAGGCGTTACCTGCATTGCGAGAGCATATGCCTGAGGTTACCGCCATAGTGGTGATGTGTGACAGGACTCATGCTGCCAAGGTCGCTGCATGGATTTCCGGATTCGCAGCGCATGCTGCTATTGTGGTATGTGCCTCGGAACTTACTGAGGATGATCTGATGGGGCTCTATCGAGAAGGCGTTGCGGAAGTGCTCGAAGGGAATGGCTGGACTCCGGGGGACGTTTTGAATGCAGTGCAGAAGGGAGTCTTGAGACTCGCCGCATTGCAGGAACTCGTAAAAAAGGATTCAGATCGAAAGATCCAGGATTCAGAGGCGCTCTATCATTCGCTGGTGGAATCGCTGAGTCAGAATATTATTCGTAAAGATTTGAACGGTAGATTTACGTTCGCCAACTCTAATTTTTGCAAAAGTGTGGGAGTTCCGATAGACCAAATTAAGGGCAAGACGGATGCCGATTTGTTTCTCCCCTCTTTGGCGAAAAAGTATCAGGAGGATGATCGGCGAGTGATCGAAACTGGAAGCTCATATGAAATTGAAGAGGCGCATAAGACGCCGGAAGGGGATGCCCTTGTAGTTAAAGTGGTGAAGACGCCTGTCTTCAATGCGCGGGGTGAGATAGTAGGTACCCAAGGAATCTTCTGGGACATTACAGCGCAGAAACGGGCAGAGTCAGAACTGGCTGCCAGCCGTGAGAGGTTCGAAGTGGCTGTTAAAGGAACTGCAGATGGCATATGGGATTGGAACACCGTCACCGATCGCGTCTATTTTTCTAATCGATTTAAGGAACTGCTTGGTTATCAAGAAGATGAGTTCGGTGATGATTTTGAAACATGGGTATCTCATTTGCACCCTGAAGATAGGGAGTTTTCGTTGCAAGCGGTGAATGCCCACCTGGAAGATCGTGTTCCGTACGACGTTGAACATCGACTCAGACTTAAGAATGGTGGTTACCAGTGGTTTCGAGAACGAGGAATGGCGATTTGGAATGATGCAGGGAAAGCCACGCGGATGGCGGGATCGATCAGCGATATTGCAGCCCGGAGGAAGGCCCAGGAGGAATTGAAAGAACGGACACTTGAGCTTGAACGAAGCAACCACGACCTGGAGCAGTTCGCATACATTGCTTCGCACGATTTAAAAGAGCCTCTACGCATGGTGTCGAGTTATGTGGGATTGTTAGAACGACGGTATAAAGATTCGCTTGATGACGACGCGAGGGAGTTTATTCGATTCGCAGTAGATGGCGCGAGGCGAATGAAGTTGCTGATTGAGGATCTGTTAGTGTTCTCGCGTGTCGGAACGAAAGGGAAGGAACTAGTGGAAACAGATTCAAAGGAGGCTGCCGAATATGCGCTGCTAAATCTTGAGGTCGCAATTGCGGAAGCCAGTGCCATCATAAAGATGGATCCGGACACCTTTCCTCTGGTGATGGGGGATTCTGGTCAGCTGACGCAGTTGTTTCAAAACCTGGTCGGAAATGCCATCAAGTTCTCGCAGTCAGGACAAACGCCTGAGGTAACGCTGTCCGTGAAAAAGCATTCGGTCGATGGCCGCTACTGGAAATTTCAGGTTTCTGACAATGGCATTGGCATCGACGCAGCCCATACCGAACGGATTTTTGAAATTTTTCAGAGATTACACCTGAGGGCAGAATATGCAGGAACCGGAATCGGGCTGGCTGTTGCGCGTAAAATTGTTGAACGTCACCAGGGAACGATCTGGGTGGAGTCGAAAGTGGGGGAGGGTGCCACGTTTTGCTTCACGTTGCTGGCCGCGGGCCCCTAATTACTGATGTTAAGGAAGTTGCAAGAGCTTGTAACGCTTTCCGTCTCTTGCCTTCACTTCGATAATCTCAGTGGGAATTCCTCGATCTGCGAGAGATTTTCGACGAAAAACGCGTTCGTGGTGTTCCGGTCGGAGAAGAAGGTAGGTCGTTTCAGTGGGAATCTGACTGGGACGATCAGCGATGATGTAGTCCTGAGTAACATAGAATAAGAATGGCTGCGGCCCGGGTTTGAATACCGTGAGTTTTGCATCCTGTGGTAGCGCCGCACTGATCGCTTGGCCGAGCGGGCGGACGTCCGCGTTTTTCTCCTGAAGGTGACGGGTATCCGTGGCGATCATGATGACTGCGGCAGCCATGAGCGAGGTCGTGCCGATTGCAAGGCTATGGAGGGACTCCATTTTTGTCCGCTGCAGGCCGAAAAGGACAATGGCGATTCCAACCCCAATCCAAACCGGCAGCGCCCCTGGTGACGTCGTTATGATCGCGGGAATTGCAATCGCAAGGACTGCAATTACTATCATAAGAATTCTTAGCACGCACTTCCACCAGAATTGGATGGGAACTCGATAGTCATCCCAGGCGCGAGTAGCGACCCAGCCTGTAAGAATGGCAGAGCTGCCGAACAATGGCATCGTGAAGCGGGGACGGGATTCAGGAATCAGAGAAACGACTAGAAAAGTGATCAGGATTCCCCATTTGAGACCGCGCATGATGTTGCCAAGCGACTCCGGTTCAGTTCGGGACCAGGGAGTTATCTGTCGCCAGCAAACAGCAATAAAAAATACCCATGGTGCAAAATTTAGAATGCCCTGAACTGGCACGAGAAAGTAATTGGTCCAGTCGATTCCGCCTGGGTCGAGGCGTTCAGTGATTTGTTGCAGCCAGACAGTCTGTGAGGTGCTCTGATCAGGATCGAGTTCTGCTGTCCGCTGTGCATTGAGGGCTGCCCACGGCAGGAAGACGCTACACATGATCGCAACTCCAATCAGATGTGGTAACCGAATGAGTTCCCGGATCTGTCGGGCCTCGCGGAGAATACAGAAAAGGACTCCGTAGACGAAGATGAGATGAACAGGGCCCTTAGTTAAAATCCCCAGTCCAAGGATCAACCAAGGCACAGAATAAGTGAGCCAGGGATTGGCCTGCCGATACCAAAGCCGCAGCCACATGGCCATCGCAATGGCCGTGAGCGCAACATACAGCGCCTCAATTTCTGCCAGCCGACCTTTGTCAATATGGGCAACACAAGCCAGAAAACTAAGTGCGGCAACGAGTGCCCCGCTGTCATTTAGAAGGGCACGTCCCGCCCAGAGAATGGCAATAGTGCCAGCTAGAATGGCCAGCACCGACGGAAGCCGGGCAGTCCATTCGTTCTCGATGCCCGTCGTGTGAAAAGTTGCCGCGATCGCCCAGTTGATCATGGGAGGTTTTCGGCTGTAGGGCTTGCCTTCCGAGTAGGGGACAATCCATTCGCCAGTTCGCAGCATCGTGCGCGCAGGCAGGATGCGCCGGCCCTCTTCTCCCTTGAGTTCGGGATCGCCCAGTCCAGGCAAAAAAATCGCCGCCCATAGAAGGGCGGCGATTCCGTAAATTTGCCAGCTTCTCATGTCATCGAGAAGAATGCATTACATCGGCTGAAGAATTATTCGCCACCATCGGCGGGTTTATCACCCGACGGACGGTAGTCGTCGCTTCCTGCGGTGCTGCTGCCACCACCTTCGGATCTTTCAGCAGCTGGGCGTCGATCTCTGCGGTCATCACGATCGCGATCTCCGCCGCGGCCACGACCGCCGCCTCCGCCTCTGCGATCACCGCGATCACC
>JBNMNB010000381.1:0-4971 GCA_051270635.1 Verrucomicrobiales bacterium | reverse complement strand
TCTACAGTCTCAGCGGCATCGCTCGACGTCGATTCGTCGTAAAGATAGAGAAACTTGGGTGACGAAATCACGGCAGCCGCGACTGACTTCATCGCATCAATGAATGCAACACCCGAGTCCAACTGGTGAGCGACAAACCCAGCGTAGCGGTCGAGCAATCCCTCATCAACTGGCCGACGAAAAGCGCGCACAAGAAATGGCTTCAAGCGCGCGCGTGCTGCCATTTTTGCATCCAGATCGGAATCTGGTGCGGCAAAGAACTCCGCCCAAACCCCAACATTGCCTGACACAAAATCTTTACTGTCGACAATTGACTGCCCCAGTTTGAGGAAAGATTCCATCAGCAGAGGCGAGAGCGAAAGATGGTCACCTCGATTGTCGTAGCCATGCTCAGCCCGCAGATCCTGGGGAAACGCGGCCACTCCCCCCAGCCGCTTCTCGATCAACTGAGATTTGCCCAGCGGTCGGCTTCCAACTGTGACCTTGTCCGCCATTTTCCCCGTCTCGGGCTTAAAATAGTTCCCGTGTTCGCGCATCATCCGCTCCGGCAGCGAAAAGACGACTCCCTTCAACTCGAAAAGATCGACTACAGCATTGTCATATTGGAATCGATTCATTCGACGCATTGGAGTGTGCGCCAATACTCGCTGTTCAGAAACGGATCGATGAAGAGTGGCCTTGAGTTCCTTCAGAAACTCCTGCCGTTCCCTGCTTTCCATTTGAGGCTCATCCTCAGGAGGCATTTCCTCAAAATCAATCACCTCGATCAGCTTACCTAACAATTCGGGCTGAGCCTGCAGATCAGCAATACTCTGAATCTTAAGCAGATCAATTTTCCCTTTCACCTTCTCATCCTTGCCATGGCATTGAACGCAGCGCGCTTCTATCACAGAAAGAATCGACTTCTCGACCTGGGCCAAAAGTGACAGGCTCGATAAAACGAGCAGAAAAACTACGATAGAAGATCTGAACATGCGTCAGTTCATAAGTGTCTTACATTCCTTCATCACTTTCAACAGGGATTTCGTTCACGGTGTAGTAGGCTTTCGAGTGTAGCAAATTTGCACCGCTCGATGAAGTTACCTTCTTCAGGTCAAAGTCGTGGATATGCCCCTCCTGGACTCCATCGATCAGCAACCGCACACGCAATCCATCCTCGGAAACCGTTGCCTTTGTGACTGCCGGCGTAGTGTGATCGACTTCGGGACTGCCGTAGCCAGCGGAAAATACGTGCGTATAGGTCGTGACGGCAATCGTCTCTGGATTGGCGGCAACGGAAGGATCAACCGGCTTGGTGAAAGTTAGAAGAAAGCCATCCTGGCGAATATTGATCTCTTTCACTTCAAAGGGAACCTTCCCTGTCCAGTCCAGACGCTGAATAGCGAATCGCTGCTCTCCACGCACTGGCCACTGTCGATTGGTGGTGAATCCTCCTGCGATCAATTGTCCGTTCGGAGTGAACTCTACATTCATGATTCCAGTGGCCAATCCCTCCCGAAATGGATAACACGCCCCTTGCCAAACGCCATTGATCTCCTCAGTCGTGGCGCGCATGATCAAACTTAAACTGTAGTCACCAAAGAAGAGCTGATCATCAAATGGCCCGAATTTGCCGCCGGTTTGGTTCAGCTGAAAGCCAGAGATTGATCGCCCCATCTTGATGTAAGGAAACCTTACTGCCGGAGGAACCAGTTCTTTGACCCGCTTCTTCTCCACCTGCAGTCGAGAATTCGACTTCGGCTCGAGCGATGGAGCTTCGAGTCCATCGGCAAAGGGATACCAATTGTAGCTGGCCGGATGCCCAAGAAAACCACCCGGCTTAAGGTGCTTCAATGAGCACGAGCCATTCCACGGCCCCTGACTCTCAATGCAGAACATTGCTCCCTCTTTATTGGCAGCGACACCCCCTGGACTGCGCAGACCGCTGCAGATTGGGATCATTTGCCCCTCCGGTGTTACCTTGACTGCCCAACCGCGGAACAAATTGTTCGAATGATAGGATCCGCTCAGTCCAAGTGCGACCCAGACGTTCCCATCAGGATCGTGTTTCGAGCCAAAGGCGAACTCGTGCCCTTCTGCATAGCCCCAGTTGTTACTGAGTGTCTCAAATTGATCAGCCTGGCCATCATTATCGGTATCAGTCAGCCGTGTCACTTCTCCAAATTGTGTGATCGTCAGTGAACCATCACGCCAGGACATTCCAAATATCTCATCCTGCCCACTGGCAAACAATTGGAAAACCGGAGCAGGTGGATCTTCAAAAGCGCCTGAGACAAAGTAGACGTCGCCACGGCGCGTCCCAACTGCCAGCCTTCCATCCGGGAGAATTTCAAAACTGCCCGGATGCATTGGCACTTCTGGTGGAACCGGAACATCCACCAGTCGATAGTAATCCGACTCCGCAGCAGCCGTGCCCCACATGGCACCGAGATCCTCCTCAGCCGTAGCGACCAGAGAAAGCCCAAGAGCGCACAGGCACTGGCAAAGACAAGGCATTCGCATTCTTTCTACCATCGATACTCAATTTGAAGTTTCGTTGCGCCTGCTGCCAATGTGATGGGAACCAGGAGTTCCATCGGCTCGCCCTCTCTCACCATTGCTGGTAAATCACCTGAGACTTGCACGGTAAGCTTATCGACCAACCATCCCCTGCCCTCAGGCAATTGGCTAACTTTGCTTCCTGCAGCTGCCCTGAAGAAAAACATCGGCTGTTCGTCCTGAGTTTCGAATGTGATGGTGCGCAGAAACCACGCGTCACCATCAGCATTCGCTTTGTCTTCGAAAAAATCAGCGACGGCAATATCACCATAGCGATAGTGAAACGTTGGTCGCTTTTTCTTGTCTAGGACATAGCCGCGATACTGGTAACCATGATCCTGCGGAAACTGGTAGTTGGTCTTCCCTTTGTATGGCCAGGCATCATCCATCGATGCAAGCCGGTGAAACGGAATCCCCGCAGGAAATGTAATTCGATCGCGCCCACGCACGCGAAAACTTCCGTGATTGATACTGGCGAACTCACCTTTCCACAATTGCCGCAATGCCATCTCCTCGGTATCAAATGCCAGGCTGATTCGCTCCGGATAGCCGACACCAATCGCGCGATAACCTGCCGTCCCCCGACCACGGCACATGACAGTTTCATCCGCCACCCGCAACTCTGGCGACTGCCTGGACAATCCTACTGGATTCTTCGCTCGAGCGCCATCGGACAAGTAAGTCCACAGAGCTTCGATCTGTTGATCGGTGTTTCCGCCGAGCACTTCCTTGCGGATCGATTGCCCGCCGGGCCAGTAACTCGGCATGATCACTGTGGGATGAAAGCGCGACGGCTGGCGCATATAAAGATGGAACCAATTCTTCTTCACGCGTTCGGTGATTCCCACCAAGTCCAACGCACCCGCGCCACCGCTTTCCTGGCCATTGAAATCATGACAGGCGATACAGTTCAACCCTGTAGTGCCCATCATTTCGTAGCCAGCATCCTTGGACTCACGAATCTGGTCAATCTCAGGGAACTTCGTTTCCTCCAGCCGGTCAACTTTTTCGAATGCCTCAATCAATTGGCCGACGTTCTTTTCGCCGAACAATGGCATCCGGGTGTTCAAGTATTCGCGCTGGCGATTCCCCTGCAAAAGAACGCTACTTAAGAAATCACTGTTTAACTTTGCGCCTATATGCGTGAGAGGCGGGGGTAAGCGTCCCTGATCTCCCAGCGACTCGCGTGTTCCGGTAAAATACGGATTTCGCTCGGCCGAAATTCCACCGACTCCCTGCCGATCGTGGCATGCCACACAATTCAGGGCGACCAGGGTTTTGTCGATTTTTTGCGTGTCTGTGAGAACTGAGGCAGCCGTTATTTTTTCAAGTGCCTGACCGATCAGGTTCTTTTGTTCCTCGCCCAGCTGAAACTGCGGAGTCCCCTCGTCATCAGACAGACAACCGTGGCCCGTTTTAATTTGCGCCAGCGGTGTGAAATTTCCACCTTTTGTCGGGACATCTGAATGGCACTGGCCGCAGCCGAGTTGTTCGAAATGCCCTTTCCCCCGAGCTACCAATTCGGGATCAATTTCCAGCGGTGCTACGGTTGGAATCGGCTCCTCTGAAACGGAAAATAGTGAAGCAGGGATCAATTGTTGATCGATGCCAGGCTCTTCCATTTCAACGCTGAGTTGTGGATCGCGACCGGTATGGAAATAGAGAAATTCGAAACGGTTCCAGCCAGCCGCAAGGGTCACGTCTCCACTGACATTCTTTGGCCCTCGGCGATTGCTCGGAGGCAGATCGATTACCGGGTTTCCATTCACCGAAAGATTTCCACCATTCATCCTGACATGAAAAGAATAGCTACCAGCCTCTTCCGCCATCAAGAATCCACTATATCGAATCGCCAGTTGATGATGGACGATGCCCTTCTCAAAGGATTCCAGTGACAGATCGTCGACCAGTCCGGCTCTTTCTTTCTGCACATCGCCATCGAGTCCCTCCCAGACATTTCCGCGCCATGTAGTAAAGGCGAGATGGCCTGGCACTTGCGTCTTTTGCAGCAAGTAGTGCGCAATGCGCGCAATCTGATCCCCAGGCAAACGCAGATCCGGCATTCGTCCAGACGGGCGCGATGAATGCGGACGCTGCAAAAACTGAAGCAAGCTGGTAAACGAATACTTCTTTTCCAATTCTCCCAATGGAACTGAGCGATCCGTGAGCGTCTCAGTCCCGGAAGCGTCTCTGGGAGAATGACAGGCCACGCATCCCACTGAATGAAACAACTTCTCGCCCTCTTCAGCCGCAACTGCATCGGGTGATTGCGAGGCGAACGGCTCACCATTGTTCAATGAGACCAGGAAGTGCGTTATCGAACGAGCGATGCCGCGCTTCTCAAAATCGGCAACATTTGCCAGTATATCCGGCATCGTCGTGCCCGGCTTCACATCATGAGGAGCCGCAATAAATCTCTCGAGATAGTCTGGA
>JBNMNB010000380.1:0-5009 GCA_051270635.1 Verrucomicrobiales bacterium | reverse complement strand
CCTCCTTCAGCATCTGCTCCATGCGGGAGCCATCCAGCAGAGTCTCTTCGATCGCTTTGATACCACCGTTGACACGCATCTTCGGCGGTGAGCCCTGTGCGAGGTGCAGATCAGACGCGCGAGCTTCGCGCATGATGTAAAAAAGGTGGTGAATTTCTGGTTCAGACATGGTTGACGAACGATTTAAAATTTAAAGATAGATAATTAAGAGCGGACAGATCAGGCGTTGAAGTATTTTTTCATTTCATCCTGATCTTCTGCCCGGTAGATGCATTGTTCCTGATCAATGGTACCTTTGTCATAAAGTACGCGCAAAGCATCATCCATTAGCTTCATGCCCAGGGCTTTTCCTGTCTGCATGATGCCGGGAAGCATGAATGTCTTACCTTCACGAATACAGTTCGCAACCGCAGGTGAATTCACCAGGATCTCCATCGCCAGAGCGCGACTATTGCCGTCAACCGTCGGCACCAACTGCTGACTGATAATACCGCGCAGTGACTCACTTACCATAATACGAATCTGTTCCCGCTGGTCAGTCGGGAACACGTCCAGAATCCGATCCAACGTTCGAGAAGCATTACCAGTGTGCAGGGTTCCCAACACGAGGTGACCGGTTTCAGCAGCAGTGATCGCCAGCGAAATCGTCTCAAGGTCACGCATCTCTCCAATCATGATAATATCAGGATCCTCACGCAAAGTAGCGCGCAATGCCGTCGCAAATGAATCCGAGTGGGTGTAAATCTCACGCTGATTTACGTGGCAGGACGCAGCATCAAACACATACTCAATCGGATCCTCCAGCGTAATAATATGGTCATCACGCTCATGGTTAATCTCGTTGATCAACGTAGCAAGCGTAGTCGACTTCCCTGATCCCACAGCACCAGTGACCATGATCAATCCGTATTGAAACTGGATGATCGGCTTAACGACGTTTCTAGGAATTCCCAGCTCCTCCATCGTCTTGATGTGAGGGTTGATAACCCGAAAAGCCATGTCGTATCCAAGGCGCTGCTTGACGACAGATGAACGGAAGCGTCCGAAGTCAGGAGAGTAACAAAAGTCGACGTCCCCGGTTTCTTCCAATCGATTCAATTCATTTTCCTCCAGAAATCCTTTCGCCAGGCGCTCGCAATCGGCAGCAGTGAGTTTTTCACCATTCTCCCAAATCGGCTGGAGGCTTCCGTTCCTACGCCAGATTGGAGGCGAATTCACAGCTAGATGGACGTCAGAGCACTCGTACTCTTGGCCGAGCTTTAAATAGTCATCGACGCTATCCAGGGTGGTCACCGTATCGCTCATATTGTTCGGATATCTTGAAGGTTTAGTCTTAAATTAAAATTCGGGGAGAGATGCAGTCGGCTACGAACGAGTGACGTGCACTCGACGAAACGTGACAGAGGGGCGGCATATTAGTCCTTCAGGGCTTTTTTTCAACGAATCGGGCCAACCATGCATGAACTGCTTCATGCAGCGACGGTTGAACCATTTCGAATCCAGTTTTCATAATTTGCCCCACAAGGGAGCCGTGTGTTATAGGGGAATCCCCGCTTTGAGAAGCCTTTTGTAAATGATTTTTTGGCAATTTCTCATCAGCCAGCAAGGTTCGAGCACCAAATGCCCCAATTGCAAGCGCTCCCAGCGCCCAAGGCAGCGGACTCCGCGCAATATTCGACTTCAGCTCCTCCATCAACGGTAGCGGCTCATTTTGACGCTTTTCAGGCGCTGTTTCGTTAAGAACGATCTCCAATTCTGCATCGGAGAGTCCGCTAAAGTCGATTGCAGGCACATCTGAGTCGCTGACAGCAGCAGCGTCAGCCGCATCATCGAATGAAAGCTCTAGACCAGTGAGTTGATCGACTGCCTCATCATCCACCGTCTCATCATCAAAATAGGCATCTGCCTCCGCAGAAGTAACCGCGTTGGCCAGTAGTGCCCGCGATTGCTCAATGGCGGCGGTCAGCTCGGCTTTCAACTCTGCGGCGGTTCTATTTTGGATTCCAGCCATTGTCGGTCTATTTCAATTTGGTTCAAGGACTCGGAGAAAGGTTGCTGCTTTTTCCCCCTTCGAATCAACATGAAAAACACGAAAGCTGCGATTCCATGAATTCCGCCTAAAACAAGGGCCAAAACGTCCCAGGAAATTGCGAAAAGCCGCGAAATCATTCCAGCCGATCCCAATATCAGGAAAAAACAGGCCATCGCAGCGAGCAAAACTGCAATTCCATGCCAGATCGCCAAGTGCTTGAAAGTCGCGATTGCGTCCTGAAGCTCGAGCTGAAACAAGAGCAATCTCGCACGTAAGAATTCCGCTATCCGTTCTGTTGCTGATGGAGCTGGCTCCACATCGTCGCTTCCCTCCTCCTGCGCTTCACTGTCGCCTTTTGAAAGTCGATTCTGCGAGGTAGGCTCCATCTTCGACGGGATTGGCACTCAGCTCAGCGTTTCATGAGCAATCCGAGAACAAACCCTACTCCCGCCGCAGAAAGGACGGACTTCGTTGGATTATCACGAATATACTTCTCAGCTTCGCGATGCAGGCCGTCGAGTTGCTCTTTGATCTCGTCCCAATTGGCATCGGAAAGATTAGCCAGTGTGTCGCCAGCAGTATGTTGATCCAGTTCGCGCCCGACGCTTTCCAGTCGCCGCATTTTTTCCCGAAGCGCCTGTTCCCGGACGGCAGCACGGCGCATTTCCTGGCTTCGTTCTGCCGCCGTGCGTGTCAGCTCCTGAGCTTTGGCAGTAGCGGATGTCCCAGCGCCGGAGCGGCTCTGCGGATCGGATTGCGTTGGAATCGCTTCGTTCATCGGAAAGAATAGAGAGATCTTGGAATGGAATGGCCTCAGTGAATCGAATCACCAGCCTGAAGCAATGATGCCAGAGGGCAGAGACAAGATCAAGCGCATGGTTGAATATTTGAGATTTATGACGATCGTCCAAGCTTGTCCATTGCCAATCACGGATTGATCACCCTGTCCACTGTCGATTCTGCGACGGTAAATAAAGGACATTTTTCCCTTTTCTAGTGCGCCTGATTACCCTACTCCGTTTAATTGATGCATATTTCGGATATTCTAGAATCGCAAAGGACGACGTTCTCGTTCGAGTTTTTCCCGCCCAAGACTGTGGACTCGGCTGATCGCTTGTATGAAACGATTACCGCGCTGGAACCTTACAAGCCGTCATTCGTCAGCGTCACCTACGGCGCCGGTGGCTCGACCAGGGAACTGACTCATGAACTCGTGGTGCGGATCAAAGATACTACCAGTCTGCTCCCAGTGCCGCACCTGACATGCGTGTGCCATTCTGAGACAGAAATTGCCGATATTCTAGATCGCTATGCAGCCGCAGGTGTCGGAAATATTCTCGCCCTGGGTGGCGATCCACCGAAAGACCTGACCAATTACGTGCGCGAAGAAGATGCATTTCAAAATGCAGCGGACCTGGTGCGCTTTATCAATAAGCACAATCAAGCGGGCTCCCACCCCGACCAGCGCGGATTTGGCATCGGTGTCGCTGGCTTCCCCGAAGGACATCCGGCCACCCCTAATCGGATGCTGGAGATGGACTATCTGAAAGCTAAGGTAGACGAAGGCGCCGACTACATCTGCACTCAGTTGTTCTTCGACAATCACGATTTTTACGACTTCCGTGATCGCTGCGAACTCGCCGGAATTCACATTCCCATTATTGCTGGAATGATGCCCATCACTTCCGAGTCAGGCATGCGCCGCATGGCCGAGCTAGCAGCTGGTGCGCGCTACCCTGCCAAATTGCAGCGGGCACTGGCTCGGGCAAAAGGTGACCGCGATGCCGTGCGCAGAGTCGGTATTCACTACGCAACTGAACAATGTGCCGACCTGCTCGATCACAATGTCAAGGGCATCCATTTCTACACGCTTAACCAGTCAGACGCGACCATGGAAATCTACGCGAACCTGGGCGTAGCTGATACGATGGCCCTGAATGCTTGAGATTCGGAACATGGCTTATTGTGGAAGGGAAAGGTGTTTTCCTCGCGCGTAAAAATCACTCGAAGGCCCGCACTTTCGTCGAGTCCGCTTTAATTCTAACTTCTGTGAAGCGACTTCGGAGGCCGCCTGTCAATAATTACTTTTCTGCTGATGCTCGACTTCGTAAGTCCGGCTGTGGCGCACGAATGCCTGGAAAGCAATTCCCATTGCAATCCACAATCCGGGGAAACCATCAAGGAACCCACGACGAATAAAATAGCAGCGGATAAAGCGCCAGAATGGCCGGAATAGATTGTGCGCAAGCGACCAATTCTTGCCCGTGGCAAGTTGGCGTTCGAGGTAAACATCACTGAACACGTTAATCTTCTCTATGTAGCGGTTGATGGAGGGAAACGAATAATGATGGAGGTCTCCCGCAAGCTTTAAACGCGCACCGTTAAGTTCGATCTTGTCGTGCTCAGGGCTACCACCCCAAGTTCCTGCGTCACGGCGAAACAACCGCAACTTGTGGTCGGGATACCAGTCGCCGTGCGTGATCCAGCGCCCAAGAAACCAGACTTTCCGTGCGCAGTAGCCGCCCACATATCTTTCAGCATTCCCGTCTTCAAAGAACTTGATGATGGACCGCATTAATTCCGGCGATACTTCCTCATCTGCATCCAGTGCTAGCACCCACGGCTGCGTGCATAGGCCCAGCGCAACATTCTTCTGGTCACGAAACCCCAGCCATTCCTGCGTCGACCACCTGGCACCAAAGGAGTCCGCCACGCTACGTGTTCCATCAGTAGAACCCGAATCCACTACAATAATTTCAGCGTCAAGGCTCGCTACGCTGGCAAGGCAGCGCTTCAAGTTCTCTTCTTCATTGCAGGTGATCACAGGGATCGATAGCGGATACGCAGCAGTCATTGAATTCCTATGGGTGGTGATAACATTTGCGTTCGAGTCAAGAAACTCCCGCGATTACACATCCAATCTCGTAATGAAAATGCCAATGCGCAACCCGCACATCTGCAAGAATTCCTCGACCAT
>JBNMNB010000379.1:0-5112 GCA_051270635.1 Verrucomicrobiales bacterium | reverse complement strand
TGCCATTGGGGTGCCAGGTGGTCCAGATCCCGTGAAGCTTCCCATCAACTCCCGTTGATTCAGATTTTTGCACCCCGTCCGGGTAGTAGGATTCGTTGAGGACGGTGCGGGTCCCCTCCGGATAGGTGCTTGTGGTTCGTGACTTAACCGTCGATCCGTCCGGATGGTAGGCGGTATTGATCGAGGTAATCGGGGAGGCGTCCGGATTGAAGGAAGCTAAATTGGTGGAGATGAGTCCGATGCCATCCGGAAGGTATTGCGTGCTGCTCTGCTCGGTGAGCACTCCGGCGGGAGTAAAAATGGTCAGGTTCTCGCTGGCTTTCGTGACGCCGTCCACCTGATACGTCGTGGTCTCATTGCGAGTAACCACCAGGCCGGTGTAAGTGAGGTCGCTGACCGATTCTAGGTTAGCGGTTCCCGAGTAGTAGTTTTGGATCAGCTGAGATGTGAGGAGGCCGGCGGTGAAGGTGGAGGTCGTGACGCTGATCGGCTCCGGCTCACCGGGGCCGTTGAACACCCGCTGAATGCGCTGGGTGATGACTCCCGCGGTCCAGTTTTCGGAGAGGGTAAGATATCCATCGTCGTCCCAGCCCTGCACCGCGGGTTGCCCGTCGAGGATGTCGTCGAGGTAGAGCTCGGTGCGGATCACGGTGGTGCCGTCGAAGGCGAAGAAGTGCGCCAGTCCGTTTTGCACGGAGGTGTTCGCCATCACGTCGGCGGTCCAGTTGGTATCGCTCTCGGGTAAACCACTGATCTGCGAGTAGGTGGTGGCGAGACCATTGTGGAGGCGGTCCTCCGTATCGCTCTCGACATACCCGAAGCGCTCCTGGAGCTTTCCATCGGGATAGTAGTACTCCGCTACGGTCTCGGAAAAGTTGGGGTTTTCGATCGTGAGCTGATGGAGGTCCCAGGTCCCGGCGAGTTCCGCGAGAGTGAGAGTGGCAGGACGCCGCACCAACAGAATGATTTCGTGCTCGCTGTCGATGGTATTGGCGAGCGCGAGGAGGTCGTGCGACTGGCTCCACACCAAGTCAAAGGTCTCGCCATCGTCGGTGACCGTGACTCCGCCACTCCCGTCGGCAGCAAGCGCGAGCGGGACACTCTCGCCGGGAAAGGTGAAGGTGCCGTTGGAGGCGACCGCGAAATCCGCGGCTTCGAAGGAGAACTCGGAATCATTGACAGCGAAGGCTGCGATACTCCAGGGGCCGGCAAGTTGGGAAGTCACGCCGCCCGATTCGGGGCGCATCATGAGTCGGAAGTAGTGGAAGCCCGCCTCGCTGGAGGTCGAAATCATGATGTCCTTCGCGGCGGTGACTCCAAAGTCGATCGTCTCGCCATCGATCGTCACGAGAACGTGTCGATTGGCGTCAATTGTGAAGGTGCCGGCAGGAGCGCCCCCGATCTGGATTGCGCCGCCGGCCTGTACCCCAATGTCGAGCTTGGAGGTGGCGAAGCCGTGGAGGGTTGGACCGCTCGCTCCCTCCTCGATCTCGAATTCCTGATAGACCCACGTGCCGGCAAGTTCGGCTGCGGTGAGGCTGGCGGGACGTTTGGTGATCACGCGCAGATGGGACTCTTCCGGCGCACCGGTGCGGCCAATCATAAGGTCGCGCCCGGCGCTCACTGAGAAGTCAATCCCCTCTCCGACGACCGAGACGGTGCCATTGCCTCCGAGGGCGAAGCTCAGGGAATCGGCCCCGAGTTGGACCGAGCCGTCGGCGGCAACTGTTAGTTCGTCAGAGCCGTGATCGAATACCCACGTCTCCTGGGCTGGCAGGGGACTCGAGAGGACTAGGAGGGCGACGGCAGCAAGGGTGAAGCGGTGCAACGTGGAGGTTATTGCTAGGAATTGGCTATTGCTAGGGAATTGCTTTTCATCGGTCGGGGTTAGAGGGGGTGCAGGGGGAGAAAGGGGGTTGGTTCGAAGTTTACGAGGGTTCCAGCGTCACCAGATCCTTTCGGGATTGAGAATCTCGGATCAGCTAGCAATGCGGCACCGGTCCACTCTGAGAGGGCGCCATCGACGACGATTGGGTTGGCGGCCTTGATGGCCGTGTAGAATTCTTTACCTGGTTCGATATCGTTCGCCTGTGCGCCGAGATGAAGTGCGAGGGAGGCTGTCACCGTAATCAATAGGTTTTTTTTGAGGATCATGGTAGTGGGTGATTCCCCGCACTTCGCCAGCTGAACGAGTCGGAATTAGTGCGAGAAAGTAAATAATTGAGGATTACATTGTAATTCTAAGAATGGTCGAAAAAATACTCATATGTCAAGATGAATTGCTAGGAATTTGCTTTTTGCGTGAGCCGCTTGAGGGCGCCGTTGAAGGGATCGGAGATGGGGGGTTGTGCGCGGCACCGGAAGCGGCGGGCAGAAGATCAACAAGACGTCATCGACGGTTTATTTAAAGCACGAGCCGAGCGGGATTGAGGTGAAATGTCAGGCGGGCCGGTCGCAGGCGATGAACCGGTTTCAGGCGCAGCTGGAGCTGTGTGATCAGCTGGAGGCGCGGCGCAAGGCGGCTCAGTTAGCGCGGCGGCAGGCGGCGGAGAAGAAGCGGCGGGCGAAAAGGAAGCTACCGCGTGGGGTGAAGGAGCGGATTTTGAAGTCGAAGCACAAGCGGGGGGATTTGAAGAAGACGCGGCGGAAGCCGGGGCGGGATGATTGAGTTGGGGCCGCGTGACGGGTGCTCGAAATCACGACTTGTATTTACATTGAGAATACATAGGTTTTGGGGTGAACTTTTCCCCTTGGCTTCAATTTGCGTTCTTCACCGCTTTGGCTGCGGGATTTTCGGTGGCAGGGGAACATCCGACATCCAATTGGACGAAGCGTGCCCCGCTTCCGACTGGTGAAGACATCACAGCGATTTCCCATGTCGAAGGTCTAACGGTGGTCGCTACCTCTGAGCCAAAAGTGCTGACCAGCTCAGATCTGGCGACGTTCGAGGCGATTCCAACTGGCTTGCCCGGAGGATTTACCGATATCGCCTTCTCGGGAGGAAAGTGGTTCGCCTCTGGGCAGCATATCTATCGTTCGACCGCCTTGGCGTCGTGGGAACTCATCCTCGAAGCGGAGAATGAGGATGTTGAATTCGAGCACGTGTTCGCGGAGGGGAGCTTCCTGTTTGCGACTTTCACAGAGAGATCTTATCCGGGCAGGCCTTCTCCGAACCAAAGGTTGTTCCGGTCGTCCGACGCAGGTGACTCTTGGGAGGAAATGGCTGGAGCTCCACCTGCTCGCGACTACCACGATCTTTTGTTCGCAAAGGGGAAGTACTTTTTGGCGGGAGCCGGAACGCCGCTGGGAAATGGGCTATGGGTTTCGGATGATGGTGCGGCTTGGGAACCGATCCTCCCTGGCGCTTATACATTCTTCAAGCTGAGAGAAATCGATGGGGAGATTTTTGCTTTGGATAGCGATGGTAAAGTCTCGATTTCTGGGGACGGGATCAACTGGGAAACTTCTTTTCCTGAAAGTCGATTTTCTCCCTTCAGAAATGGCGGTTTGATCGATATTGTCAAACTACCAACACAGTTTTTGCTCTACTCGAAAGCTGACTATCATAACCTAATGTGGGAATCCGCGGACGGCAGGAATTGGGATCTAATCGAGCCCAATACGTCTGCCTACTCTGAGCAACTTCAGTTTGAGGGATTGGAGGTGATCGATGGGGTTGCTCTGGCTTTTGGTGGCGATGGAATCGTTCGTCGAGCGACCGATTGGGATGCCGATTTAGAGCAGATTTTGCCGGAGTATTGGAGGGATTGGAATGCCGTCGATGCGTCGGGGTCGGCTGTTGTTGCGGTGGGGGACGGCGGGCAGGTTGCGTCGTCGGCCGATTCGATCTCATGGAACTTTCAAATCTTGGAGCCGGGATTTGATCTTGGTGGTGTGACATTCGATCCAGTTCTGCGGTCTTGGTTCGCTGTCGGGCGGGATCTGAACGGGGCCGGAAGGATCTTCGCTTCGGTGGATGGGATAAGCTGGGAGGAGCAGCTGTCCTCGGCGGTCGGGTTGCGAGGGGTCGGGTCGGATGGGGCTGGTGGGGTGATAGCCTGTGGCGATGCCGGGACGCTTTTGGTGCTCGAGGGCGGAGTTTGGAGAAGTGTCGAGGCAGGAACGAGCAACGATTTGTATGCGATTGCCAGCTGTGAATTCGGTTGGCTCGCGGTCGGAAATCAATCCACTCTTCTAAGGTCGCAGCTTGGGAACTTGCAGTGGAATACTGTGAAGACGGACTCACTTTCGACACATAGATATGCGTCAATCGATTGTGGAAATGGATTCGTTGTTCTTGGATCGGCTCGATGGTTTGATCGCGAAGTCCGTGGGCGGTCTGTCAGTGAAGACTTAGAGTCGTGGTTTGGGGTCGGAAGCCATGATCCGGGAGCGATGGTATTCGACGGAGTCCGATTCGTATCCGCTGAGCGGGGCCTTTCGGCGCAGCCTGGGCTCTGGGATGGACCTAAAAGTGACTCAATTAGTGTCTATTGGCGCTGGTCGTTGGCCGATGGTGTGAAGTTCCTAGATCGGATCGTGTTCGTCGGCGGGCAGGGACGGATTGTCGTTAGTGATCCCTACACTGATGAGATCTCCAGTTGGCTTGAGCAGAATTTTCCAGATCCAAGCAATCAGATAGTTCACGCAGACCCGGATCTAGATGGGCTCTCAAACGCCGTAGAATATTGCTTAGGATATGACCCATTAAGATTCAATCCGATCTCGGATGCCATCAAAGTAACCTGGCTGCGCTCCAGCGGTGATGGGTTACCTGAGGTGGTGGCACAATTTCCGAGCACAGCCAAGGTCGATGCTGCGTTGGCGGTCGAGTGGTCGTCGGATTTTCTGACCTGGCATCGGCTAGGACGGGAATTTGGGCTGGGGTGGAGCGATACGTTTCCAGGTGGTGAAAGGCCGTTGAAGTGGGAACTGCCAGCGAAAAATGATGAGATGTATTTCAGGCTCAGGTGCGACGTCGCCGCGCCAAGTGAGCAGTAGTGGGGCAACCTGAGTGCCCCCGTATGGTGCAATAAATCGGCTGACGCCTCACGAGCCCTTGGGAACGCGCCTTTTCTGGCCGCGTCTCAGTCTGGTAGGCTCGCCGGATGT
>JBNMNB010000378.1:0-5158 GCA_051270635.1 Verrucomicrobiales bacterium | reverse complement strand
ATGGGGGATTATATAACAGAGCTGGGAGTATCGCCAGAAATTGGACGATGGTCGATTGGCGATGGCACAACAGAAGCTTACGTGAAACGATGGGTGACACTGATCAGTGAAATCGTCTGGAGCCTGCAACGCGTGATTGGGATTCTTGTAGTCATCGCGCTTACACTTGCCGCACGCTGGCCGTGGGAGTTTTCAACTCCGGGTATCCGCCGCAGGCCGATGTGGATCGTCGTGGCGTGCGGATTTGGAATTTGCGTTGCACTTGTTTCAGGTGCTCACGGCATGCACTATCTGCTCTACGGCAAGTTCATCTATCTCGGCCAGTTCACAGAGGAGCACCGGATACTTCTTTATGGAAATTTTTCGACGTGGGTCAAATTTTACTCTGCACTGGTGCTCGCTCCCATCGCGGAAGAAATCTTTTTCCGAGGCTGGCTGCAACGATTACTCACTCCAATCTGCAAAGTATGGCCAGCGCTGCTTATTCAGGCACTCGTTTTCGGTGCATTCCACTACAGCCATCAAGGATTCAACGGCTTCCTGATGACTGGAGGGATGGGACTGCTGATTGGATTGATCTTCCTGTATTCCGGAAAACTCTGGCCATGCATCCTTTGCCACTCACTGGTGAATCTCTTCGGCAGCTGGGGCGATATCTGGTGGATTATGGCTGGAAGACCAGAGTGACACCTGGGTTACGGTTTCTTGTCGTAAAGATCGTCGAGTGAAATCACACGACTCTTTAAGCTCGCAGCCTCAATTACGACTCACTGATCTACGGCTCAGTGAAAAATTCAATATTATCGCAGGAATCTCCATCGTTCGAGGCTGCCAGCCAGCTTGTGTCCAGACCTCGGAATCCGACGCGGAAAGCTTGCATTTTCCCCCAATGCTGGATCAGTGTGGGAACACTACCGCGACTCAGTCTCAAGTAGTTCTCACCTTATGATATTTCAGCTCGGCAGCCGTATTTTGCGCACCACCGATACCCGCCTTCTTGCAAAGATGGCGTGGAATTTCGGCTTCAAAGGGGCACGCTCGGTGCAGCTCTACAAAAACCGCCTTAAACGCGGCGAGTACTTCCCGGCATTTCTCTACATCTCGATTCTCAACAGCTGCAACCTGCGCTGCCAGGGCTGCTGGGTCGATGTCGACAAACCCCAGGTGAAAATCGAGCTCGAGAATCTGAACCGCCTGGTCAACGACGCAAAAGCGCACGGCAACAGCTTCTTTGGCATCCTCGGCGGTGAGCCATTCATGCACCCCGAATTGTTCGATTTCCTCGCACAGCATCCGGATTGCTTCTTCCAGGTCTTCACCAACGGCCAGCTGATCACCGATAAAGTAGCGAAAAAACTGCGCCAGCTGGGCAATGTCACCCCGCTGGTCAGCATTGAGGGCACCGAGATCATCAGCGACCAGCGCCGCGGAAAACAAAACGTCCTCACACGCACGCTTCGCGGGCTTGATCATTGCATCGAGAACAAGCTGCTCACGGGCGTCGCCACCAGTTTGTGTCAGACCAACATCGGTGATCTTTTGAACGAAAAGTGGCTGCGCACGCTGATCGATCGCGGCGTCCACTACGCCTGGTATCACACTTACCGCCCGGTCGGCCCGCAGATCCACGAAGAGCTGGCACTCACTCGCGACCAGGCACGGCAAGTGCGTCAGTTTGTGGTCGATATGCGGGCAAAATTGCCTATTGCTCTGATCGATGCCTACTACGATCACAATGGCAAAGCGCTCTGCCCGATGGCCACTGGCATCAGCCACCATATTTCGCCCAAAGGCAGCATCGAGCCATGCCCGATCATTCAGTTCGCGACCGATAACATCAACGACAAGCGGAACATTTTCGACGTCATGAATGGCTCGTCGTTCCTCAAAGATTTCAGGGAAACTGCGGCGCGCCACACCCGTGGATGCATTGTCCTGGAACGGCCGGATCTTGTGAAAGAACTCGCCCTCAAGCACGGCGCTACCGACACCACGATTCGCGGCACTGCCATTGCGGAACTGGATTCCATGTCGCAGAAAGGCAGCCAGGTGCTGGACGAAGATATCCCGGAGAAGCACTGGATGTATCGTATCGCCAAGAAGTTTTTCTACAACGACTTCGGCGTCTACAAGAACCTGCAGAACGTATCGGAACCGATTAAAGCAGTGCCTGCCAGCAGCAAATCATCCCCGGAGAAGATAGCGTCTTGAACACATTGAACTTGCATTGATGCCCGAATCTACTCCACTGCCTCACCGCATCCTCTACTGCCGTTGCGCCTACGCGCAGACTGTCCCGCAGGGAGTGAAAGACGATGTGCTGCAACGCCTGAGCGAATCCGGCCAGCCCTTTGAGGCGGTGTCAGATCTCTGCGAAATGTCGGCCAGCCGTGATCCTCGCTTGCAGCAGATTGCCAATGGCGAAGGCAATGTCAAAATTGCCGCCTGTTATCCACGCGCAGTCAAGTGGCTGTTCCACGCCGCAGGCACACCGCTTCCTGAGGAAGGTATCGAGGTAGTGAACATGCGCGAACTCTCCGGCGCTGACGCCGCAGCACAACTTCTCAACGGGAAAACCGATTCCGACAATCATGCTGAGTAACGAAAATAGTCCCCTGCAGGTCATCATTTACGAAGGCAAAGGTGCATCGCCCCTGACAGCGGCAACGCGCCTGGAAGTTCTCAGCAAATTGCTGGACAAAGGATTCGCGGTTGCGCTCGCTAAGGAAGGTGGCAGGCAGATTCCGGCTCCGCCATTGAAAGAAAAACAACGCCTGCTGGTGCTCGGCGATTTTCTCGGTGATGCTCCCAGCCTGGAGGATGCTTCCGGTCAGGCATCGATCGAAACCGTTACCGTCAGTGGCCTCGGCACGGAACAAGTGCTCTCACTGGTGGAGCAATTCCGTGAAGGCCAGCCGATGAACGAACCCGGCAAATGGAAACCCTGGTTTCCGGTCATCGACTACGATCGGTGCACCAATTGCATGCAATGCCTCAGCTTCTGCCTGTTCGACGTGTATGGCGTCGACGAGGACAACAAGATCCAGGTGCAGAACAACGACAACTGCAAGACCAACTGCCCGGCTTGTTCACGCGTCTGCCCGGAAGTCGCGATCATGTTCCCTAAATATTCTGGCGGCCCGATCAATGGCGACCAGGTCAACACTCAAGACCTCGAGCGTGAGAAGATGAAGGTTGATATTTCGTCTCTGTTAGGGGGCGACATTTACGCCAGCCTGCGCAATCGCTCAGATCAGGCAAAGTCGCGCTTCTCAAAGGAACGCAGCCCTGACAAAGCACTCAATGAGCGCAAAAAATGCCTTACCAAATTGCAACAGGACGGTATGATTCCAGCTGAAGTGCTGGAAAACTTACCATCTCCCGATGAAATTCAACGTCGCGCAACTGCAGCAGCGGCAAAAGCGGATGCGGCACTCAAAGCCCAGCCATCGTCCGTAAATTAATTTTCAGCCTTTCCGATACACATGAGCACGTCGACGACCACAGAAATTGCCTCCCTGGCACTGCCAAAAACGGTTCCCATCACGACCACCTTGGTGCGTCCACCGAAGAAAAACATTCCGCAGACCAAGGCCGAACGCGATTCTCTGCTGCGTGCCATTCGCGACTACGTCGAGGAATTTAATCCCGTGCCACCCATGCCCCAGGACGAGCTGGAAGTACACGCTCGAAAGATTCATAAGGCAACCGGAACAGAAGAAATCTACCTGCACTACACCGCCGTCTGTTTGAACAATGAGATGTGGCGTGAGACTCTGGCATCGATCCCATACGAGCGCCGGTTGCTGCTCATGCCCAAGTGCCTGCGTGTCGAAGACAAGTGCCCCGCGCCATTCGATGAGTTCGGCCTTCTCTGTAAACAATGCGGACTCTGCACCATTCAGGATTTTCAAAATGAAGCCGAACGCCTCGGCTATGCCGTGCTCGTTGCAGAAGGATCAGCCGTGGTCATGTCGCTCATCCAGACTGGCAAGATCGAAGCCATCGTTGGCATCAGTTGCCTCGCCGTGCTCGAGCGCACGTTCCCCTACGTCGAGGCCGCTGCCATTCCATCCGTCGCCGTGCCTCTGCTCCAGGACGACTGCATCAACACCACGGTCGACAACGACTGGGTGTGGGACTACATCCACTTGAGCAGCGACGACAAAACTCGCCGACTCAACCTTAATGCTTTGCACGAAGACGTTCGCGGCTGGTTCGATCGCGAATCGCTCGAAGTCATCATGGGCGCGCCAACCGGACAGACGGAAACCATTGCGCTCGACTGGATGGCCCGCGCCGGCAAGCGCTGGAGACCATTCCTCACCGTTGCCGCATACCAGGCGCTGCGCGATGACCGTGGCGAGCCAATTCCGGAGGACATCAAGAAAATTGCCGTGGCTGTTGAGTGTTTCCACAAGGCATCACTCATTCACGACGACATCGAAGACGAAGATCACGAGCGCTATGGCGAAAGCACACTGCATCAGGAATACGGTGTTCCTGTAGCACTGAACGTCGGCGACCTGCTCATTGGCGAAGGCTATCGACTCATCGGTGAGTGCACTGTTAGTGACGCACAGAAAACCGAGATGATCCTCGCCGCATCCGTCGGCCAACGCGAGCTTTGCCGCGGCCAGGGTGCCGAACTCCTCTGGGCGCGCAATCCAAAAGTGCTTAAAAGCACTCAGGTGCTCGAAATTTTCCGCCAGAAAACTGCTCCTGCCTTCGAAGTCGCATTGCAAGTCGGCGCCGCCTACGCGGGGCATCTCAATGATGTCGCCAGCGTCCTCCACGCTTACAGCGAAGCCCTTGGCATCGCCTACCAGATCCGCGACGACCTCGACGATCTGTCAGAAGATTCAGGCAAAAACGAGCTCGGCACCATTCGCCCCAGCATCCTCCTTTCCACCACACACGAGAAAGCTAAAGGCGACGACAAAGCATTCATGGCAGACCTCTGGTCAGGCAAAAACGCCAGTGCCGACCTCGATCGCGTCCGCGCCCTCGCCCACGGAGTCAAAGCCGACGATCGTTGCATGCTCCTGCTCGAATCCTACAAAGAGACCGCCATCCGTTCTCTCCAGGAACTCGAGAACGCCAACCTCAAAGGCCTCCTCCGCCGAGTCCTCGGCAAGATTTTCAACGACCTGGAAAT
>JBNMNB010000377.1:0-5168 GCA_051270635.1 Verrucomicrobiales bacterium | reverse complement strand
TCTCTTAATACTTTCGCTGTTTCATGTACTCATAACGAGAAGCCGAGGAATTTCAATGAAGCGGTGGCTCCAAATCGCGATCGCCGCAGTGATTGAAACGGCATTGCACACTCACAGGGAAGGGCATCTGTACTTTGGAATACTATCGAGCCTCGTCGTCACCGCTCCGCTGGTCGTTCGAATTGCTCGAGCAAAGTCACAGACGATTCAAGCTCTTGTAGTCGCCTCATTTAGCTTCTCACTCGTCGCGATCGAGAGCAGTCCAATCACGATTGACTACGGTCCCGTTGTGTCCGAAAACTCGATTACAGCAGAAATCGCTGAGGATCAGGGTGTTGGAATCTGAAGGAATCCGCTATTCAGCCGACATCCGTTTCCCTTCGTGACCGGTTCCAGCCGTCATGCTGCGCGTATACCCATTGGGAATCCGCACGGATGCGGGTTCATCGCTGCAACAAGCATGAATTGACGGCCATCGAGCGGCATAGCGTTCCGCCCGTGCTATACTAACAATGCATCTGACTTCGCAGTCAGTCTCGACTACCCCGCTGGCTCGTTCCCAATACGATTGCTGGTTGGTCGTCCATCGGCATCCCGACGTCTGAATTCGGACACGCAGGCAACGGGACGCTCTGTTCTTTCACGCTGGAGTCGGGACTGACTCTGGCGCCATGAGTCACAAATTCGACAGCGACAAAAGAATCACGCTCGGATCGTATCCGTCACACAAAGGCGGAGCGTGCTTTGGTGTGACTCCTCAGGATCTCCGCCATCACCTCTACCTCATCGGGAAAACCGGTTCGGGAAAAACGACTCTGCTGCGCAACCTGCTGGTGCAGCACATTTCCGAGGGACACGGCGTTGCGCTCATCGATCCCCATGGCGATCTCGCCGAGGAGATCCTGACACTAATTCCAAAGAGTCGCGCGGGTGACGTCGTCTACTTCGATCCCTCTGATTTCGACTTCCCCATCGGCATCAATCCGCTGGCCAACGTAGCGCCGAACGAACGATCACTTGCCGTGTCCGGGATTGTGTCCGCATTCAAGAATCTGTGGCCAGATTCCTGGGGCCCGCGCATGGAATACATCCTGCAGAATGCCATCGCAGCACTCTTGCACTGCCAGAACGTGTCCCTGCTCGGAGTCAATCGTATGCTCACCGACGAACGCTATCGCCGGTGGGTAGTTGATCAAGTCGACGATCCATTTGTCCGCAGCTTCTGGCAGGAAGAATTCGCCAGCTACGATGCCCGCTTCCGCCGCGAAGCCATCGCTCCGATTCAAAACAAGCTCGGGCAATTCTTTCTCAGTCCGGCTGTGCGCAACATTCTTGGCCAGGTGCGCACAAAAATCAGCTTCCCATTCATGATGGACAACCGACGCATCTTTATCGCGAACCTCGCCAAGGGAAAGATTGGTGCCGACATGGCGAACCTGCTCGGATCCCTCCTCGTCACCCAATTCCAGCTCGCCGCCATGCGCCGCGCTTACCAGCCCGAAAGCGAACGTGTCGATTTCTTCCTGCACATCGACGAATTCCAGAACTTCGGCACCGAGGCCTTCACTTCGATTCTTTCCGAAGCACGAAAATACCGGCTCTCGCTGACCCTCGCCCACCAATACATCAACCAGCTTTCCCCTACTGTGCGCGACTCCGTGTTTGGCAACGTCGGCTCACTGATTGCTTTTCAGGTCGGATTCGACGACGCCCACGTTCTTGGAGAAGTCTTCGCTCGCGAATTCGAAGCCAAGCAATTCGTCGATCTGAATCGATTCGAAACCTTCGCCTCCGTACGCATGGACGGGCACCAGAGCGTTCCATTTCGGGCTCATTCGCTGCCGCCGATCGGCGATGAAAATGCCACGGCCGCCAATCTTCTCCGCCTCAATCGCGAGCGCTTCGCCTCCGATCGTATTGAAGTCGAAGATAAGCTCAATCGGTGGCTTGGCAATGGGACGCAGACGTGAAGACCGTCAGTGTCGGCCTGCAACTACTTGTCATCTAAAGTAAGGGCAGCCCCATAGCGATCCAGACGGTCGGCGTTGTCATCGAGGGGACCATTCGCGGTTCTAGATGCTGTCGCGAGCGGTACACGCTGGCTCAGCTTGGCATCGTCCTTACGGTGATTGTCCCAGCGACGCGACCAGCTGCGTGCCTGGCATGGTATGCTTTTAATATGTCTGTCTCTTTCGCGCGGCTTCCACGGTTTCATCAAACTCCTGATCAAAGTCCCAAGATCAGGATCACGGAACGGGATTTGGCGATCCTTCGAGAAGTAGCAATCTATCGCTTTCTCCGCTCGACGCATTTGAGCTCTCTCATTGTTGGAAGCTGTCAGCAAATTCTCCGGCGCCTTCAACTGCTCTATCACAACGGTTACCTTGAACGCCCGAGAGCACAGATCGACACCTACTACCGCGGAGGCTCGCGGCCGATTGTTTACGGGCTCGGAAGCAAAGGCGCTGCGCTGCTGCGGAGGAAAGGCATTTTCACCTTCGATCGCATGAGCTGGACGTCTGCAAATCGCTCTGCTGGTCGCCTGTTCCTTGATCACACACTCATGGTCGCTGACGTCATCGTCGGCATCCGTTCGGAATGCCAAACGAATCAGCACTTTCGATTCATCGACGGTCAGGATTTGCCCTGTGCTTCTGAGGACGACGATTCAAAGCGATTCCAATGGACAACATCCGTTACCGGACACGGGTCGGTCAAACTCATCCCTGATCGCGTTTTTGCTATCGAGCAAAGACAGACGGGCGAACGCATTCTATTCTTACTCGAAGCCGATCGCGGAACCGAACCGCTTACCCGGACGGATTTCCATCAATCCTCGATCGACCGCAAGCTCCTGCTCTATTCCCAACTCTCGTCGGAGCGCGCATTTTTGGAACGCTTCGGATGTCGACGGGTGCGAGCGCTGCTCGTGACGACTTCCCGCATTCGAGCACAAAGCATTCAGCAGTTGATGTCGAAACATCGCAATGCGGGGCTGTTCCTCACGAGCGAACTGACCTCACTCGTTGATCATAAATCACTGTTGGATGCGGCGTGGATTAACCGCAGTGGTGAGGAGGAATCCCTGAACGTTCAATTTTAAAAACTGTTCACTTGAACATTTTAATAGTAATGGATAATGTGCACGTCATGCACTCCCAACATCGGAACCAGAGCTTACTACAAGTCACCTACGATCAGGCGAATCAGCAGTGGATATTGCATATCGGAGAATCGAATTCGGTGGCCATAGTCAGGGATGGTTGCTCTTCCGTAGCAGCAGAAGACGCTCTCACGATTTCTGATTTTGGCGGTCCTTCGTCTCGGGTTCTGGAACTCGCCTTACCATGTGGTGAAGTGATCCGACAAGAATTTGCGGCCCAGATTTTTCCAGATCGCCAGTCACCGTTTCAGGAGATGGAGGAGATGGATGACGCTGTTCCGATTGTGATCGCCGATTAAGACCCAGGACGGGTTCTCTTCATTAAGCGATGGGGCGATTGGGCTGCTTCAGTGTGCTGCGTTGTCCACGCTGTCCACAGCTTGGTTGTGCTATGTCCCCTTTGTGGATTAGAATAATGTTAGGATAGAATAGAAATCTATGTTCATTCATTATGAAAACTATTCTACCATACATTGACTTCGCTGCTGTGAAGGCAGCGGTTTCCATCGCTCAAATCTTAGACCGTTATGGTGCCTCTGAGCATCTCAAGGGTTCAAGCGAGTTTGAGCTTCGTGGCCCATGCCCGATTCATCAGGGCAAGAGTCAGAGTGAATTCGCGGTCAACCTGGAAAAGAATTGCTGGAATTGTTTCAGCGACTGCAAACGTGGCGGCAATATGCTGGACTTCGTTGCCCTCATGGAGGGCATCACGGTTCATGAAGCTGCCGTGCGCATAGACGATTGGTTCGAGTTGGGACTGGCAACAAGGCGGCAATCATCGCCGCCCACGCCATCATCGGCATTATCGGCATCACAGCCGACCAGGCAATCTAAAGCGCCCGAGGCTCCACGCCTTCAAACAACACGGAAGAAGACCCAACGCATCCGCAAGGGTGAGTCATCGCCGTCGGCGCAATTGCCTGCGGCGTGCAATCAACCACTCGGGTTTGCGCTCAAGAATCTGGATGCAGGGCATCCATACATTCAGGAGCGAGGCATTTCCGATGAAGCTGTCGCTGAGTTCGGAATTGGCTATTGCTCGAAAGGCACTCTTGGTGGTCACGTCGTTGTCCCCGTCCATAACTCGCAATCCGAGCTGGTCGCCTACATGGGCCGCTGGCCTGGACAACCACCCGAGGACAAACCGAAATATCGGTTTCCCAAGGGATTCCAGAAAGGCCTTGAGCTGTTCAATATCCACCGGGCACTCGCGTGTCCTGAGGATGAACCGCTCATTCTAGTTGAGGGAATCTTTGACGCCATCTATCTCTGGGAATGCGGTATACGCCGTTGTGTCGCTCTCATGGGCAGCACGCTGGCGGACGCTCAGGCCCGTCTCATCATTGAGACAGTGCCCCGCGGCGGCCACGTCGAGATTCTTTTCGACGAGGACGATGCCGGTCGCAGTGGCCGTGCCGCAGCAGCAGCGAAGCTTGTCGAGCATTGTTACGTCCGCATCATCCGATTGCCAGAGGAGAACCTCCAGCCTGACGATCTCGATGCAGATCAACTGACGGCTCTTTTCGAGTAAACCCATAATCCGAAAGGAGGTGATTCTATGGACGTTCATTGTTCTACCTGCGGGGAACCGTGGGATACCTGGCATCTGTGGCAGGATGCGATCTACGACACCGCGCTCGGCATTGAAGAAGCCGACGCCTGGCGGAGGCTTCCGAGAGAGGCGCAGCTGTCGCGGCGGTATCGAACGAGCTTCCGGGACTCCGATTGGGAGTTCGGCAATTCCCTGCTGCACGTGCGTCATTGCCCGTGTTGCGAGGAAGTCTTGCGGTTCCGCGGGTTGCATCCTGATCCCGACAAGGAATCGCTGAAAACCGCGATCGTCGAACTTCTCGGCAAAGACGAAGATGCGATCGCAATCATGTTCGAGGAGGAAGGTCTATGATCATGATCCAATCCTCTGGAAGTTCCGATGATAGGAAGTTCCCGATGGGACTTCTCGTGGCGACTCCAGGAGTCATCAGCCAGATCCCCCAAGCGGAGATCC
>JBNMNB010000376.1:0-5186 GCA_051270635.1 Verrucomicrobiales bacterium | reverse complement strand
TTGATTTAATTCTCAACGATGCGCTGCACATGAGTTCATCACAGGTACGAGAACTCCAACGAGCTGAGGCCGCCGGAGCTATCTAACGGTGACCCAATAAGCGGGGATTTATCCCCGGAATGTGAGAAGTAAGTCTCAAGAGTTGCTGGCCGTGCAGTAGAGATGGACTCGATCACACCCAGTAAGTCGCCCACAGTAGGGGAACCATCGGTTACGGAAACTGTCGCCTCATCTATCTTAGCTCGAATTGCCTCCCATCCGCCTTCCAGTAAGTCCTTGTAGATGCCGCGAGCCCGCGCCGCTGCTGCTGCTTTGTTAGGAGTTTGGAGATGAAATCTTAGCCGCTCTCCTTGGTGCTGTATTTGGACGTAGTAGTTCGGCTTTACCACTTCGACACCGCCCTGGCGGAAGCGCCGATGGTAAACTTTGTCCAGCCAGTAACGAACGTCTGTCTTTGAATGGGATGAAGATATTGGACTCACTTTTGTTGTGCAACTTGTCCCTTGAAGTGTTCTCAATTTGCTCCACGTTGTCTACATAAAACATTGATAAGCAACGATTTTTAAAGCAAACTTCAGCACAGTTAGGAACACTTGAAAACAGCAAGATCGTAGACTGTAAATCTGCTGGCTCAGCCTTCAGAGGTTCGAATCCTCTCCTGCCCACTCCCTTTATTCTAAGGGAGTTACGAGACTAACGGGGCGGCCTTTCTTTGCAGTGCATCCTTTATCGACCCGTTATCGACCCACTTATGCTGTTCAAAACTGATCACTTCTGTGCCCAACTTTTAGATGAATTTGGTTCATGAGCTACAAGCTAGCTCTAGGATTCGGGTGCCTGAGACTCGGTGAAGTCTCCAATTCGCGGAGGGAAGCAGGCAATCTTCTCTGATTCTACTGCCTGGAACCGAAAGCTGCCTGATCAGGCCAGCAACGCCTGCTCGATTTCAACGATGTCCTCAAGCCTGTAACGTAGCAGGCGTTGATTGAACCGGATCGGTACAAGTATCCCTTCTCGTTCGCGACGTTTGATCGTCTCCTTCGAGACGCACCAGCGTTTGGCAAGCTGGGCTCGACTGATCAGCTGCCCGTGGTTGCCTGCGAAACTTGGGGTGGGGTTCACGCTTTCCATTGGGATGGCGGAGAGTTCTCCAATCGGCTTCGAAATAAGAACCTCTATTCAGTAGTTCGCCGTCTGACCCAGATCATCACTGGGTTTCTTTCTGAACCTGGCAATCTCATCGGTGTGGAAAATTGCAAGATCACCCCAATCGACTCTTGCCGCCCACAGTCCCAGAGGAGCCCCTCTCGGTTTCAAATCTTCTCATAGCGATCGCTGGCACTGGCAGCCTCAAAACAATTTGAAAACGTTCGCTGGCAAGGAAACGATTTGGAGATTCTTGGTAGGATTGGGGGGCTGCTTCAACTCACTCCCAGGCCAAGCGATCGAACCACTTTTCGGAACGTTGCCAAGTGCCCCCCAGGCACGACCAACTGAGTTTCGCCGCATCGGAGGCATCGATTTTGAAGTTGGGGCTGAGCACAGATCATGGCGCAGGTGTGGGCGTCGCGACATTCGAACAAGCATGCCTCGCCGCGGCTCCGCAGGGCCTTGCCATCGCTGTCGCAGGTCTTGAGAAAACCCCGCACGGTCTCAGGCAGCGGTTGGTTGTCGCACTTCTGGAGAAACGCGGCGAAGTCGCTCGCGCTCTGCCCGCGTTCGACCGCCTCCCGGGCTCGCGTGGGCTCCAGTCGCCAGACATCCGTTCCAACGGGCTCTGCCCAGGTCTGCAGCAATAATTTTTCTGCGGCCAGCGGAGTTCCTGACCGGAGGCGGATGCTCAGACTCGGCAACACCGTAAGTTCGAGCGACGAACTTGGCTGCGTGGGCTTGAAATTCGGAGTCCGACCGAAGCAATAGGCGCCAAGATTGGTGATTCGGAAAGCGCGCAATCCGTCATAGCGGGAAAGCCACTCAAGATCATCCCCTCCCCATTGTGCCGTGAAATCGTTCAACCCGTCCCGGGGATGCACATACGCGACGTCGACGAGCCCCAGCGTGGCCGTGTATTCGAACAACAGGCAGAGGATGTAGCGGAACTGCACGATGTTCCACCCACCGTACCCTGCATACCCGAAATTGCCGTATTGTTCCTCACACAGATAGAGCTTCCAAACATTCTTCGAAACCTCGAATTCGAGGCCTGCCGCCAGCATATGGTTGGAGAACTTTTCAACGTCTACCCACTTGTTCGCAGGGCAGTCCAGCAAAGCGTCCTCTATGGAGTGTCGGCGCGGCGGCTTGGCGGTCATGTGACCCTTCTTGTGCTGCCCCTTGATTTCATTGATCCGATTGAATTCGTCGTAGTTGGTGTTGGCGAGCCACTTCGTCCAGAGGTGACAGATGATCTTGTGGGGTGCCAGAGACAATGCCTTGATTCCTGACGGGGTCAGTTTGGATTTAGCGCCAGCGCTAGTGAAATATTTCCCGGTCTGGAGCAGACGCGCCCAGCCGAAGGGTTTGATCGCGCCGATCTCCTGATGATAGCTTTTCTTGTCCGACGGATAGGCGACTTCCGGCGGGAAAAAATCTCCCCCACTCAGACATTCGAGTATTTTCCGACATCCGGCAGCGGAGACCATGCCGGTTTTTTCGCTGATGCTGAGGTTGCCTTGTTCCGCAAGGCGGAGGAGCGCCATCACTTCGGAGAGTGCCTCGGATTCAGTCTCGCGCAGATACAAACCCTCTTCCTGGGCAGGAGTTTCTAAGGTCGGCATCGACAGTTCCGAAGGTTTCGGGACGAACTCGCGCAATCGTTCCGCCAGATCGAAAGGCACGATCCGGTCCTGGCAATGTTTGGTTGTGAAGAAAAACAAATTCAGAAGCGTAGCGAATTTCGGATCCCAATTGCTAAAGCCAAAGCTCCGGCCTTCCTTTGGGGGATTACAGAAGGAGGGCGTGCCTCCATATTTCGCGTGAACGCGGTTTTTGTCATAGGCGAGATCGGGAGCGTGGGAGGCTTCCGCCACGGCAGATTGTTCCAAATCTTCCAGAGTCGACCAAATCGCCTTCAAGCCGCTGCCTAAAAGGGAAGCTTTGATCGCATCGACCAGGTCCGCCTTCTTCGCGCTGCGGGGTTTCACCCCAAGCAATTTGAGCCGATAGGCCAGGTTATTATTAGTCGTGTCCCGGAGGATGTCGTGAAGAGTTGGCATGGAGAGGGAATCGCAGAGTGGAAAGTTTTCAGGTTCAAGTGGTCATGGCGAGCAAAGATGATGGACGGCATCGAGGAGGGCACCGTAGACCGATCGAAGGAGGAGGTCAATTGGGGCAAGAAAGCCGTCGTCCATGAGATGATCAATTACCGTGTCAGCGGCGAGATGATTCTCCGGTTCTACCGGCAAATTGACACTCGAAATGCTCTTGTTAGTCTTGTTCCAACACTTTTCCTATTCTGAAATGATCCTTCATGATGAGAACTCAAAGAAAACGTAGAAAGTGCCTCAGCTGCAGTCGGTCTTTCATTGCAGAGACTAAAAGTCTGCGGTGCAGTTTCTGCGGCGTTCAAGATGAAGCATTGCTAGTGTTTTTACCATCAGTTAGTTGCGGAAACTTATGTTTTATCAGCGTTAGATTTCGATAGGCGTCGGACTCACAATGGACTCGTTTTTGCTGAGCACAAATGCCCCCAACTGACCCGATGTTGGTGGAGGGCAGGCAGCAGCAAATTACGCTTAAGACTATCATCTCAAGTGGCCAGACAACATGAAAACTCCCGAAGATTTAATCGCCTGGTAAATGGTCCCGCAAGGGTGATCGTCCGAGTGAGCAGATCTCAGCCCAGGAGCGATTGCTCGACCGCCCAAACATCCTCAATCCGGTAGCGAAGAAGGCGTTGATTGAACCGCACCGGCGTGACTAAGCCTTCTCTTTCGCGCCGTTTGATCGTCTCTTTCGAAACACCCCATCGCCGCGCGAGTTGAGCACGACTGATTAATTGCTTACGTCTTGTTGGATTGGGAGGGGCGCTCATGCTGACGATCGAATGTGAGAGCTGCCACTATTGGCTTCGGTGTTACCGCCCCTCTCTACGTAGTTCGTCGTCTGCCATGAACCATCACGGGAATTCTTCGGTATGACGGCAATATCGCAGACGGTTCGAGTCGTCCCCGGCTAGCCACTTCCTTCCACGCGAAACGCCGCAACCGCGCGAAACTGAAACGGCACCCCTGTCGCGAGCCCTGGATAAGCCGACGGACTGCCTCTTAGTCTTCCGAGACAAATGGGGGTGTGGGTTGGACACTTGATATTGCATTCTCAATGAGAGCAACATCTACACCTTGATCTGGGAAGGAGTTGAGCACGATCGTAGGGAACAACCGCTGGGTGAAATCTGAAAAGGTGTAACCCGGCCCGTCTCCGGTTAGCTCCACAAACCTCCCGAGGTCCGACTCGTTAATATTCAAGCCAGCGAGCGCCTGTCTCAAAACGTATTCTCTATGAGATTTCGAAGGTCTCGTGAACTCGAAAATCGCAGCAGCACGCCTCTTTACCGCTGGATCGATTGACTCTGACCTGTTGGTGCACATCACGATGATCACCGGCAGGCGCTTTCCAGCGAGTTCGTCGATTCCTCGGAGCACCGCATTGACGCCTGCGCGATCTTCGTGGTGCATCTGTGAGAGTGCGCGAGATTGAACGATGGCATCTGCCTCGTCGATCAAGAGAATCACTCCCTTTTTTGTGGCTTTGAACCTCTTCGCGGTTTCGACGATCTCTGCGAAAGCACCTGTAATCAGTTGCGTCATCTCTCCAACGGCACCGCTACCTCTCGACTGGAGACTCAGAGGATAGAGCCATAAAGACATCGATAGGGACTTGGCAACCTCTGCTCCGAAAGACCTGGCAAGAGCCGTTTTCCAAGTTCCCACATCGCCGCTGAAGATAAAAAGGGGCGGGCGAGTTTCTAGGTAGCCTATCACACACATTCCGCATGGTGTTAATATTATAAGTCGACTTTGGTAACTATCTAACAGTAAATACGTTATAAATTTATTAATTTTAAACTTGTACTTTTGCCAGTGTCTGCTTTGCTGTCTCCCTTGGAGCCTCAACTTGCTGACATTTCCAAAAACATCGACGTTTGCCAAACCGATCACCTGCCAGTCATCGCCGCCTTCTGCCGC
>JBNMNB010000375.1:0-5190 GCA_051270635.1 Verrucomicrobiales bacterium | reverse complement strand
AATCCGACAGCCTGCTGATCCAGTAAGTGGGCGACCCCGGGCGCTACCCGGGGCTGGTAAAGGAACGCTCCGATTGGGACTTCTGATACGCTGCTCTAGTCAGGTGGCCCTTTAGATAAAAAAAGGCAGCGATCCGTCAGTTTAGCCTTGGCTGAACACTAGCGCTGACAGAAACAGGACTACTTTGTCAATCGGGATTCAATGAAACATATCTTGGGACAGGAAACCCACAATGCGTCCGAGCGATTGCGAAACCGCTACAAGTCTGCTTCGGCCTTAGCTTCCTCTTGCCCTTTCTTCGAGCGCTCTTGCGCTTTCCGCCGAATCTCTTCCTTTGCCTTCTTGAGTCGCTCGGGCCATTCGAACGTGGGCGCATTGCTCGGGTCGTAGCCCTTCAGGTGACCGTGCAGTCGCGTGGCGGGTTTGGTATAGGTCAATTTCGTATCACCAAAAACCTCGCGACATAGATCTGCCAGTCCTGGGTCGTACTCGATCAACTCCTTCCGCGTATTGACATGGTTGTGGTCGTGATCGGGTGGCCGATTATCGTCGAACCACGACTGCACGCCTTCGGCAAAATATTCGTGGTGATTCACCGACGCATACTTGCCTGCCCACAGGCCTTTCTCCATCGCTGCGTTGTAGGTTTTTTCCACTCGACCATCGAAGGTCTCGTCGACATTGACAACGCCACGCAGATGAATGTTGTGCGCGAGCTCGTGAATCACGATGCTCTCGGTCGAGTAGGGATCTCCTTCGTAGCCCAGCACATTCTCTTCGGCACAGGAACACAATGGGTCGGTGAGAGAGCCGCCCATTCCGCGTGCCCGGGCATCCCAGAAATTTTTTGGCTCAAGGTGTTCCCAGCCAGGTAGCTCAGTAGTGAACTCGTTGTGACCGATCACACACAGTCGCGAACCACTTTCCACCATGGCCTCAAGGATATCTGGTCGCAGCGCCAGCATCTCTGTCACCAGGAACGCTGCTTCCTTTAGCGCGTAGTCATTCACCTTTTCTGACGAAAGTACCGGTAACCCGTTGGCACTCACATATTTCTTGTAGAATGGATCAACGTTCAATTCGGCAGGTGGTGCCGTGACAGCAAAATTTTGCGCGTCATCGGCGATTCCCAATCCAATGAACAAGGTGGCGAACAAGGCTGCTCTGGTGATCATGAGGCAGGATAGATTGATAAGCATGAAATCACATTAAATTCTCACCTCTCCGGCTTGTGTGACTCCCGTATTCTTGGCATACAGAAACATAATGATCATCCGACGCTCTTTTTCGTTTATCGCTGCCGTTAGTTTCGCCGCTTCCACTCTGGCGGAGGAGAATATTCCGAATTCGGCTGCCGCTTTTCCTGCTTCACCTGAACTGCCGGACTTATTTACGTTTCGCGATGGATCGGGGGTCAAGGACATTGCTGACTGGGAGCGACGGCGTCAGGAATTGATCGAGCCATTGATGATTTTTCAATACGGGCGAATTCCGCCAAAACCAGATCAAGTGTTCGGCAGATTGGACAAGGTCGAGCCGCACGAAAGTGGTCTTGGCACACGGCACTGGATCACCTTGATCATCGACGCCGAGAAGAAACTGGAAATGCGCATCGTGCTTTACAAGCCGAGTACACCCGGGCCGCATCCGGTTATCATCGAGGAAGATGGCAACCCTGGCGCCAGCAAGAATGTGCCAATTTTCCTGGCAAAGAATTATGTGCATGTGGAATACGCGCGGCACGATCTGGATCCTGATCAAAAGGGCGTCGTTGGCCCTGCCCAGGCGGCCTATCCTGACTACGACTGGGCAACGCTGGCAGTCTGGGCCTGGGGTGGGATGCGGGTCGTCGATTACCTGGAATCGAGGGATGATATCGACATGGGAAAGATTGCAATTACGGGTCATTCGCGTGGCGGTAAGGCAACATTGCTGGCGTGTGCACTGGATCAACGGATCACCCTGGCGGCGCCCAATGGATCCGGCGCTGGTGGCGGCGGCGCGTCGAGAATTCTTGGGCCTGGGGCCGAATCCATCGGCATGAATGACAAACCGCACTGGTACCACGAGCGCATCCGTCTGTTTGCCGAAAAGGAAGCGCACCTTCCATTCGATCAGCATTTTGTGAAAGCGTTAGTAGCACCCCGCGGATTACTTTGTATCGAGTCGACCGATGATCTCTACGCCAATCCGGTAGGAACGTATGCCACCAGTGCCGCCGCAATGCCCGCTTTCGAACTCTACGGCAAGCAACACGTGAATGGGCTGCTCTACCGCCGCGGCGGGCATTCCTATTCTACCCAAGACTGGCACTCGCTGCTCGACTTTGCAGAGTGGACATTCTTTGGCCGCGCCCCAGTAGATGGTCGATCCTTCTGGCAGCAGCCAGCAACCGTTGCACCCGCTCCCGACAGCGGTGGCGAGCCAGAGTTCATTCCGATAGGCGATGCTGGAAACGCAGCTGACATCGATTACCCACGCGTCGGTGCGATCGGCGCAGTGGCTGAATCATTTGAAATCGGAAAGTTTAAAGTCAGCAATGCCGCCTACGTCGAGTTCCTCAACGCAGTAGCTGTCACCTCAGATCAGCATGGGCTCTACCATTCGCACATGAAGATCCACCGCTCAGGACGAGAGGGTGCCTATCGCTATGTTGTTCACCCGGCATCAGCAAATGCGGCGGTCACTTTTGTCTCCTGGCATGATGCCCTGCGCTACTGTAATTGGCTCCACGGTGGCGCTACAGAAACGGGCGCATACATTTTTTCTGGAACCACGCGAGTGGGAAACAGGCAGGCAGGCGCGACTTACTTTCTGCCAACCGAGCACGAGTGGTATAAGGCGGCATACTACGATGCAGAGGCAAAGGAATACCGACTACTGCCACTGCGCGATGCCCATCGACTGCATGGCAACGAAGATCTGCCTCCTAAGAGTCGCTACGGCATGCTCGGTGCCGCTGACGCGACTTGGGAATGGACCGAATCAAAGGTAGGCGAACAGTTTCGCGGACTGCGATCAGACTCCTGGTTTCAGGGCAACAACCCGCAGGCAAAGGGGCGCTTCTACTGTAACCCGGGACTGGAACTCGGGCATGTTGGGTTTCGCGTCGCTCGAAAAATCAAGTAGCTGCGATGCGTCATTCGCTTATCAAGAGCCTTCCTGCAACCGGGCGACCAGCTGATCGACAGCGACACTGGATTCCTCGCGGGTGGCGAGATTCTTGATGCTCAGGCTGGGGAACTCGTCGCCAACGATCACCGCGAGGCGGGCGTTGCGTTGTTCGGCTGTCTGGAATTGCTTGCCTACCTTTGCTGCGGTCAGGGCGAAATCGACGCGCATCCCAGCGGTGCGGAGTTTTTGCACCACGCTCAGGGCCTCTGCGCGGCGGTCCTCGTTCGCTACGACGACATAGGCATCCAGAGAAAACGCTGCCTTCACCCATGCGTCGAGTTTCTCCTTCGCCACCGGTGACTCTTCAATAAAATTACCGATGACAACGTCACCCATGGCGAACCCGGCCGCAGGCATGTCGGAGCCGCCAATCAACTTGGCCAGTCCATCATAGCGGCCGCCGCCGGCGATCGCGCGCATGTCACCCTGGCAGTCGAAAATTTCGAACACCACACCAGTGTAGTAGGCCAGGCCACGTACGATATTGAGATCGACACTTACAAAGTCCCCAAATCCGCGCGCCGTCAGTTGTTCCCTGACGGTCGTCACCGCTTCCGTCTCCGCCTTCGATTCGGTAAATGCTTTCACTGCCGCCAGATCGGTGCCGATCGCCTGCAGTTGTTCTTTCAGGACTTCAGGTTTGGTGCGTTCCAGCTTGTCGATGATCTGCAGCAAAGTGGTTTCATTTTCCTGGGCGATTCCCTCTTCCTCCATGAATCGTTTCCAGATATTGCGATCACTGAGGCGCACAGCGAAGTGTTCCTTGGTAAAGCCAAAGCCGCTCATAACGTCGATCGCCAGGGCAATGAGTTCCGCATCGATCGCCGGCGACGATTCTCCCAGCATGTCGCAGTTGAACTGGTAGAACTCACGCAGCCTGCCCTTCTGTGGTTTCTCATAGCGGAAACAGGCGCCGATCTCGAACCAGCGCAGCGGCTTCTTGTAGTCCCGTTGCTTCGCCACCGCCATGCGCGCAAGGCTGGGCGTCAGCTCGGGCCGCAGAGATACATCGCGCCCACCCTTGTCCTCAAAGCAGAACAGCTGCTGAGCAATTTCATCCCCACTCTTGCGCCGGTAAAGTTCCGTAGGTTCCAACACTGGAGCTTCCCATTCAGCAAAGCCATAGCGCTGCGCAACCGTGCGCCACATCTCAAAGATGTAGTTGCGAACCGCGCAGGTCTCAGGATAAAATTCCCGGAACCCGGGCAGCGACTGGATCTCTTGCTTACTCATGACCGATAACCGATTAGTGTGTGTTGGGCGGTCAAACTGCACACAAGACCCGCATTTTCAAACGGAATCAGCAGTCGTCACCGCAAAATACTGGCATACAACTCGTTGAAGACAAATGGATCCACCTTCAGCCGGGCAATGAGATATCGAACTCGTGGCGTTTCTACGCTAAGTATTCATCATGAAAACGACGAGATTGATTCCGCCCACAAGCAATCCTAAATCTCGTCGAACATTTCTAAGCGATATTGGTCGAGGAATGGTGGCAGCCAGTGTCGGCGCATCAGTGGCGAGCGATCTTGGCTTTTCTACCGCCTTCGCCGAGGACGGTGCCGAATCGGATCAGCTGACATTTGGAAGCCTTGATCCGCTGGTGGACGCCATGGTGGAAACGCCTCCGGATAAACTGCAGCAACTACTGGTGGGAAAACTTCAGCGCGGCGAATCGACGTTGAAGGAACTCATTTCCGCCGGCGCATTGGCCAACGCGAGAACGTTTGGTGGTGAGGATTACGACGGATTTCATTGCATGTTCGCGCTCGCCCCTGCATTGGAAATGTCAGCGGAATTGCCACTGCAAGCGCAGCCGCTTCCGGTGTTGAAAGTTCTTTATAGGAATGCCGCCCGTCTGCAGCAGGTGCGCAGGGAAAAACCAGGGGACACACTTCGCGTGGTCGATCCAGCCCAGGTGGATCCCGGTGCGAACGCGGCACAACTCCTGCGTGACGCCATTCGAGCAAAGGATTCACTTCAGGGCGATCGAATTCTTGCCACCCTGAGTGG
>JBNMNB010000374.1:0-5191 GCA_051270635.1 Verrucomicrobiales bacterium | reverse complement strand
GCACGATGGAGTTGTGACTCATTCGCCAATGCCCTTTGCGACTTCGACTCGCTTTGTGCACTTCGTCCCGTCCGATCCCTAGTTTCAGCAGTTTGCGCCGACGTGTCCTCGGTCTGCCCCACTGCTTATCCCTCCTGCGTCGGGCTCTGAGGTTTCGCTTCGCCAATCACGTGCGCTTCGCGCCGGGTCAGTCCAGTAGTACAGCCTGACGCGGCGGCGGATCCACCTGTCCAGTTCTCGAGCTTCGCCAAACGCGACTCCGGGTTCGTAGTAGTTAAACGCGCCTCGGAGGTAGAGCGCAAGATCGGTGATCACTTTACTGGGCGAGTGGCCTCGCGTTCGTTTAGTAATCAGTCTCACTTTCTCTTTGAGCTTCAATGCCCGTGGCGAATGGGCCGACGGAATCCGTATTCTTAATCGCCACAAGGACGTCTGAATAACGTGCAAGCCGAGATATTTGCTTCTCGAAGCTATCGACTTTCGCGCAGAGGTCGATCAGCTTGGCATTGGTCGCGTTCGCCTTGCCCTGTTTTTTCTCTGCCTCAGATGTTCTTGCTCCGGCGCGATACCCCTGAAGCGCAAGTTCATTCATCAGCTGGAATGCGAGCCATTTTTTTATTCGCGGGATCCGGATCAAGGAGTCCGATATTAATGTATGCGCCGTCTTTACCTTTTGTGGCAGCTGTCTTGAGTCCACTGCTGCGGGGCTTCTTCGAGTGCTTTTTCGTGGACTCATCGAAGCCGATGCACAGCCGACCACCAGAATAAATACTTTGAAGACAATCAGCGAGTGCGGGATCCTCTTTTCGAAGTAGTTCGATTACACAGAGAATTCTTTCGCGAAGATCAGCGAGGCGCTTGGTCGTCTGAGCAGGAGTGAGACCGGAGAATGGAGGCCGCTTCGCGAGTTCCACCGCATCGGCAGTCTTTGGAGCTTCGCTGATCTCGGGGTAGGGCTTATTGTTGGCTCGAGCTTTCTCTAATCCTTTTTTAGTTGCCTTTGTCCCGCCACGGGGGACGCCGGTTAGCTTCTTCTGTATAGTGAAGCCAGCATCGACAGTGATCGTCAGAAAGAGAGCGAAGCTTGTGACGAGGGCAGTGCGGAGCAGGATCGCAATAATTTTACGATCCCACCTGGCACCCGGCAATGCACGATCGGGTGTGGTCATTTTTGAAGTCTCTACGAAGATTGTTGAAAACGGAAGCCGAAATAAATCGAGGGAGCTTAACGCTCTTGTCAATCGACCTCAGCTCGACAACGCGTCAGTTCACCGTTGTGGGCACTAGAATTGCGAGTAACTTTTTCAAAAATAGTCAGTCATCTATCGGCCTCGAGTGCAATTCCCGATCCCATCACAGGCAGTCGATTGTATCAATTGTTGATCAACGGTTGCCGCTACTTTGGAAGGCATCCATCCATCCCTGTCCCTTGAAGTAAGGAGTCGAATCATTGTTATGCAAATGGGCCGATCTGTTGCCGCTGGGGTAATACCCGGTGTTTGCGCCTTCCTTAATAGATTCCGTGAGCTAGAATTAGGCGCCCTATGGCGGATCAATTAGATTTCAATTTCGACGACAACCTGTCGCCTGAGGAGCCGGACCCACATCCAAGGAAGCCTATACTCCCCGGTGCCGGGCAAAATGCGCAGCCGTCCTCGGCGGAAGTGGGCTTGTTTGAATTTGGAAGTGCGGCGGGGGATACCGAGGATGGCTTCGAACGCTGGAGGGCGTCAAACCGGGAACGGCGGCGTGCAATCTCGGAGAAGCTGGGATTGCCTCTGGGAAAAAACGTGGAAGTCACACTTCGCAACGGAACCGTGCTCAGCGGCCCGCTTCAGCTTTGTGACGCATCCCTCAAATCCATGAGGGAGACTGGCTCGAAAAGGGACGAGCGAAGACAACTACGCCTGTCCATCCATCGTGCGGACTTTTCAGCCAGCGAGATAGTATCCTGCGTCACGACTGACGAATGAGATTTCTTATGTTCGGTTGAAAGATTACCTCGATCGGCGGCGTGATCTGCGAACCTTTGAACCTTTTGGGATCTGCGGGGCTGCAAGTGATCGGAGTTCTCGCTATCACTGGCTTAACTACTAGTCGTGATGAAAAAAACGGTTCTCAATACTAGAATGGTCTTTGGTGCTTTCACGAAAAAAATTAGTCACAGAACTCCAAATCCGGACGTTAAGTTGATAGGCATGCCTAAAAGTGACGAACAACGTCTTACCAGCTACGTTGACAATGGTTCCGAAGCGGACTTCCGCACCATGGTCGAACGCTATGCTGGAATGGTCATGGCCAGTGCCCTGAGGCGGACGGGTGATCAGGAGTTGACTGAGGATGTCACGCAGCGGGTGTTCATCATTCTGGCACGTAAAGCCAAGTCACTGCAACACCATCCGGCGATCCGTGCCTGGCTTCATACTACCACGCGTTTAGAGTGTCATTCCGTTCTACGTTCAGAACGTCGGCAACAGCGAAAACGACAAGCTCTAATGAACGAATCGTCGCCACTTACAGAATCACATTTGCCAGAATACTTTTTCGACGAGCGACGGCCGTTTCTTGAGGAAGCACTCGATAGTCTCAATGAGTCTGATCGTAGGCTCATCTTGCTTCGATTTGTCGACGAGATCAGTTATGTGGAACTCAGCCACCGTTTGGGAAAGTCTGAAGTGGCTTGTCGAAAGCGAGTTTCCACGGTGCTTGAGAAACTGAATCAACTTCTGCAGAAGAAGGGAGTGGAGATGCCGGCTGCAGCTGTTGGTGCCGTCCTTTCCGGACAGTTGGGCAAAACCCCAGCCGAAGAAATCAGTGCATCCATTGCAACTAAAGTTCTTGCAGATCTCAACACTGCTTCCACATCGACACTACTGATTAACACCATTGAAACTATGGCGTACCGAAAAACTAAAGCATTTGTTGCGGCCATGCTGCTCGCAGCAATCCCGATCGGCGTGCAGTGGAGCAGGAACACAAAACTTCAACGCGAAATAGCTTCATCGAACGCTTCTGCAGAGCAGGCTAGTGCGAATCTCTCTCGGGTATCTCAGGAGTCCAGTGTGAGTCCGTCTCCGGAACCTCAGGAGTCCAGTGCGAGTCCCTCTCCGGAACCTCCGGAGCCAGTGCCGACCAAATCTTAGAGATGGCGCGGCTGAACGAAAGCCTTCAGAGCCGCGACTTGAGCGCTCGGATCCGCAGCGATAAGACGGTCATTCCAATGGGAATCTCGTTACGCACAGATGCAATCTATTATAAATTCAGGGAACCCGATGAGATTATTGAACTGAAAATTCAGCGTATGGGAGTAGTCCTCAATCGAGAGGTTCGCACTGGGAAGGAACCTATTCCAGAGGCCGATTACGGCAAGCCGTTTCGGGGCACTGACATGTCGATCGAAGACCTCTCGATGCGATTCTTATACTGGCCAAATCCAGTCTGCCTGAAGGATGAACAGATCGGCAACGCCCAAAAAAATTGTTGGGTGCTTCAGATCTTGAATCCCGATCGGACTGGTATGTATCAAAGGGTTCACGTCTGGGTTCATAAAGACACCGAAACCTTAATCCAGGCGGAGGGATTCGGGTGGGAGTCGTCTACGAAACCTATCAGGCGATTCGAGGTCACCCAATTGATGAGAGTCGACGGCAGCTGGAATTTGAAAAACATGGTTATCGAATCTCTAGACCCAACAACCGGACGGCGCCTCGGAGTGACAACGTTCCAGGTGCGCAGCCCCACCAATTCGAAACCCGCCGAATCGTAGATTCTGGATCTCACGGGAGTGGGCAAGCACAGCAGATGTTTTTGCGGGTTCTGCCCGAATCAATATCCGCTCTCCATTCCAATGCTTTCGACGAGTGGGTTACTGGCATAGTCATTACGGATTCTCTCCATCAGAGCTTCTGCCTGGTGCTTTTTGGCGGCAACGTTCAATGTAATACGGAAGGGGAGAAGCGGTTGATCTCGCGCTTCAGTAGCGCTGCCCTTGTCGGGGAAAAGATCGCCATCCTCTGCTCCTGGTGGAGGAGTGATGGTTAGAGCATCTATCCCTTCGGTTTCTGGCTCTACAGCGGCAATGGCGGATTGCTGTTGCTTAAAGACCTGAATTCTCTCAGCAATCGTGGCATCGAGATCTTCGTCAGACCGATCAAGAAGTGCCGAGCGATCCTGAAACAAAGGAAGATGCTCAGGGGCGATCGCCGCAATCTTCCTGGCGTGGCCAGCTACGGCAGTCGCCCGTTCTGTGATCTCCTGCCCAAGCCGATCAATCAGCAGTTGAACCGCCGCCTCCATGCCTTCGATTCCACGTTTCCCCTTGATGGCATCCTCGAACAATCCGCGGTCAGTACACTCTCTCGAATAGTGCGTCAGTGACTGGAAATTATCACTTTGTTTTTCAATGAGTGCCCTCACTTTGCGAATTCCAGACTGGACAATTTCGCCCTTAATCTCCTGCTTCCGAGCCTTGACCTGTCCTTCCAGGTAGAGTCGGGCACTGCGCGCGGCTGCTGATACCTCATCAATCGCTGCGAACAACCGCTGGATTTCAAGGCCTGTTCGATTGCCGATTCTTTGGCCTGTTTTAACGCTGTCTCTGCCTGCTTCAGGCTCTTGGCCTGATCAGTCGCCAAGACGAAATCACCATCATTCTTGAGTTCTTTCTGAATCCCAGCAATCTGGTTCAAGAGTTCCTTCTTCCACTCTTCAAAATTGCTTTTGGTGATGTTGCCCGTGAGGCTGATGATGAGCTTATTCATCGTCGAAGTATGCAAGCCCCGAAGACTTGTTTCAATCTAATATTAACTATGTGGGTTTGAGTTGAGGCGGGCCATCAGCGCCGCCCGGCGAGCTATTCGTCCTCCAACGAGAGGGGAACTGCTATTCATGCTCCTGAAGATGTTACCTTTCCGCTCTGCCTTGCAGAAAGCGCGTCAGCGCGTGCCCGGCTGCATCTTGAAACTCGCGTTGGGATCTCCAGTGAACATCCTAACATTAGCACCTTGCGTGATCTGAGAGACTGCAAGTGACTGAGGCATTTACATGTTTACGAATGCGTCCCAGCGTTGGTGGGTTTTTGCTGGATCTGGCTTCGTATCCTGGAGCAACAGGCGATAGCGCATGGTGGATTCGGTTCCGGGTTCGATCGACCAGGCGGTTTCCTGGATGGGGACGTAGTTGAAGAAGATGG
>JBNMNB010000373.1:0-5216 GCA_051270635.1 Verrucomicrobiales bacterium | reverse complement strand
GCCGCTGATTCCGACGTCAAGATCTGTCGTAGTCAGTTGCAATCCAGAGTCTGCTGCCTCGATCAGGACATTGGAAAGTATGGGCAGCGTCGTCCGCGTACTGACGACATTCTGCACTTGCTGTAGTCCGGCTAGAAACTTTTCCTTACTGATCGAGAACTTCATGCGCAATGGGGCGATTGTATTATTCGCTGCCATAGTGAACCCAAAAATTACAGGTGTCTAATACTATCTCGACAGGGCGAGCAAGTTGAAGCTTCTCGTTTTCAGGGAGTTAGGTCGATTCGGTGAGCTGAGAGAAAAAAATGCGTAGAATCAGGCGTCTCGATTCGAGCGGATCATGGATTCGAGAAGGGAAACTGCGCGCCGCAACTCATCGTCTGCCTTCATCTTCTTCTGGATCTGCCGGTAAGCGTGCATCACGGTGCCGTGATCTCTACCGCCGAAGGCATCTCCGATTTCAGAGTAGGAGGCTTTGAGCATTTGGCGTGACAGGAACATCGCAATCTGCCTGGGAAAGGCGATGCTGGCCGGACGTCGTTTGCTGGTCATATCGGCGATCCTAATATCGAAGTGTTCGGCGACACGCTTCTGAATTTGATCAAAGGTGATCGTATTCTTTGCTTCTTCGTGAAGGATATCGCGCAGCAATTCTTCAGCCCGCTGCAGCGTCAATTTCGTGCCGCTCAGGGAGGCAAAGGAAGCTGTGCGCATGAGCGCGCCTTCCAGCCTGCGGATGTTGTTGTGAATACGGTCGGCGAGGAAGAATACGACTTCGTCTTCCAGCTTCACGTCCCAGAGTTGCATCTTTTTGCGCAGAATCGCAATCCGCGTTTCAGCATCGGGTGGATGAACTTCTGCAGTGAGGCCCCACTCGAACCTTGAGACCAGCCGACTTTCAAGGTGGCGGATCTCACTGGGTGGCCGGTCGCTTGACAACACGATCTGTTTATGACCGTCGAATAACGCATTGAATGTGTGAAAGAACTCTTCCTGCGTCTTGTCCTTGCCACCAAGAAACTGGATGTCATCGATCAGGAGCACATCGACCTGGCGGTAGCGCTTGCGGAACTTCACCATTTCGCCCTTCTGAATAGCGTCAATAAAATCGTTGGCGAAGGTCTCACTGGAAACGTAAAGCACCCGGGCATTCTTGCGGGTCGCGAGGACTTGATTGCCGATGGCCTGGATGATGTGGGTCTTGCCTAGTCCCGGCCCACCGTGCACGAAAAACGGATTGTAGATTCGCGACGGCTTGTCAGCGACGGCGCTCGCGGCCGCCTGAACGAATCTACTGTTCGAGCCCACTACGAACGAGTCGAACAAGTAGCGGTTATTAAGGTTGGCACGCAGCTGAGATTTGCTCAGCGCGTTCTTCGCCGGGGAGTCACCCAATCGTTCTTCCGCTGGTTCCTCCGCTGGGATTTCGCTCACGGACTCAATCGGTGCCGTTTTGCCGGCAGGGCTGGCCCCCGGTATCTTTTTGTCGCTGATGATGCTATTCAGGACAAATTTAATACTGCGCGGCGTTCCAAGCAGTTGGATGACAGCGTCCTGAAGCGCTGGCATGTGATTCTCCTCAATCCAGAAGCGGTAGATCTCGTTAGGGATCGAGAGGATCAGCACATCATCGTCAAAACGACTCAGGTTGGTGAGTTCGAACCAGCGTTGAAATGTGTCTTCGCTGACGCGGTCGCGCAGGAGCGACAGAATCCGCGTCCAGAGATTGGCGGTGGATTGTGGATTTCCGGGTTGAAAGTCTTCCATCTTAGTGCTTTGTCGGTGGATGAAGTCGACTAGCGCGTCAGGGATACGATTTCAGTGGACCAAATTGGCCAATTTGTCCTCTTCTGGACATCCTGATTGCAGGGCACCGCGTTCCTATTCCTAAGATGGTGATTTGAGTGGTTGTGGAAGTGGCAAGAAGTCTGGATGAGTGGATGAGTTGGAGAGGCTGACATTTCCGTAATCGTAAAAACTTTGTTGGATGCAGTGAGGTCGAGGATCAGGCTTCCAACTGCTAAAACTGTCACCAAGTAGAGTTCTACTCTGGAAAACAAGTGGTTGCAGACGCGGTTGCCTGTGTTGGAGCCAGACTAGAAACGACTGCCGAACCAAACAAGTTATTTTTTAATTTTCGCGAACTTTCTCTGATTTGCGTAAAATTTTTGAGGAAATAGTTGCGGATCTGAGAGGTTTCTGTGTGTTAAGGGCATTCCTGGGGTTCCTCCAGGCTGCGTGCAGGCTATCCAGATGTTCCATCGAATTCCAGTGCGGCATTGTGTCCATCCGCCTCGTTCGGCCAGTCGACTTTGGCGTCGTATTTGGGGCCAGTCCCAGAGGAGGAATGAAAGTTGAAAATAAGGGCGAGCTTTGTCACGTGCCCGGCCCGCACATACCCGGTGCGACTTTTCATTTTAAGTGTTTAGCGCAATTTATGGTAGCCGCCGATCTGCTATCTGCATGGCCCTCTTGGCCCGGTACTTGTATTGTTTTGTTAGGGTTCCCGTCCTTATCGGGCCGGTCGTCATCAGCTCCTCTTTGATCGCTTCGATCTCTTCTCGATCGTGTGATCGTGTGGAAGAGGGGTTGCGTTCCGGCATTGGCCGCGCTAGCCTCGGGTCCTGATGAGAGACATTCAGCGAAAAGCACGGGATCACGCCTCCGCTTGGGAGGTTGTTGATTTGTTTTTTGCGATGGCGGGCGGGGGAGTTATCCGACAAGAAACGCATGATGGGTGAGGATTTGCCTTCGACACAGCAGCTGCTGACCGAACAGGACGTGAAGAATACCGTCCGCCGGCTGGCATTTCAAATCGTTGAGCGCCATCCCGCTCTGGATGTCGTGTTCGTCGGAATTCATACGCGTGGTGTCACGCTTGCCAACCGGGTGGCAGATGTCCTGCGCAGCGAGCAGCCAAAGAGTGCGACCAGTGATCAGATTCGCATGGGAACGCTTGATATTTCGTTCCATCGCGATGATTTGGACCAGCTCAAGGATCTGCCGACGATCGAGTCTACGGATATCCCGTTCGATCTGCAGGGCGCTGAAGTCATTCTTTTTGACGATGTGATATTTACCGGGCGGACGATTCGTTCGGCGATCGATTGCCTGATGGATTTCGGGCGTCCGGCGCGAATTGAGTTGGCAGTGCTGGTAGATCGTGGAAATCGCGAGCTTCCGGTCCAGCCCGACTACGCAGGACTGACGCGTGATACCAATCGCTCTGATTACGTGCAACTGAAGTTGCGTGAAGTCGATGGCGAGGATGGCTTGTTTCTGAGAGAAATAAAGGAGGGTGGGCAATGACCGGACGTAAGGATTTGCTGGACATCGACTCGCTGACGCGTGACGAGATTGAGTATTTGCTGAAGACGGCGCAGCCATTCAAAGAGTTGATCCGTCGATCGGTGAAGAAGGTGCCGTCCTTGCGTGGCAAGAGCGTCCTTAATTTGTTCTATGAGCCGTCTACGCGAACCCGATCTTCGTTCGAGATTGCAGCCAAACGTCTGTCGGCTGATGTCACGAACTTTGCGGTATCGACATCGTCGGTGGTAAAAGGTGAATCGATTCTGGATACCATCGACACGCTACAGGCGATGCGGGTCGACTACATCATTGTCAGGCATTCACAGTCTGGCGTGCCGAATTTGATTGCTCGCCATTCGAAGGCGTCAGTGCTGAACGCGGGCGACGGCTATCACGCGCATCCGACGCAGGCATTGCTCGATGCTTACACTTTGCGCGAAGTCCTGCCGGAGTCGACGGGGAAAAAAGTGCTCATCGTCGGCGACCTGCTGCATTCCCGTGTTGCGCGTTCGACCAGTGAGATTTTGCAGAAGATGGATGTGCAAGTGGGGGTGTTAGGGCCAGGCCCACTGATCCCGGAGATGCGGCCAGACTATCTGAAGACGTTTTGTTCGTTCGATGATGCACTGGCGTGGAAACCGGATGTCGTCTACTTGCTGCGGATTCAGCTGGAACGTCAGGAAGCACAGTTTTTCCCGAGTTTGCGCGAGTATCACCGTTATTTTGGAGTGACGGAAGAACGATTGAAACGCATCGCTGACGAGGGCATTTACGTCATGCATCCAGGGCCAGTGAACCGAGGAGTTGAGTTGGTGGATGCGGTCATGCGCTACGAGCGATGTCTCATTAATCAACAGGTGGAGAACGGGATCGCCACGCGAATGGCGGTGTTGTATTGGCTGCGGCCGGAAACTGGAACCGCGCAGGGAGGTGAGGGAAATTGAGTGCCTCTGAATCCCAGCCGAGAGTGATCTTGATCCGGGGTGCGGGTATTGCATCGTCGGCCAGTGCGACATTGCAGACAGCAGATGTGGTAGTGGAAGACGGCGTCATTACGCGTCTGGGGCCGGGTGTGGCGGACGCTGGAGACATTTCTCCAGATGTGGAATGGGAGGGTGCGGGCAAAGTGTTGCTGCCCGGGTTGTTCGACATGCATGTCTATTTGCGCGAACCCGGTGAGGAGTGGAAGGAGACGATCCAGTCAGGAACCGAGGCGGCGATCAATGGTGGAGTGACGGGCGTCGTTGCTATGCCTAACACTATTCCAGCCATCGACAACGGAGGCATGGTGCAGTCAATACTGGAGATCGCCGGTCGCAGTGCGCGGATTCCATTGTTCACTGCGGGATGCATCACGAAAGATCGTGCAGGAAGGGATCTCGCCGCCATTGCAGACATGAGGGAGAAGGGCGCGCTGCTGATCACTGAGGGTGGCGTCGCCGTCAATAATGCGCTGGTCATGCGGCGAGCCATGGAGTATGCGCGCGACTTCGATTTGATCGTTGGTGCGCACTGTGAAATTTCAGAACTTTCGGGGAGCGGGGCCATGCACGAAGGCGCGGTGTCGTTTCGTCTGGGAATTCCGGGCATGCCTGCCTGTAGCGAAGAAATTTGCCTGGCGCGCGATCTTCGCCTGGCGCAATTTACGGGTGCGCGGGTGCATGTGCAGCATGTCAGTACTGCCCGCGGGATCGAAACGATCCGCCGCTACAAGAGCGAAGGTGTTGATGTCAGCTGTGCTGTGACGCCACACCATCTTATCTTCAGTGATGAAGATGTGGGCGACTACAATACGCATTTTAAGATGACGCCGCCACTGCGCACTGCGGAAGATAGTGCGATGTTAGTTGAGGCGGTGAAGGAGGGTGTGTTCGACGTCATTGCCACCGACCATGCGCCACATGCGG
>JBNMNB010000372.1:0-5242 GCA_051270635.1 Verrucomicrobiales bacterium | reverse complement strand
ATCGCCAGTGAAGCGGCTGCGGACAAAGTTGGCGACGCGACTTTGAATACGTTTGAAAGCAGTGTCTTTGCGGCTGGCCCGATAGCCGCACGCAAGATCAGCTCCCTGATTGAGTGCCTCGATCAACTTTGGGATGTCGGCCGGATCATTTTGCAGGTCGCCATCGATCAACGCAATAATCTCACCGGTGGCGGCATGGACACCCGCATACATCGCTGCACTTTGACCGGAGTTCTCGGCAAAACCGACGAAGCGAATGGAGGCATCGTCTGTCGGCACGCGTTCCGCAGTGGCGTCGGTTGAGCCGTCATCGACGAGCACCAACTCATGCGCGATCCCGCTCAGAGCGCGATGCAATTCTTCGACCATCAGGACGACGTTGTCTTCCTCGTTATACAGCGGGACGACCACTGACAGCAGTGGCTGCGGCAATGGATGCGATGGAGAGTCAGTAGTTTCTGCAGGATCCGACACAACGGTTATATGGGCGGGTGCTTGTAATTGTAGCAAGCGAATATTTTAACGCGCCGCAGCTGATTGCCGCCACGGAGCACGTCCATGATCCGAATCAGATGGAATTTTTCGAACGTTGACTGGATCGATTTCGGCGGATTCTGCCGATCACTGTCGTCCGTGATGTAGAGAGCGGTTTGCCCAAGAAAGGCTGAGCCAGCCACTCGGTCGCCGCCTGCGACTTCAGGTTTTGCGATGTCAATCCCGTCGTAGCGTGGCCAGAACGAGAATTGATGCTCGGGCAGAGCGGATTGAATAGTGTGCACCAGCGGGTAATCCTGATTGGGGCGAATGACCTCTAAATCGTCCTGCATGTAGAACGACAATTCTGCGGCAACCTGCCAGCGATTGGCGATCAGAAAAACTCTGTCTTTGCGTTTCTTCTTTTTATTATCGGTGAGCATCGATTGCGTAATGTCCTCGACTGCTTCTGCCGTTTCTTCCCATCCTCGGAGGCGATAGGATGGGTCGCGCTGGTACGGCCAGGGGATGCCCAGTTGGCGGATGACGTCTGTGTGCAGGGCGACGCATGACAGGGCGCCAGCAGTGAACAACGCGCTCGTCTGCAGCCCATGTTTCCATCCGGGGCTCAGTCGTACGGAGTCCCAGAAGTGCGCCAGCAGGATGCCTGCACTGATGAATCCCGGTGCCGTCCAATTTGCTTCACCGGCTTCGCGGAACGACAGGGCGAAATACATGATGAGGATCGGGAAAGTGAATGCGGCCAAAAATCTTTCAGCATCATTGCGAAGAAATGTGCGCGCTGTCCGATACAGCGCCCATACCAGACCGATGAAGAGGATGGGGGAGTAGACGCCGAGGTGCATGCCCAGGAACTCGCCGAATTCAGAAATCTGCAGCCCACCGCTTTCGCTGCCGCCTGCACGTTCTTTCAAGTGCGTGACTGTAATCCAATGATGCTGTGCATTCCAGATCAAGACTGGGATGGTACAGAAAACGAAGACGGCCAGGGCTTTGTAGAATCCTGCTCGGCGCAACTGACCACGCCATCTGCGAGATAGCCCTAACAGTAGCACCATTGAGAGTAATTGAAGTGCGCAGGTGTACTTGCACAGAAACCCCAGTCCCACCAGTGCACCAGTCGCCAGCCAGTAGCGATCGGAAGATGCCGACGTGCGATGCAGCGCGCGCCAGAAGGTGAGCATTGATCCACACCAGAAAAAAATCATCAGTGGATCGATCGTCATCAGGGTCGAACCTGCGTTGAAGATCGGCGTCAAATTGAGCAATACCACTGACCAGGCAGCGACCTTATCATTGTACAGGCTGGTGGCCAGTGTGTAGATGATGATGCAGGTGCCAAGGCCCAGCACGGCTGAGAAAAAACGTACGCCCAGCGCGGAGTCACCCAGCAGTGTGGTGCTGGCACGAATGGCGAAGGCAACTCCCGGCCCTTTGCTGTAGTAGCTGGGAGCCAACCGCTCGCTCCACATGTGGTAGTAGGCCTCGTCAGGAGACAGATCCGTCGAGGCACCAATGAGGATCCGGCACGCAGTGACGGCCAGCAGCGCCCAGAATAGGCGTCGATGATTCTGCCAAAGCGATTGCGGGTTGGCCAGGAAGGATTGAAGTGCTTCTTTGATTATTTAGATAACTTAAATTAGTGTCACGAAGTGAATACGTTTGTGCGGGAGAGTGTCAAAGAGATTAACCTGTCATTCTGGCATTCGCTCAAGCAGAACCCACTCGTTTCCGATTACGACATGAAAACACCTCTTAAATCAATGACTGTCAAAGTATTATCTGCATTCTTAGCAGTTTCTTTTGGCGTTTCACAGGCACCGGCGCAACAGGATGATCCGATTCCTGAGCACTTCAAGGAGCTGACTGGGGAACAAATTCTAGAGCTGGTGCGTCTAAGTCAGGCACTGCAGAATCACGATTTAAGCGCCCGCCTGCGTAAAGATCGGAAGACCGAGCCACTTGGAATAAGCATGCGTCAGGGCGCGATCTATTTTAAGTTTGAACCCGATGAGATCATCGAATTGAAATTGGATGACAAGGGATCGGTATTGAACCGAGAGACTCGAAAGGGCAAGGGGCCAGTTCCGGCGAACGACTACGGCAAGAATATTCGCGGGACTGACGTGACCTACGAAGATTTGTCGATGCGTTTCCTCTATTGGCCGAAGCCAGTGCTGCTGGATGAAGAGCGGATCAAGTTTAAGAAATGCTGGAAGCTGCGCGTGGTCAATCCGAATAAGACTGGGCCGTATCAATCTGTGCTGATCTGGGTGCATCAAGCGAGCGGTGCTCTGATTCAAATGAAAGGATACGGTTGGAAGCCATCAGAGCATCCGATTAAGATGTTTCGCGTCACACAGGCGCAGAAGGTCGATGGCGCCTGGATTCTAAAGCAGATGCAGGTCGAAACCATCGATCCCAAGAATGGTCGTAGCCTGGGGGACACTTTCCTTGAAGTCAGGAAGCCAGAGAAGGCGAAGTAGAATTCGGACCGGATTCTACCTCTGCGTACTGCGCCATGCTCCTACGCTTGATTTGCGCGCCACTGTTTCAAGGCCGTGCAAGTGGTTGCGGAAGACTTCTTCTTCAACGCCGTTCGGGAGTTTTATGCCCAGGCTGTCCAGCGTAGCATAGCCGCGACTGGCAAGAAGTTCGGAAAGGAATCGTCGTTCGCCGTTGGGCATCTGTATCTGAACCATTCCATAGTAGCGATGATTGTGCGTCGGCTTAAGCCACTGGGTGAAGACAGCAAATGGTCGTGACCGAAGGAGTTTAAGTGCGAATTCCCGGGCTTCTGCGCCCGTTTCCAGTAATCGCTCTTCAGTGATGTAGTTGAAGTAACGGGTCTGGCTGCGGATGATGTCACCATTGTTCAACGTCGTTTCCGGGGTATCGACAAAATAGAGACGAAAGACGTATTCGTTGTCACGATGGCGAATGCGCAAGGTGCTGCCGTCATTGGCGCGGCTTTCGACAAGCTCGCAGCCCATGAGAACTTCAAAATTCCGGTTCTTAATGTCCTGCTGGTTGGTGTTCTGGAACTCCCGGCTGCGGGGTTCCGTGGCGGTGGGAATTTCCTGCTGGCGGTTTTCGGCAACTTCATCGCGCAGAGCTCGTGCCTCTTCGTTTTTACCAACTTTGTATAGCCACGCTACTACTGTCAGTGCACCGAGAACGGCAACCGTTACTATTAAGCTAAAGCCATGAGTCCTTTGCTCCATCTACTGCCAATATCGTCTCAAATGCGGTTGTAATCAACGGTAAATCAGGATAGCAAGGCGCACCGTGAGTGAAGAAACCGATTGGGAGCAATGCTATGTCGAACGAAATACCCCCTGGGATCAAGGGGCTCCCAGCCCGGTTCTGGTGCAGTTTCTTGATGCCGAATCCATCGATGGACAGGTAGTGGTTCCAGGATGTGGAAGCGGTCACGACATCACGGAAATAGCTCGCCGCTCGGGGAAGGTGACAGTGCTAGGGTTGGACCTTTCATCGAGTGCTGTAGCTCTGGCTGAGGAACGCCTTCAGTCGATTGCCAATGCCAGTACGCGTGCGGCGGACTTGTTTGATCTGGATTCACAGCTGCATAGTCAGTTTGACTGGGTTTTCGAGCACACGTGTTTCTGTGCCATCGATCCTGACCGCCGCGCCGATTACGTGCAGGCGGTATTTCAATTATTGAAGCCTGGTGGCAAGTTGTTGGCCGTGTTTTATTTGAACCCGAAGGAGCGCGGTGATGGCAGTAACGGGCCACCCTTTGCCAGCACGGTGGAGGAGCTGGATGAATTGTTCGCGGAACGATTTGAGGTCGAGAGATCGGAAGTGCCAAATGTGGCTTTCTTGGGACGAGAAGGACGGGAACTCCTGCGTGTGTTTATCAAGAAATCTGTGTAGACTCTTATCTCATGGACGAACATTTTCCGAAAACGCTTCAAGTGATCGGCATGGAGTGGAAGCAGCGTTCCACAGAGCTTGCGTCCTGGGCGATGGATCGATTGGTGAATCGTAGAGATGTCTGGGGACAGTACACTGGGCCGTCGCAGCGCAAGCGTGGTCAGAAGGCACTAACATTGCCCCAGAAGAGCATGCGCGGGCAGGACATGGTGACGTTGGATAAACTGGCTCGCCACTTTGGCAGTTTGCGTCGCGATCACTTGATCGGCCTGCATGCTGCCAGTCCAGAGGAGCATTGTCTGTGGCTGGCGATCGACATCGACCTGCACGATCCCGAGGCAGAAGATGCCGCGGATGTTGAACGCTGTAATTTCACTGCTGCGACCCGTTGGTGGAAGCGACTTCAGCAGATGGGCTACGATCCGCTATTGTACGATTCTAATGGAGCGGGTGGTTACCACTTGTGGATACTGTTTGAAGAACCCGCGCCAATGGCGCACGTGCACGCACTCGGGCAGCAATTGATCGCCGACTGGCAAGCGCTCAACCTGGACGCAAAGCCGGAAACGTTCCCTAAATCTGGCAAACTGGGAGGCGATAAAATGGGTGCCTGGCTGCGGCTTCCCGGCGTTCACCACTCGCGCGATCACATCACGCGGGTGTGGAGCGGTGACGCCTGGCTGGATGAACCATGGGAAGAAGGGAATGCCGCAATTGACGCTATCCTTCGCACCAAGCCAGGGCCACCGCCGCCTGTCGTGGAACTGGAACCTGTGTTGGTTGCCAAGCGCAAAAAGGCGACTGGCGTAAAGCGAGCCGCGAAGCCGCCAGTCTGCGTCGATCTCGATGG
>JBNMNB010000371.1:0-5257 GCA_051270635.1 Verrucomicrobiales bacterium | reverse complement strand
TGTCATTGGTGCAATGATAGGGTTTCGAGCGTCTATTCATTTTTCGAGTCCACAGCGGCAGCGGGTTGGTCAGCGCCTTTATTTATTGTGTGTGTGTCCAGCATGGGAGAAAACCAAATGGGGTTCAAGCCCCGTTCAATTCCCCTGTTTACAGAGATCTAAGGGATGAACCTCATTTGAGGCCGACGGAATCGACTCTCATGATTCTCTTGTATATGCTCCATAGAGCGCCTCCCAAAAAATATCCAATTCCCGCTGCAAGTATCCAATTTTCGCTATCATTTAAAATGACGGCACTGCTGGTTACGGCACCAACAAGAAAGGAACATGTAATACCGATCGGGATAAGCAATTTCCATGATTCAATTGAGTGCCCTCGGATTTTCATGCCCAAATGAATGCCGAAATCCGTAAATATTCCAGTCAAGTGGGTCGTCCTCAAAACAATACCTCGATAGCGACTGGCGAGTGCATTCTGTCCTCCACATACAGTACTTGTAACAGCGATCGCAATAAGCGGGTATTCGATGTGAACAAAGTGTGCAGCCACCAGGAATACCCCGAATGTTGATAGTATCCGCCCGTAAGGTCTAGATATTTCTATCGTCGGGTGGTGAAGCAAAAAACCAGAAATTGTGGCACCTGAAACGAACCCTAGCGTAGCCACCGCCACATTCACGATGTGAAACCCATTACCGCCTCCAATCGCAGAGAGACCCGATCCGATTCTGGCAATATCCCCTGTCAGGTGACTGATCGATGTCCCTGTAGTCAATATAAACCCGGTATTCAAGAATGATGCCCCGAAAGCGAGCAGGCATCCCCCAAGGACAATCTGGGTCGGTGAAAATTGCCTCATGGAATTTCTTATCAACGTTCAAGGCATGTCATCCCCGACTGAGAGCGCAGATGAATGGAGACTAACGTTGTCGCAATGGCGCCAAGCGTCAACTCCTCAGCGGCTCGGGGATTGATCATCTGATCTTGTTGAGCGAACTGACTCCTGACATCATGGAGATCCTCCTCTCCCAGCAGCGCGCGCTGCCCGATAGCCAGTCCCAATCCCCGGTCACACAACTAACTGCGTGAGCCTTCACCGACACCAGATCGCCCCCAAGTGCAAGTCAATGTCGTTGAATTAAGAAATTGTTGCAATGGCGAGCCAATTGGCGACGTTGGTGCGGCGGGAGTTACTCGTCGGAATTTTTCTAATCACGATAAATTAAACCATAGAAACTATAATCACCATGGGGTGAAAATAGCTGTAATTGTTATATTGAGAAGTTAGTCGGTATCTTTCGCGCGACTCTTACCGATGAGAGTTTTATCGCCAGGCATCGTGTCAGTGAGTCGGATTTTACCCGGAAGCGCTCGCTCACGTTTTCGATTCTCTGCTGGATGATTTTCTGGAACTTTCGCGCAGCGATGAAGTTGGAAATCGAGCGGTTCTGTGATTCAGCGCTCGGTGCGGCTCCCTCCGATACGCCTAAGAAAAGCACCTTCAGCAAGGCCCGGGCAAAATTGAAGGCCAGCGCGTTCGTCGAACTCAACGACCAATTGAACCATCAGTTTGCCGGTCAATGCGCAGCGCAGAATCTGCAGGACAGGTGGCGGGGGCTGCGGCTGCTGGGAATCGATGGCTCCACACTTCGCCTGCCCAATACCGAGGAAGTGCTCGACCATTTCGGCGGGATGCAGCCAAAGAACGGGAAGTTCGTTCCTAAGGCGCGCTTCTCTTTTCTTCACGATCTACTGACCAATGTGACTCAAGCAGCGATGATCACATCCTATCACACTGGAGAAGGGCAGCATGCGTGGGATCTGGTCTGCTCCCACGCCAATGCCTTGTCGTGCTTCATTTTCGACCGGGGATACTTTGATGGAGCGCTGCCTTTTCTCATGGCGGCGTTGTACACAAACTTCATTGTCCGGGTGCCGGTCAAAGCGTACGCCAGAGCGCAGCAGTTTGTGCAATCAGGCAGGAAAGAATGTAAGATTCAGCTCGCTATTCCGGCCCGGATCAAGAAACAGCTTAAGGAGTGCGGTGTGGCCTTCAAAGGTGACTCTCTTACAGTCAGACTGGTGCGCGTGGAGTTGAACACCGGAGAAGTCGAAGTGCTCATGACCAACCTCCTGGATGCCGGGCTGTATCCGGCTGAAGAATTCGACAAAGTTTACCACCTGCGCTGGAATATCGAAGAGAGCTACAAGAGTTGCAAATGCAAGTTGGAGATAGAGAACTGGAGCGGAAAGACGGTGGCATCAGTCGAACAGGACTTTCACGCCGGAGTGCTCAATCTCAACCTTGTGACCAGCATAGCCTTTCTGCTGCAACCGTCCATCGAAGCACAAGGCACCCGGACTTCACCGAAGTCAGAGCAGCAAAGATCACAGCCCACGGCCAAGGACGATCGCCGAGGCCGCAAGCACCGTTACAAAGTCAACATCAAGCGTGGGCTGGGCGTGATACGCGATCATCTCTGCGAGCTGCTGACCAGTTGCGCTGCGAGAACGACCGAACTTGCCCGGCGAATAACTGAGCGGCTGCAAGAGGATCTCTCGCTCGTGCGCCCCGGGCGCGTTTATCCGCGAAACCACCGATCGCCGCGTATCTACGCGGCCCCGTACAAACCGATCGCCTGAAATTTCCGACCGCAAATCCTTAATTCAACGACATTGAAGTGCAAGTGGCACAGCGACGAACCAGCGATTCCTCGCTGGAGCAGCACCATTGTGTCCGGACACCGACCCTGTCAGAAACACAAAACGTCTGCAGTCCGGCCCAATCCACACTGTCTCAAGCCATATTGATCACAATATGTGCCCGCTCCAGCACAAGGATCAGTCATCCCGCAGCGTCCGCCCCCGCCGACACAGCAACAGTGCGATCGAACCCAACACAAAACGCATAGCCCCCGTCACCTTCACACTGGGCTTGCTCAACTAGACAGTGGCTTGAAAGAGTTCAATTCAACATTGGGAGTTGATCGACCGGAATGCGGCGGGAGTTGCCAATCGCTCGGCCAATCATACAACCGGTTCCAATGGCAATAATGAGAATAGTAAAGTGCCATGGCATCATTCCTCCCGAGATAAGGAAGTAGAACAAGTTAGCTGATCCGCCTCCGACAACGGCAATCAATAACAATAAACAAGCCACACCAGGCCAATGAATGACGCGCTGTTCGTCTTTACTTCCAATGAGAATAATTTTCATAGTCAGTTGCAGTTGCAGTTGCAGTTGCAGTTGAGGCAGATTTAATCAACGTCCGAGGTATATCATCCCCGGCTGGGAAGAAAAGTTTGGAATGAAAAGAGTGTGCCCTAGCCACGGATCAGCGTCAACTTCGCACTGCGTGGTCGGAGTTGTTATTAACCTTTATCCCGTATTGTGCCCGCCGCGATCGGCCCGATGAAGGGTTTGATAATTGGAGCGATCGAGAATGCCGTTACTCCAAGGAGCGGTAGAATGAGAAGCATCCGGGGCAACAGTATGGCAAACAGACCACCGGAGATCCCAATAAGCACAACTAGTAGCTCAGTCCCGGCAATACTGCGGAACTGATAATACCAGTTCGGCTCTGGAAGAACGTGAGCGTAATACGCTGCGAAGCTTGCACCGGGAATGGCCGCAACAAGCGCGAGGAGAAAGAGGAGCAACCGAGTCTTGTTCGAAGTGTCCTTGGCAGCGCGAAAGACTACGAAGAAGGCCACGAACGCCAGAATCGAAGATATGACGCCGAGCCAGTTGGGATTCATTTTTTGAGGCGGACGAAATAGTTCGGCGAAACGCTACCGGGGATGGATCTCAATTGCAAATCGAATTGAGCGTTTGACGATTCGGTTTGGTTTTACGGTGGGTAGCATTTTCGTTGCAACGGGCAGTCCGTTGGCAGCAACTTTATTGTTAGGGGCATATCAGCGATACGTTCGGGAAATAGGCCAAGAAATGAGGAATACTTGTTTGGCGTGGTGAAGACTGGCCTAGCGGGACAGCCCGAAAAATCGTAGAATTCATAAACCTCACCTTCAACGTCAACACCTTCGTATTCACGCTGTGCATCTCTGAGAGTCTCGCAAAGGTCGAGCACTCCGTCTTCGCGAAACACAAATAGTGGCCATTCGGGTTTGGTCATCTTCTTTGCACAACGTCAAGGCGATGCCAGCCGCTGCTGAGAGCGCGCTTTCGCCTTCTGGGTTAATGTTAGTCCTGGCTTCAAAATCTACTCCACAGCGGCAGCGGCTTGGTCATCCGTGCCTTCTGCCTTGATGTGTTCAGCGAGATTGCCGCGTCATCGGAAAAGTCGTTCCGACGGAATCGATCCAAGCTCTCCGAGGACAGCGCCCCTCGGGATCGTGGTGAGCATTCCTAAACGAAGCACAGATGCTACCTTAAGGCCACTTTGCAGAAAATCGGCATCACTCTCAGAAATCACCTCGTCAAAGTCCTCTACCTTTTGCCTGAGCTGAGAACTGATCCCGCAGATAAGGAGGTCATTGTAAGGCGGCATCGCAGCAAGAATTAGAGCTGGTCGACTCTTGATTTGGCCATCCGATTGCTGCAGGCGGGCAAGAATCGTGTCGCCCGGACTCATCGCTTTAAATCAGCCTCTGTGTATTTGACTTCATTTTCGCCGTAAGTGTCTGCGAATGCACACTGGCCAGTGCGAGAAAATCCTCCCTCTCCTGATCGGTTTCCTGCAAAATTGTTACAAGCAGCTTGGTTTAAGGTGGAATCGTGACATCTTCGTCAAAACAGACTCTCTGGCCGTCATAGTGGGCTGCCATGGATTTCATCGGCATAGATGCATTTTACATTTGAACATCGGTCGGGTCAAATGCTCAGCTGGCCGTAGATGAGCCCAGCTTTTCTTAGCAGACCGTCCGAGTCAGGCGTTAGGATCGACGTCTTGTTGTGCCTTTTGGTTTATTCGTCACAGTGTTGCTGCGATCACAAGGCTATCGCGCCAAAAAGAAATCCACAACTTGCTACGATGCTAAAAATAAGCGGCGGTCGCATCTCTCCCTCAAACTGCCTCCAGTCGTCTGCCGTCCGTGCGTAGACGCCGAACCCATCGTAATCTAGCGGCATCGTGAATCGCTTCACTCTCATCGCGGCCAGGTAGGTGAGACTACCGAAGCGTATTAGAAAGCAAAGTGAGATTAGAAAGGCCGCGAGTAGAACGGAACGAGCCCCTCCTGCAAACGCCGGTAAAGCTGCGATCCAAGAGAGGCGCACAATGACATCAGACCATCC
>JBNMNB010000370.1:0-5290 GCA_051270635.1 Verrucomicrobiales bacterium | reverse complement strand
AGGTCTTGAAGACATCCTGCGACTCCTGTCCAACTCTCACCTTCCAGCCCAAGAATTCAGAGATTTCATCCGCTGGCTAAATCAACCGATTTTCTCCTCAATTTTCATCGTGTAGTGTGACGTTGGGTAGGGAATGCTCTCCGCTTCTCTGGGTTTCGCAAGGGGATCGCACCGAGCGAGGCGTCAACGTCGACTCTCTCCTTGCACTGCTAGAAACAACAGAATGTTGATACTACTTGCCCCTCCAGTTGCGTCAACATTCTGTTGACGTTCCGTTGCCAATGCTGCCGAGTGCTCCTAGCACTGCTGGTATCAACAGAATGTGGAGGGGGCTTGCCCTTTTTGAAAACAGTTTGATCGTTCATCCGTTGATTCGTTAATTGCGGCAACGACGATGAAGGATGAAGGCGCTGCCCAGACCAATGAACTCGAAGACCACCGTCAGTGACGGTGGTCTTTTTTTGCCCGGAATTTCCATTCTCCATTGACGAGTGACGAATTGGAAATTGGAAATGGGGTTCAAAGTTCTGCAATGGTTTCAATCACTCAAGATAGAGCGAAGTGCGAAGTGGCAATCGGCAAGTAGCTGCGGTCAGGTTTTGACCTTTGAATTCCGATCTTTGGGTTTCGGATTTGTTTAGAATTTCGGAATTAGTGTTTCCGCGACATGCGCGGTTTAGCCGGGGGACTTTATTAAGTGGGTGCCCTTTCCCGCGAGCAGTGCAAATTTTCCCGACAAGACAAACAAAGTGACAAAGAGGACGCCGACGGCCTCGTTGCCGAAGGGAAAGTCGATGAGCGCAAGAAGGAGAACCAGAACGCACCCGACAGCCAGCCAGTGGCTGACAGCATTGTGGCGCACGTGGGGTTCATGGTGTCGGCGCCAGACGGAAACGACGAGAAGTGCGGGGACGCTGACGAGCAGGATACAACCCAGCGCGCCGGATTCAGCCCAGAATTGCAGGTAATCATTGTGGGCAAATTCGTAAAAGCGGGGCTCCCATACGGATTCGCCGCCCACGGTCACTTTACGGTACAGTTCGCTACCCTGATACATCGGAAAGATCTGTCCGAAGGTTCCGATTCCCCAGCCCAGCGCGGGTTTCGCCTGCGCCATCTTAATGGTGTCCCGCATCAGGAGAAGGCGACCATTGATCTTTTCCCCGGATACCTGTTCTACGATCTGGCTTTCGGTGGCCTGCCATCTCAAAACGATCTGCCGGGCGGCAATGGTCAAACTTCCCGCCACTGTTATTCCCACGATCAGCATTGCTCCCAGGGCGTTTGCGGTTGATGTTGGTGTTGACTTTGTCGTGCTCAAACGCATCTGCCTGCGATGGATAACGCGACCGTAGACAAAGCGCAGTCCCATCCACAAAACGAGGATGCCAAGGAGCAAAACTCCTGCGCGTGACATCGAAAGGGGAACGGTAACAGCCATGAGCGGAAGCGCGAGAAGGTAAAGCGGGCCGCTATTGCGCCTGGCAAACAGGCTTTGCCTGCCATGGTAAGTGTAGAGCGCGATGCCTGTCGCGATGCACGGCAGGATAAAGCCAATCCAGTTGTTCTTGTAGTGGAAGGTGGCGAAGTGGTGGCCGCCTTCGTAGGAGTCGATTAGCCCGAGATAGGACTTCACTCCGAGTATTGCAGTCAATCCTCCTGCGACCGCGAGAATCAGTCCATTGACAAAAATGACTTGCAGCAGTCTCTGGATGGATCGCCGCTGCCACGACCATGCATGCAGCGCAATTCCGTAGGCCATGAGCCCGGAAAGCAGACTGAGATACCTGGCGGTGCGTGAGCCGTCGACCGTGGATGGCAGATACTCCACGTGTGCGATGCTCACCAGGAAAGGCTCGCCGCCTGCATCGGGAGGTGATCCGAAGCTGGGGTTGCACATGCTGGTCAGCCCGAGAGCCAGCAGGGCCAGCCAAGGCAAAGCGCCGAATGGAACGGAACGCTTCCAGCGGCCCCCGCCTCGTTGAAGATTGACGGCAAGTGCCGCTGCCCAGCACGCCCAGCCCATCGCTGTAACAAACCAGGAACCCCATTCGGTTCCTCCACCGAGCCCCCAGGAAATCACGACGATGGTGATGCTGGCGAGAATGGGAACGGACTGCTTGAGCCATCCTGAGGGACGGCGGTTACTGCTGATGGAGGATGAGGGCACTTGTCGGTCGCGTCAGTCGCTAGTTTTCACCGATCAGGGTCGTCGCCTGGATCTGATAGAAACCCACCTGCTGCGCCGCAAAGGTGGTCGCGAAAACGAAATAGGTGAAGTCCTGCTCGATCTGGAACGAAACGGCGGTTTCGGTGCCCGGCTCGCCCCGGCTTTCCACTATGGCATTTCCAAGCTGGTCGAGCACTGCGAGGTATGGCACGAACTGGGGAGTGTTCAAATTTGAATCTGACCGCATGCCAATCGTCACTGAAGTGCCGACGACAGCACCTTCGAGAGCGTAGGGCTCTGAGTAGTAGTTGCCATCAAAATCACTGTCTGCCGTAAGTTCTCCCAGCAGTGGGTCACTTCCAAGGGGGAGCTGCAGCGCACCTCCAGGCAACCGAATCCGGGGGAAATGGAACAGGAATTGCCCTTTCGAACCAGCCAGGTCGGGCTCCATCGCCGAGAGTTCAAAGGTGTAGGTTGTCCCGGGATCCGCAGCAGGAACGAATGGCACCGTCAGGCTACGGGTTCCAAGCTGACCTGCTTCAACGATCACTTCGCCGGTTTGGACGTTGATGATGCGGAGTCGGGGGCTGAAATCCTCCGCCCGGTAGTGCAGCGTGGTCAGATGCCCTGGAGCGAGTGTGCCTGGATCGATTTCCCGGACAAACCGGGGCGGTGCAGGTGGATCAGTCGTATCGGCTTGCCTTCTCAGTTGGCCCTGAAAATAGAAGCCGTCTTCATCTCGCCTGGCAAATGCCGCCGTGAACTGGGCTGCGGGCTCTAGCTGGAGACGCATAAATTCTCCGGTTGCCGGAGGGTTGGGAACTGCTGGTTGCGATGGCCTGATGTAAACGCGTTCGCGGCCATTCCCGGTTGGAATGACCTCAATGGTTCCCCCGGTGATCCCTTCATCATTCCAAAGCAGTAAGTCCCGGGATCGCATCAACCGGTAGGTCAAGCCAGTGTCACCTGATGGTCTGCTGAAGACGAACTCGAACGGTGAGAGCTGGGCTGAGGAAAAGGGCGCTCTCCGTACGACGGGAGAAACCTGGGCAGACGGAATGTCTGGATCGGAGCCATAGGCAAATTCGAAGTAATTGCTGAGGCCATCGTGGTCCCGGTCCTCGTTCAACAGAGGCGCGTGGAAACGGTCGATCCATTGGGCATACTGTGGGTGAACGTGCCGGAGGATCCAGGCGCGGTGAAAGAGAATGCTGGTGGCAGAGGAGTAAAAACCTGCAGAGCCGCAGGGGCGGGCACCCTGGCTTAGAACTCCCGCAAGCGCCCAGGCGTGAGGTGCGGCGGACCGGCGAACAACAAGGGGGCCGCCGCTGTCGCCACTACAGGAACCGAGACTCCCGTCAGCAACGCCCGCAGGGAGGGCATCAGCTCCCAGAAACACACCTTGGACTTTCCACAAGGCGCTGGCCAGCTCCATCTCCACTAACGGAAGATCTGACTGCTGAAGCTGATCGGGGCGCTCGCCGCTGCCTGCGGTGGCACCCCATCCGAAAATGCGTCCGATCGCCCCGGGAATCGTCGATACGGGATCGTCCAGCAGCGGGACGCAAGGGATATCGACGATAGGCTCTTCGAGCCTCAACAGGGCCAAATCGCCGACGGCTTCGCCATTTCGGGAGAAGAGATAAAGGGGGTGAACGATGATGTCAGCTACGGCAACGCGCCGTATGTTGATGTCAGCAATACTTGAGAGATCGTGGGTGCCGCAGACGACGTCGATGTCCTGGATGCGAGGACTCGCTGGGTCGATCACACAGTGGGCTGCAGTGATTGCCCAATAAGGATGGATAAGGACTCCGCCACAGACAAATTCGTCCCGAAGGGAGTCACCCTCTAACGCATCGCGGTGACGAACAACGGCGGTCATCCAGGGAGCGTCCGAAGCGGCGACAGCCTCACCGCCAACGAGGGCGTGGACCACCGAACTGCCAAAGACAATCGCCGCAGCAACGGTGCTTGTGACGAAGGATATCCTTTTCAGCAAGATGCCTTGTTTCAGCAAATCGCAGTCAGTCGCAGGGGGATATGCCCTGTCGCGCCGTGACCGCATCCGATTGCAAACGGCATGAGCGTGTGCATGCACCTATGATGTGTGGAACCGGGCTGCGCTAGCGGCCGGAATCCGAAACTGACGTTCAATGGGCTCCCGGGTGCTCGGTTCTGTGACGGGATCGACGGAAACTGGCTCGGATGCTGGATTGGTTGTGACGGACGACGAGCGTGCAGGTGAAGAGGTCGCACTTGCGTCGGAACTTGCGCCGACAGTCGAAGTCTTTGCTGCGGCACTGGCGATTCCGCTCAGGGCTACGCGATGGAATGGCACGACTTTCGCGATCGATGACGCGATTGCTTCGGGATGTTCTGCTGACGGATGCATTAGCATGAATGTCTTCGTCAAAGTCCTTGCGATAGAAACTGCATTGGCAGGATCATACCCAGCCGCGATGCGGGCAATGAACGACGCATCATCCGGGAATATGAGGAGCGCGGCTTCAGCAATCTCCAGGTAGCGCTCTTTGCCGAATTCCTCGACGAGAACAGCGAATAGCTCCTTGATGAAGTCTTCAGCCGAGGCACTGGCCCATTGCTTTGATTGCACGAGTTTCTGATGCTCTTCCGTCAGGCGCTTTTCGATGGCGGAAACCGACTTCAGTGGTTCGGTCGCTTCAGCTTCGTGAGGGGGTACAGGTTGGGTGGCGCCTGTATCAGGAGTCTCAGCATTCGCGGAAATGGTAGTAGGCACTGTTTTATCAGAATTCCCAATCTGATCCGCTAGGCCGTAGTTGGCGACGGAGGCTAGCAATGCGCTGGCGATCAGTTGTAAGAATCGATTGTTCATAGTGTCAGACTAAGGATTGGAAGGTCGAGGTCAATGCCAATCGGCCAACCGGTGGTCGGTTCGCAGAGTTTTCTCATATCGAGGCGAAAGTGGCTGGTGATCATGGAGCTAAACAATATTACTGAACAATTCGCACACGGAACCTGATGTTAGGGTGCCATGATTGCGCGCCCACTACTCACAGCTTCGCATACGATCCAACGACATGGGAGGGGTTCGGAGAATTCACCGTAACCGTCGCCCTTAGCCTTGAAGATAAAGCC
>JBNMNB010000369.1:0-5364 GCA_051270635.1 Verrucomicrobiales bacterium | reverse complement strand
TCAAATTGCCCAGCCCCACGCCCCATTGAAAGTTGCCAACTGCTTCCCAGTTTGATGAGGAGATCAAGTGTCCCGTCCGAATCGAAATCGTTCACTTTCACCGCAATTTCTCCAAAAATACCACGAGGCCAATCGAACAAAACACGTTGCTCCATCCTCCCTTCAAAGCTTGGGGTCAACGCCACCATCTGGCGAAAATCATCAAACTGGCCACCCGTCACCCACAAGAGTTCCTCGACGCCATCACCATCGACATCAACCGGCATTGAAGCTGGAGCATCGGCACGGTCGGGCGGGAACACGGTTTCGAGTCCAGCGAACCTGAACGGATTCACGCGTGCCACTGTCTCAGCACCAGCCGCCGATCCCGTGGTTACCCGAAATATAGTCGTCTCGGTAACAGCGATAGACGCGGAACCCTCCGCGGCTACGATCCCTGGTTCAGGCTGAATCTGGACCTCAGCTACACCTTTCACGTCCCATCGAAGCTCAATCTGCCCGGGGGCATCGAGTGAAACGGGCGACGTTGCGAAATTGGTCACTGCAGGTGCACCAATCGGTAGTCTGCGGAGGAAAAGCACCCCTTCCAACTGCGAGTTCAGCACGAGATCTACCAAACCATCGCGGTCTGCATCCATCGCCACTCCGGATGTCGCGCGAGCAATGTCTGCCACATGCACGTCATCCTCCTCGGGGAAGATACTGTCCCCATCGACGTCTGACAGGCAACCTGATTTATTCCCCGGCCCACTGGCGATGACGACAGATTGCGAGACGAACGAGTCTACTTCCCTCGCCATCAAAATCAGATCACCCGAGTCCCCTGTATCTATTGGGAACCGGTGCAATATTTCGTCGGCACCGTCGCCATTCATGTCCGCAGAATCCATGAATTGCCCGTCAAAGTTCATGAGCGAGACCGTTGGCCCTTCCTTACTTCCAGCGATCAAGCGCGATGGGGAAAAGTTGTGCCCGGTGACGAGCGCATCAGTAGCTCCCGGGCCAGTGAAGCTGCCTGCGTGAAACATGCCATCAAGTGACGAACCGATTCGAACCGGAGCACCATACAACTGGAGCATGGCGCGCAGACGCATGTCGAAGCTCACATCGCTGCTCGTCGCACCCGCCTGATGAACTTCCACTGCGATCAAATTCGTTCCCGCCACCAGCATCGAAAGCGGAGCGCGGTGCTCAAAGTAAGCCTTCTCGTTGGCATCGCCCACCGTCGTCGTAGCAGGTTCGTCGTATGCGGCCCCTTCACGGAGTCCAGAGAGCACCGCCAACTGACCGTTCACGTAAACCGCAGCGCCATCGTCCGCCCGAAGATCGATCCGCAGATAGTGGTAAGTCCCCAGGTCCTCTGCGCTCACCTCGAAGTTGTTGCGGAAGTAATAAGTAATGTGACGATCCGCTCCCACTCCCTGACTGATAACAGTGGCCTCTCCTCCGTCGCCAAAACCCAACTCCCCTGCGCCTTGCTTCCAGCTTGAGTCATCGAACCCTACGCCCTGCCACGCAATACTCTGATCAGAACCGTCATCCAGATAGCGCCAGACCGCCCCTTTAAAAACGAGATTCCGGAACGTCTCTTCCGCCCCACACTGCTCCGCAATTATCCAGATACATAGCAAGCCCATTGCCACCGTCTTCGCATACCTTGCCGTAGGCTCTGTTACAATCAACATAGACGGACCGTGATCCAGTTTCAGATGATTTCAATAATCAAAAAGCGAATCAACGCCGAGTCCATCCCATCAGCCCAACGGACGGCAAAATGGGTTTTTTATGGGACGGGCGTGGACTGATAGGATTACAGCTGCGATTACTGGCCTACCTCAGAAGCCAGGATCCACCACCCAGTTTTCTCCCTCCTGCGCCGTAATTGACAGCACTGATGACGAACCCACTTTTAGCCTCCCTCTGCCTTACGCAGCAGTCCAATACTTCCGTGTTAGAGACCGCTAGGCAGCACTTCGCTCCTTGTGAAAAGGGATTTTGGTATTGAATTGAGCCAGGCTTGGCCTTCGACAGTGCTGGAAAAGTGCTAGCGAGGCAGCCTGCACCTCAGATGCCGAATTTCCTCTTACAGATGAAGGGCATTACGGATTTGTCACATCGAAACAATACTTGGTTCTCGACATTTGCAGATCGAATCCATACTTCTATCAGATCTCAGAAACGAACTGATGAACCAATGGGGATCAAGACCGTGCCCTGATTCTTAGCATTGGCGATCTGAGATAAACGCCAACCATAAAATACCGATCATGAAATCTCGCATAGCGATAATTATAGGATGCGTCAGTTTAATTCTAGGTATGAAATTGCCCGTCGCCGCAGTTGAATTTCTCTCGGAGGATTTCGAGAGCGTGACACTGGGAGACAGCGTTGACGAAGGCGTCGCGGAAGCCGGAGGAACTGCGGGCACGGGTGTCTGGTCGAAAACTCCACCGGAGGGTTGGTCGGTCGATGATTCCGAAATGGCCGGCCTTGCTGAAAATCTTGGCGTCACTGAGTGGAGGGGGTGGAGTTTTGCGTCTCGCGATTGGTGGGCCACGACGGCAGGCGATCAGCGAAGAACAGAGTTCACCCTGGGAACCGGGACTGTTGCAGTGGCGGATCCTGATGAATGGGATGACGTCGGGAGCCCCTCGGGCACAGGGACCTTCAACAGCCTCCTTATTCGCGATGTGGATATTGCCGCAGCTGCCACCAACTCTCTCCAACTAGACTTTGACTCAAGCTTTCGTCCTGAAGGAAACCAGAATGCCTTTGTGTCCGTTTCCTATGACGGCGAAGAGGAAATCCGGGTGATCGATTGGGTAGCCACTTCCGATGACAAAACGAACGAGCACGTTTCACTTCAATTGAGCAATCCCTCCGGAGCAGCCGTGTTGACGCTGACATTTGGAATGACCGACGCGGGCAACAACTGGTTCTGGGCGGTTGACAATATCGTCGTCTCCAGCAATGTCCTTTTCGCCGAAGATTTTGAGGGACTCGAACTGGGGGATCCGGTTGACGAAGCGTTTGAGGAGATGGTTTGGACGAAGACGGCACCTGAAGGCTGGACCATCGACGACTCGGGAGTTCCTAGTATTGAAGACGACGAGTTTATGGAATTCGGAGTCACGGAATGGGAAGGCTGGAGCTTCGCCAATAAAGAATGGTGGATCACCGTGGCAGGCGATCAACGCCGGTCTGAGTTTCTGAGCGGTCAAGGCACCGTAGCCATCGCGGATCCGGATGAATGGGATGACAAAGGGAGCCCGTTTGACACGCTGGGTGTCTTCGAAACGCTGTTGAGTACGCCGGCCATCGGGCTTGATGGTCTGGCTCCGAATACGGTGCTATTAACGTTCGATTCCAGCTGGCGGCCGGAATTCGACTCTTCCAACCAGTCCGCAGACCTACGCGTGAAGTTCGACGATGGCGAACCGATCGTGCTGTTCACCTGGGTTTCCGATGGGGGCGATCCCAACTTCAAGGACGAGGCGATCGACGAGCAAATCATACTCCCTCTGAACAACCCCGAAGGAGCAAAGACAATGGTCATCACATGGCGGATGTTTGATGCCGGAAACGACTGGTGGTGGGCGCTCGATAATATTGCCGTTACGGCTGGCGGGCCTCCGCCGGAGCCGCGCATTTCCTCAGGCCCCGATTTCGTTTTGGCCGAACTCGCTGACACTGGCGTTGTTAAGCTTGATCAAAGTGAGATCAAACTATCGATTGATGGGACGGAGGTGCCGACAACAATCACTGAAGCCGACGGCTTCCTTCAGGTGCGCTATGTGGCAGATCCAAAGTTCGTTCCCGGCTCCGATCACACCTACGTTCTTGTGGCCAAGAACACCCAAGGTAACGAATTCAGTTGGGAAGGTACGGTACAGGTGTCGCCGCCGATTCTTCCATTCCTAACGCCACTTCCCGGCGCGGACATTGTCGATAATATGTGGTCGGTCCGCTACGTCTTTGACGCTGGCACCCTCCAGAGCCTCTCGGTCGCCATCGATGCCCTTCAGCGTGCCAGCGAGGCCGGTTTCGAGGGACAGATCATCGATGTGGCCCAGCAGTTTATGGATCAGGGCAGCGCCGGAATCTTTGCTGATTCGGAATCCGAGTATCCGGACGAAGTACTCGATAACGAATTCTGGACGGGAGAAGACTTTGTTGTATTCGGGCATGGATTCGTGGTGGTACCCAAGACGGCGACCTATTCAATCGGAGTTCATTCCGATGACGGGATGGCTGTTCGGATCTTCGGCGCGGAGTTCACCAATAGCCAGGGGGCCGCGGTGATCGATAGAATCTCGCCGGACACATGGGCGCACCCGGGAACGACTGGTGACAGCAATAGTCGCGCGGTAGTGATGCTCAAAGCAGGCACTTATGAGATCGAATTTGTCTGGTACGAGCGAGGCGGTGGCGATCATGGTGAAGTTTATGCGGCCGAAGGCGAGTTCCTGGCTGATGGCGATACCGATACTTGGAAACTCATTGGTGACCCAGAGGGCCTGTTGAAAATGGGAAAAGATGCGAATGCAGTTCTGTTTCAAATCACGGAGATTGTGAACACGGCGGCAGCCGACGGAGCGCCGGCCTCAACTGAGATCACCTGGGAGTCAAAGGAGGGCAGCCAATACACTTTAGAAACCTCCACTAATCTCAAAGATTTCGTGGAGCTGAGTGATGGTCTCGCCAGTGAAGGTGCTACTACAACGTTCAAACACGAAGGTGCTGAGGTGCCCGAGCGATACTACCGGGTCACCGAGGAAAATTGACTCCGAGATCATTGGCTTACGCTCCAAGTGTGAGCTGTCATTTGCCTGTTGCAATTGCCGATCGCATCGGGCGTATGGACTGGTGCGATCGCACGACAGAATTTCCAGACCAACCATTGCGCAGCATTGACTTGATGGCTTTTTTAAGAGGCGTGCGCTGTGGTCGGGTCTTGATAAAACGCGGACTGCTTGACGAGACTCTGGTCGTGGCTTTTGGTAAGATGGGTCGACGCCAAAGGCGAATCCCGCCTGGGGCCGCGACCACTGGAGCAATTGTGTTCCATGCCTCATTTGCTGGAGCAGGGATTGTGGCGGCATCGTCTACGGCAAGACCGATGCACACGCAGCCTATCCGGAATCGAATGCGGTCTCACCTGAGATACTATCTCGCCAAAACGAATTATTGGGCGCTGGGTATTGATCCCGAACTCATGATCCCCGACCGCGAGGGCTGCCCGAGTCCCATCGTCGAAAGCGGTAAGCCACTGACGGATTTGTTTGGTTAGCAATATGCCCGCGTCGCTCGATCCTGAATTTAAGAATCCGCGGTAGATGTTGTATTCAATGAGTTAAATTCAAC
>JBNMNB010000368.1:0-5411 GCA_051270635.1 Verrucomicrobiales bacterium | reverse complement strand
GGGGGCATCGACCTATCGGCGATAGCCTTTCTAATCGCCTTCAGGTTCGCTGTGAGCCCAGCTTCAGAATTCAGAGAGAAAGGGGCCGAGCCATGCTCATGATGGCAATGAAAACACTTCGACCGTAAGATTTCCAATGAATCAGATTCCAGCTCGCCGGGCTCGGCAAAGGCAGCTCCCGTGAGCAAGCTGCAGGCGGCAAGAATCGAAAAACGCTGGTGAAAAACTGTTGGGATTAAATTGGCTGCCACACAGGTATTCTGATCTGTCTTTGCGGGGGCGTCAATGCGGAGACGTAAAATCTCACATTGACACAGATTTCAATCTACACATATACGACATTGCTTCACGACAAGACAAGTGCGCTTTCCTCTGTAATCTTGAACTCGATCTCAACGGCGAAAGAAATAAGGGACGTGACATATTAAGTGGACGAAAAGGCTTAGAAAGAAAAGGGCTATGTTGAATTTCAAGTCTTTTTACAACTTGCGCTCGTCGATTGGTTCGGGTATATCACGCAGTGTCGACGAGGGGGGATTTTTCAACTTTTTGTTTGTGAACGCCCCTTGTTTACATGCCCAATGCTCACGTGGCGTAATTGGTAGACGCGCATGATTCAGGTTCATGTGGGGCGACCCGTGGAGGTTCGAGTCCTCTCGTGAGCACTTTTTCTTTTTTCCCAACTTCGCCAATCTGGTGGAGTTGGGTTTTTTGTTGCCTTCGAGGACTGCCGAGGGAGGCTGTTTGGTGATGTTCTGGTCAGAGAATTGGAATAAGAGTGATTTTTGTAGAAATTATGATTAATGCGATTGCTTTATTCGGTATTGGATGCTAATTTTTAATGAATCTTTATTATCGCTATGAAGCAGTCAATTTATCGGATCGCGTTTTCTCTCTCACTTCTATTGCCTTCGGCGCATTTTGCGTCCGGTCAGGCGGTGTATGGAATCGACTCTGGAACGACCAGTCTCTCGCTGGATGCCACCGCAGTCGCTAAGCTGGGTTATGCAGTGACGGGGAGTAGCGGTACCGTGAGTCCATTGGGCGGTGAGCAATTTGGATTTAGCATTTTGGGCGAGTTGTCTGATTTCATGTTCACCATTGAGGGGAATTCTGAGGCTTTGGTGCAAGGCGGACTGATCAAGCATGCTGGATGGATTGAGCTGGATGACGATGCCAATCCGTCTACTGGAATCATTGCTCTGGGCAATTTCGAAATTGGGGTGGATCCATTGCGTGCGTCGGAGACGGTGAGTGGTGCCTATGTGCGGGATACTCTGGGAACCAATTCCATTGTTTTCGACATCAAGCCGATCGATCCCGGTCTAACGAATCCCACTTCTGATGGCGAGAGTTTCACTCTTTACGCTTCTGATCTTCTGATTTCACCTGAACTTTATGCGCTACTGGGATCTCCCGATGGAGTGGCAGCTGGTGACTTTCTCGGCACGCTGCGCATTGATGCTGCGGCATCTCAGTTAAACGCGGTACCTGAGCCTTCTACCGGGTTGCTTCTGTTCCTGGGTGCAGGACTGGCCGTTTTCCGCCGCCGCCGGTAGCTCTTGCTTTGCCTTCAGGGGCTCGACGGCTTCGGCATGGGTTCGCCGCCTGGAAAAATCTCATTGATGCGCGATTCTTGACGGTCTTTCATCCAGTGTAAAAGCGCTGTTTTCATCGGCTCGAGAATATGTGGATTAGCGCTGCTGATGTCTGTCTCGCAGTGTTTATCATGATCCAAATCGTATAAGCGGAAGATCGGCGCATGCACGCCTGGAGTTCTGACAAGCTTGTAGCGGTGAGTGCGGACGGCACGCTCTTTGGTGTCGAGCACGGCCTGTTGGTATTTGTCCTTTAAGACAAAATGATAGTCGAATTCAGGATCGACATAGGTCGTGCGATCCATCGGAGGAAGATGGAGTGGTTCTTCACCGGGAATCGTGCGATTGACGAAAAGGTAGGCAGTCTCGCCGTAGAAGGCGAGGGAATCGTCCTGGTTGTCGCCTCGAATTGCTCCCATGAGGCTGACTCCCTCCATCGCCGCCTCTTTGGGTTCGCCGATTAGATTTAGCAGGGTTGGGGCGAAGTCGAGCGTCCGCACGATGCTGTCTACGTTCTTTCCTGATTTCATACCGGGAACTGAGAGGATGAAAGGAATGTGGTTCGATTGGTCGCCGCCGTTGAACGACAGCCCATGGCCAAAGGTTGTGTTCGGTTCCAGTTGATCGTCGCCATGATCTGAAGTGACGAGCACGATAGTGTTTTCAAGTTGGCCAGTGGCTGACAATGTTTCAAGGATGCGGCCGACATTGTCATCAAACTGGCGGACGCAGCCGTCATAGAGACCCTTAATCTGGGCAATCTCTCGATCACGCATCGATTGCCAGGTTGAGTTCATGTCTCGACCAGCGATGAATCCATCGACATCGAAGTGCATCTTATACTGATTGGTGCCGTCGTATTCTGGATCTGTGAACAGATCGCAATAGGGTTCGCTGGTGTGATAGGGGAGGTGTGTGCTGGAGTAGAAGACTGTGTAAAAGAATGGTTTCTCAGCCTCGCTGCGGCTTTCAAGTCGCTCAATCACCCTGTTGGTGACCGTTTCCGGAGTCACGAACTGGGCGAACGCCTCCAGTTCTGGAAAGATGCGGTAGCCAAAGGTATTGTCGAAATAGAGGGGCAAAACCCAGTGGTGCACTGAAATCGCCTGGCTGATGTAGATCTTAAAATTATCGTAGTCGGAAACTGAGACATCATCGAAGCCTAACGGAACCACATTAAAGATGCCGGCGCACCAGTCGCCGAGCACTGCTGTTTCATAGCCGACTCTTTCAAGTGCGTCGGCCAGAGTAGGCACATTGGCATTGATGTTATCAATTTGTGCCTTGTTAGGGTACATGTGTTGCACTCCGTGGGTGTGCGGGTACTGCGAGGTCATCATGGTGATCATCGACTCCAGTGTCGAGCCAACGGGAGTGAAGCACTTCTTGAAATTGACTGAATTCGCGGCGAGCGCATCGATAGCAGGCGTCGTCTCCCTTTCGTAGCCATTACAGGAAAGGCGATCCGCTCGCAGAGAATCGGAGGCGAGGATCAGAATATTTGGTTTTTCCTGCGAATGTGCCGCGACCGGTGTGCGACTGAATGCTCCCGTTGAAATCACAAGGACGGCGACCATTGCGGCCAGGGCGATGAGCGACGTGCGCATTCCTGGAGCTGCGCCGTTTTTACGCGCCAGGTAGCCGATGATCGCATGGGTGTAGAAGAGTCCAATGGCTGCGAAAAAAAGAAGCGGGACGGCGGTTACCCATCCGTCTCGCAGGAATTGCGGAATCCTTTCGATCGCTGGCCGTGCCCACGAAGTCACGGTGATGCTGTAAAAGTATGGCCGCGTCAGCGCCAGGCATGCAGCTGAGTAAAGCATGAAGATTCCCGCAATCGCGAGCGCTCGCCAAATCACAGCTTTTCGCTTTTCGGGGATGGATCGCCGCTTCATCCAAAGCCACACAATGGGAAAAATACAGGCAGTGTAGCCGATGGTGGCCAGCGTGTAAGCTTTGAGTAGCTTCAGATTCTCAAAGATGATGAAGCCAAGGTAATGCTCGCGGGCTTCATTTCCGTGGGCATTGGTGAAGTCCTCAGTGGATAAGGCCAGCATTAACCCGCCATTGATGAAATTTCCCAGCCAGAACAGTGCCGCGCCTGCACAGACCCAACGGAGGATGAATGCTGGTCTGAGAGGATTCGAATCAGGGGAATGCATCTAATTAGGGTGAAACTCCACTCCTTACGATTGCTTAGCGGCAAACGCAACATTCGGCCGTTTTGTAAAGCGATGGAGATGCCCCTGAACTAGGGGAACTATGGGCGGAGAATCTCTTTGATCTTGTTCTGCGCATTCACAAGAGCGACTGTCGGCCGCACGGGTTGGTTCGACATTTCGAACCCCATGATAATGACCTCTTGATCTTTCTGAATCAAGTGAGCTGCGGCACCATTGATACAAATCTCTCCCGAGCCACGCTCACCTTCAATCACATAGGTCTCAAGACGTGCTCCATTGGTCAGGCTAACGACCAGCACCTTTTCGAATGGCCACAGCCCCACTGCTTCGATGAGAACCGGATCGATCGTGATACTGCCGACGTATTCCAGGTTCGCCTCGGTGACGACTGCGCGGTGAATTTTAGATCGTAATACTTGTCGCATCGAATTGAAAAAGTGAGGGGAATTCACACCGTTCGACTGGATTTGCAAATTCAATTCGTCCGCCAACATAGCGCAGAGCCTGAAAACTATGGTAAACTCATAGAATTGCGCCTTTGTCACAAGTAAACCGTGATTTATATGGAGCTCGTGACAGTGAAAATGCCACCGACGCGTCGGTTCTTCATCGCAAATTTGCCTGATGGCGGGTTCTCTACGCAGTGTGCAACTGTCTCATTATCAGTCAGATATTTCTCCTATTCCCGAAGCTAAAAAACTGCTTGCTGGAATCCCTAAGGTGTGGAAGTTTCCCCCTTTCTCCGCTGAGCAACGATCGCTCAGCGCGGTTACTTTTCAGATTTACTACCCATCATGGCTTACGCAATTTTCAAGACTGGCGGCAAACAATACCGCGTATCCGAAGGCGAACTCGTCGATGTCGAGCGACTTGACCTTGAAGTAGGCCAGGAGGCTACATTCGAAGATATTCTCGCAGTGTCGACTGACGGCGGGCTGAAGTTGGGCGATCCAGTGGTCAATGGCGCAATCATCACTGCTGATGTAGTTGATCAGGTTAGAGCGAAAAAAGTCATCGCGTTCAAGTTCAAGCGTCGTAAGGGCCATCACAAAACGAAGGGGCATCGCCGCCAGATGACACGACTTTCGATCAAGTCGATTTCTGCATAATTGAATTTCAGTTAACCACAAGCTCACAAGATTCCATGGCTCATAAGAAAGGACAGGGTAGCGTCAAGAACGGACGCGACAGTAACAGCAAACGTCGCGGCGTTAAGAAGTTTGGTGGTGAGCGTGTCACGGCAGGGAACATCATCCTGCGCCAGTGTGGCACCAAATGGCATCCGGGCCGTGGAGTCGGCCTCGGGCGCGATTACACCATATTTGCACTGGTCGATGGCCATGTGCGCTTTGCTAAGAATGGTCGACAAGTGAATGTTGATCCCCTTGAGGTCGCGGTTGCCAATTAGTGGCTTCATAGCGGATTCGGTTCACAAAGAACCCTGTTTCGTACGTCTGGGATGTTCGGTTGCTGATTAATCGGCTGATTGAAGATGCCCGAATGCGCTTCGTCGACCCCGTCCTTCAATATTGTTCTTGTTGAGCCGGAAATTCCTCCCAACACAGGCAGCATAGGAAGGCTATGCTTGGCAACGGGTGCGCGGCTCCACCTCGTCGGCCCGCTTGGGTTT
>JBNMNB010000367.1:0-5444 GCA_051270635.1 Verrucomicrobiales bacterium | reverse complement strand
CCGACTAAAACAGATGACGAATTTGGAGCGCTCCATCAGAGAAAAGCGTTTCTGGGACAGGCCCTAACTATAGGGCTCCCATCACTATCAAATTCCTCGAGGCCATGCTTTGTTGCAAGATTCCCTGCCTCATTAAGCGCGTCCTGGATGTTTTCCTCGAATTCAAGAAAATCGCCGCTTTTCTTAATCGTCACTTTGATGGTCATCGTTTCTTCGTCGTTATGTGAGACATCCGCATTCATGCTTAGTATCTTTCATGTAATTACCATAAAGCACAGCCTGTAATCATATTTGTTCTAGAGAGCACTATAATTTTCACATCAATCAACGGTCACACCCATTGCCGGGCAGGGTGCGGAATGTGTGCATGAAGACGGAAACATCAAATATCCGAGCGAGCAGCGTTTCACGATACTCCACATAGCCTAAGGTGGGAGACTGTTCTTTCATCCGCTCAATCATCTGGCGAACTTCCTTGACCCGCTCGGTGGTCATGACCAATCCCAATCGCCGAAGAATCTCGTCATCATCGAGCTTGGCGTGACTCTGCTCTGGATGGGGAACCTGGACCAGGAGATGAAAGTGGTTAGACATGCAGCATCCCGTGAACACGTCGATGCCCGCCATCTCGGCGTGAGCTTCCAGGAGTTGGCGAAAGCGCTCTTTTCCCAGTTCATCAAAGATGAAGCGTCCCTCAATGGCACGAGACATCACATGATAGTGATAGCAGTTCGCCGTGACTTTCTCCAAGCCCGACGCCACCTCCTGAGATTGTGGGCAAGGTCGGCGTCGGGCGCGGTGTCGAACCTCCGCCTCTGTTGGCTCACGTTCGCTGCGCAAGCCCAGCCTCTCTGCGACCCTTCTCCGACGCCACCCAGATTTCCCGCAGACGCATTGCATTGGGATTGCGGGTCATTAAATAAATAGATCTCATCACCCACTCTATATCCTATATCTTTGATTTTAAACGACTTACGTCCCCCACGTCACTCAGAATGAGATTTCAATTCGGCCTCGATATCTTGGAGCGCGAGTTGCCCCCTTCGGTCAAAAAGACTGACCGGGATGCCGACGGCAAAGCCGACCACGAAGGCCGGGAACATCTCCCCAAGGTTTGCAAAAGCCTCTCCGGCGGCGCCAGGCAGTAACGGCATCCCAAACTTGAAAAGCGGCACGGCGAGAAATCCCGAGATCATGGCAGCGAGAGCGCCTCGCCGGGTGAATCGCGCCCAGAAGAGGGACAGAATCATGGTTGGACAAAACGTCGCTGCGATCCCGGACCAGCCAAAGACGATGAACCAGAAGACGGTCCTTTCGGGAATGGTGATTGCAATCGTCATCGCGAGCGCAAAAGCGCCCATGGCCAGCCCAACGGTCGTCAAGCGGCTTAGTCTCACCAGGCTTTCATCGGGCAGCGATGGATGCAGGATCCTCTGGTAAACGTCGCGGACGACGGAACTCGCGGCGACCAGCAGCAGGGAATCGACCGTCGACATCGCGGCTGATAGGACCCCGGCAATGACGAGGCCGATGAGGGCCACTGGAATGAGCACTTCAACGATCAGGGGAAGGACGTCTTGTCCGTTGGCCCCAAGGACGGGGACCAGGGAATCTTGCGGCCCCATGAGAAGGTGTCTCCCGATCATTCCAATCAGGACAGCTCCGCAATCGGTCAGCGTAGTGTACAAGATCGCGACGACGGCGCCCTTCTTGACCTCGCTTTCAGATTTGAGAGCTAGGATGCGAACAAAAATCTGTGGCGAACCGAGGAATCCCAGGCCGATCGAAACAAGCGCTACGATTGCCAGAAGGTTGTTCAGCGTCAATCCGGCCGGTCCCCAGATGGACATCAGACCGGGATCTTGCGCCGCGAGGCCGTCGGCAACGTTGTTCCAACCGCCGGCGTAAATAAGACCGAGAATTGGAATGGTCACGAGTCCGATGAACATCAAGCCGCCCTGGAAAACATCCGACCAGACCACGGCCAGGAATCCGCCAGCCACGATGTAAATGACGACGACACTGAACCCGACCGTCGCGCCGACGAAGTAGTTCCAACCCAGGAAGCTGTGGAATGCGGTCGCCGTCGCGTCGATCTGGGCGCTGACATAAATCATGACAAATACGACCAGGGCGCCTGCGGAAAAAAGCCTTAGCGCATGAGAGGGGTCTCGAAATCGCGCCTCCAGGTAATCCGGAATTGTAAGAGCGCCGTATTGCGTAGTGAGCCGATTAAATCGCCGGTTCATGCAGAGCCAGGCGATGCCCACGCCCACGATTTCGCCGACCACCACCCAAAAGGCCTGGAGTCCGATCGCGGCGCCCATCCCGGTAAGCCCTAGAAGCAGCCAGGCTGACTCACCGGTGGCTCGCGCCGAAAGGGCGGCCGGAAGAAACCCCAGCCGCTTTCCCGCCGCGATATAGTCGCCGAGAGATTTCACCCGCCGGGAGGCGAACCACCCGATGCCCAACAGGACCAACAGGTAAATAAGAATGCCGACAAATTTCGAGGTCATGAGTGATGCTTGCGGATGGAATCGGAGGGGTGGAACAGGGTGTTCGGGTCTTCCTCAGATTTGTGGGGGAAAATAGGAGATCGCAAAAATCGTGTCAATCGAAGTCGGACAGGAACCGTGTGAATGCCGTCTTGTTTTCGATGGGCGAAGATTTCGGCCGGCCCAGGTCGGATCGTGCGCCACTCTTTACCATGATCTCGAGCATGGCAGGCCCCCGCGCGGAACGTAGCTGGTCGATTTTTCCAATCACATCTTCGCGCCGCTCGACGCGCCGCGCGTCGGTGTAGCCGCAGGCTCTGGCGATTTCGGTGAACGATACCCGCAGGCCCGCGCTGGGCATCACGCCAACGGAATCGTGCACGCCGTTGTTCAGGATGATGTGTTTGAAATTCGTCACACCCGCTGCGCCGACAATCGCTGCGGCACCCATGTGCATCAGCATCGCCCCATCACCGTCCAGGCAAACCACTTGTCGGTCGGGTTGTGCTAGGGCAATTCCCATGGCGATTTGCGAGGCGTGCCCCATCGAACCGACCATCAAGAAATCCCGCTCGGGCCCATCTTCAGCGCGCTTGCGACACTCGTATAATTCGCGCGATATCTTCCCCGTTGTTGCCACGATCGCATCCGTTTCTCCGAGGTTCGCAGCGAACACTTCGATGGCCTGCTCGCGAGTCATCTCAAAGGAGCTTGAGGGAGACGCTTTCGGTTTGTAAAGCTCAAAGGTACCTTCGCTCACTAACAAGGCGACTGGCTGATTCTCGGAAGCAGCAAGTGCGAAGAGCTCATCCACGCATCGGGAGGCAGCTTCGGGTTCGCTTGGCAGATGACGCCAAGGGATGCCCATCGCTTCCAGCAGGCTGACTGTCACTTTGCCCTGCTTGACGTGCTGCGGCTCATCTGCCGTGCCGGGCTCGCCGCGCCAGCCGATCAGCATTACTAGCGGAATGCTGTACACATCTCGGTCGGCCAGTGAGAGCAGCGGATTGATCGTGTTGCCTTGTCCCGAGTTCTGCTGGTAGACGAGCGGCACCTTGCCCGTCGCCAGATGGTATCCACAAGCCAGTGCGACTGCCCCGCCTTCGTTCGCAGCCACGACGTGTTTGTCGCCGACATGGTCCGCTAGGTAAAAGCAAACCGGTTTGAGCAGCGAATCCGGGACGCCGGCGAAGAAATCAACGCCACGCGCGGTAAGCCAATCGTGGAACTCTTGACAGCGGATCATGACCCTCCCTCCGCACCTTCAGGAATCAGTCTGATGATTTCCTTGATCGGCATGCATTGCTCCTCGGCCTCAGCCGCCCTGCCGTGCTTGAGAATGCTCTCGGCAGTCCGGATCATGGCCGGATAGCCGCTGCGCAGAAGTTGGTTGGCGTAAATCACAATGCGCACGCCCGCCTCCGCGAGTTCTTCCTCGGTCGTTTGGGAATAGGTCGAAGGCACTACCACCAGCGGCACGCAATCCCCGAATGCCGCGTATTCCTTGCAGAACGTTAGCACCTCGTCGGCGGTCTTCTCTTTGCTGTGGATCATGATCCCGTTTGCGCCAGCGGCGATGAATGCCTGCGCCCGGGTCAACGCGTCGTCCATGCCCGCCTTGAGGATCAGGCTCTCGATGCGTGCAATGACCATGAATTCATCCGTCACTTGCGCCTGCTTGCCGCGGGATATCTTGTCGGAGAAGTCCTCGATGTTGTCCTGCATCTGCGCCACATCGGTGCCGAACAGCGAATTCTTCTTCAAACCCTTCTTGTCTTCGATGATCACAGCGGAGACTCCCATACGGTCCAGTGTGCGGACCATGAACACGAAGTGCTCGGCGATTCCGCCGCTGTCGTCGTCGTAGATGATGGGTTTGGTCGTGGTCTCGAGGATGTCGCCCACCGTGTTCATGCGCGAGGTGATGTCCACGTACTCGATGTCGGGCTTTGCCTTGGCGGCCGAGTCCGTGAGGCTGCTCATCCAGATGCCGCCGATGTGACTCCGGGCATATAGTGGGGCTCGATGAGTTTGCCGCCCCACGGCTTGAGGGTATCGATGACGCACTGTCGGGTCCCCCGGAGCACGCCGGTGTTCCAGTCATCACGGCGCATGACATAGTCAGGTTTGATCCGCAGCAGGTTTGTCACGTAGTCCAGTGACTCTTGGACCACCACCTCCTTGACGCCGACGATGTTCTCCAAGACAAACTTGCGCTCATCGTAAGACATGTGGGGCATCCGCTGGAACCCGGCGCCCGCACTGTCGCTCAGCAGCCCGATGACGACCTCCCCCAGCGCCGTTGCCTCTTGGATGATATTCACGTGAGCCGGCGTGATCAGGTCGGCGCTCATGGCCAGATAGACCGTCTTCACTGGATCACCTTTGGTTAGTGTTTGAGGCATCTGTTTTAAGGTTTGCGGGCGATCAGAAAAGTCGTTTGCCCAAGCTCTGCGCGGAGCGGTCCTGCCGAATCCAAATACTGCTCGCCCTGCAACACTTCGACGAGAGGAACGACCACCTCGTAGTCCTGGAATCCGGCCTTTAGAAAGTTCTCCTTGAGCAGGTCGATCGGCGGCATGCGTTCCAGCATCCGATCGATCGCTTTCGGAATGAGAGCCGCCCACCAGAATCCCTCACGATGCTGATCGTGACCGCTGCTGTTGATGATGATGAGGACACTGCCAGGGCGGAGAACACGAAATGCCTCGCTGAAAAATGTCGCTACGTTAGGGAAATCAGCATTGTCGCCGTGATTGAGATGGTGGAGTACCTGATTGCCGATCGCCTTTACTCCGAACACACATTCCGCATGGTGTTAATGTTATAAGTCGGCTTTGGTAACTATTTAACAGTAAATACGTTATAAATTTATTAATTTTAAACTTGTACTTTTGCTAGTGTCTGCTTTGCTGTCTCCCATGGAGCCTCAACTTGCTGACATTTCCA
>JBNMNB010000366.1:0-5450 GCA_051270635.1 Verrucomicrobiales bacterium | reverse complement strand
ACTGATGCGCCACCCGTGGATTATCGTCTGTACAATCATCACGGCCCTCCTCGCTCTCTGGCTGCTGAGTGTTGATTACAATCTCGTTCGTCAATTGCATCTCCTGTAAGCTGCTGGGGGGGGGGGCGGATCTCAATTCCAGAGAGAGGCGGGTAGAGTTAGGATTTAGGAAGAGACGGTAAAAAGAAACCCGCTCGGGCGCAAAGCCCGGCGGGTGTTAAATGATTTCAGGTAGCGATTGCAGCGCTGAGATCTCGATGCAGATCAGGAGTAAGTGGCCTGAGCGCCCTTAAGGCTGCGCTTTTTGATCCAAGGCATAAGGTTGCGAAGGCGTTTGCCAACTTTCTCAATTCCATGAGCGGCTTGTTCCTTGCGCAGGCGGTCAAAATTCTTTTGTCCGGCTTCGTATTCAGCAACCCATTCTTTGGCAAACTGGCCATTTTGAATACGCTTCAGGGAGGCTTTCATGCGGCGCTTCACGCCTGCATCAATGATTTTCGGCCCCACGGTGACATCGCCATATTCTGCAGTTTCGGATATGGAGAAGCGCATTCCTGCGATTCCTGCCTCGTTGATGAGGTCGACGATAAGTTTCATCTCGTGCAGGCATTCAAAGTATGCCATTTCTGGCTGGTAGCCAGCCTCCACCAGAGTTTCATAACCGGCCTTAATGAGGGCCGTGACACCACCGCAAAGAACCGTCTGCTCTCCGAATAGATCCGTCTCGGTCTCTTCCGTGAACGTCGTTTGGAATACGCCGCCGCGAGTGCCGCCAATGCCTTTTGCCCATGCCAAAGCGATTTTTTTTGCGTTTTTACCCGGATCCTGGTGCACGGCGATGAGTGCTGGGACTCCTTTTCCTTCGGTGAACTGGCGGCGCACAATGTGTCCAGGCCCCTTGGGAGCGACCATGATCACGTTGACGTCTTCCGGAGGAGTGACCGTCTTGAAGTGGATGGCAAAACCGTGACTGAAAAGCAGCGTCTGTCCCTGCGTCAGGTTCGGCGCAATGTCTGCCTCATAGACTTCCTTGATCTTCGTGTCTGGGACAGCAACGAAAATGATGTCAGCCTTCTTCACGGCATCCGCAGTATCCAGAACCTCGAAGCCCAGCTTCTTGGCAACCGGTCGGGATTTGCTCCCTTTGTAAAGGCCGATGATGACCTTCACCTTGCTGTCTTTCAGGTTCAGCGCGTGTGCGTGTCCCTGAGATCCGAAGCCGATAACGGCGCAGGTCTTACCCTTGAGCACCTTGAGATCAGCATCCTTGTCTGTGTAGATTTTAGCTGGCATGACTGGATACTGCTTTCAAAGCAACAATCAGTCAACAGCAAACAAGCTAATAAAAAGCCAGCTTATTTATCGTTGACATTGTATCTGTATCGTTCACAATGAGTGCATGTATCGTCGTCGATTTCTTGGTCACCGTTTGAGCAATTGCTATCATGTGATGTCGCGCACGACGGGGGGCGACTTTCTGTTTGGTGATGACGAAAAGTATCAATTCAGGCAATGGTTGCGGCGAATGTCGGAGTTCACTGGGGTGCGTGTGATTGCCTGGTGTTGTATGTCGAACCATTTTCACATTCTAGTGGAGGTGCCAGAGCGAGAGCAGTTTGTGCGTCCATTGCTTGAGGATGAGGAAAAGATGCTGAAACACCTGAGTCTCCTGTATTCTAAGGCTGAAGTGCTCGCCGTGCGCCGGGAGTTGGAGCTCTATCGGACTGCTGGGCACGACTCTCTGGCGGACGAGTTGCTGCTTAAGTTCAGTCGACGGATGTGTGATCTTGCGGCATTTATGAAAGAGTTGAAGCACCGAATGACTCTGACATTCAACCAATCACATCAACGCAAGGGGACGCTGTGGATGGCTCCGTTTAAGAGTGTGCTGGTGGAGGGTGCGGAAGCGCTGGCGACGGTCGCTGCTTACATTGATCTGAATCCTGTTCGCGCGGGAATCGTAGACGACCCAAAAGACTATCGATTCTGTAGCTACGCGGAGGCAGTGGCCGGGAAGGTCTCCAGCCAGAAAGGCCTGTGCCGGGCGATGGGGGCGACGAGAAATGAGTGGCGCAGGCTGGGCGCTCGCTATCGGCTTCACTTGTATGGCAAGTTGAGTGACGCACCAGGGCACTTGGATCGATGCGAAATCGAATCTGTTCTACAGGTGGGAGGGCAGCTCACATTGGCCCAAATGCTGCGGTGCAGGGTGCGCTACATGACGGATGGTGGAATACTGGGAAGCAAAGCGTTTCTGGAGGCATACCTGACGAATGCATCGTGGCAATTTGGCAGCCGGCGAGCTAGCGCTGCACGGCAGATGGCGGGGGGCGACTGGTGTGGCTTGTTCAGCGTGAGAGATCTCAAAACCGATCCAATTGTGATCTCATGATTTCGTGATCTCATGATTTCGTGTTCTGAATTGGCTTGGGGGATTGGCAGTGCCGCGATAAGCTTGCCTCGCATATGAATAAATCGTTTTTCACTGCACGCATGATTAGAACGTTGCTACTGTCGCTGATTGCCTTCGGTTACTTCGGCCTGCTGCCGCTAGAGGCACAGCAGGATTGGCTGGCAACGCCCATCATCGGAGCGATCAAGAATCCTTCCGCAAAAGTGGAGAAGGCGTTGAGTCTGCTGAAGTCGCAGCGCTATGATCTCGCCGTGCAGATTCTGCGTGATGCTGTCAGTGAGGATCGAGATCCCGATGCCCAGTATCTTATGGGATGGTGTTATGCCAATGGCAAGGGAGTCACTCGTTCGCTCCTCCAGGCAGAGCAATCATTCTTTGGCGCTGCTCAGCGCAAGCGGGAGGCGGCACAGTATTCGCTGGGGCGCCTGCGAATCGAAACCGCACAGCCAGGCAGCACCAAGCGAGTGGATAGTGGGATCGAGTCGCTCAAAGCTGCCGCCGACCAGGGCATGGGTGGTGCAATGCGAATGTTAGGACTACTTCATAAAAACGGAATTCCGGGCGCTCTTGATCCAAGTCCTGCGGAGGCGATGCGTTGGTTTGAAAAAGCTGGCGGCGCAGGGGACGCTGAGTCACTCTACTATCAAGGTGTCCTGATGGAAGGTGGTGACATGGGCGAAGCGAATCCGACCCGTGCTCTTACTTTTTACAATCAGGCAGCAGCGAATGGTTCAAGTTCGGCAATGCTCCATCTGGGAGCACTGGCGATGAAAAAGAAATCCACGCCTGACCGAGTGACGGCGATTGGATGGTATGAGAAAGCTGCTGCCCTGAATTCAGCAGAAGCGCGCCATCGCCTGGGCTTGTTGTTGAGAGACTCTGATCCGCGCAAGGCGTTCGAACACTTCCGCATCGCTGCGGATCAAGGGTATTCACCAGCGCAGGCAGATTTCGGAATTGCCCTTGAAGAGGGTGTGGGCACTAACAAAGACATCTCTCAAGCAGTGAAGGCCTACCAGCAGGCCGCTGCTGGCGGTAATCCTGTTGGGCTGTTTCGCTTGGGCAATTGCTACGAGAACGGATTCGGCATTGGAAAGGATCAAACGAAGGCTGCGGAGAATTTCCAGAAGTCTGGACAAGCGGGTTATGCGGAAGCGCAGCACCGAATGGGCATCCGCTATGTGAGTGGGCAGGGAGTGGTCAAGGATCAGGTCGCTGCTGCTGCCTGGCTCAAATTGGGAGCCACCCAGGGGTATGCACCCTGTCAGCGAGATCTTGCAGAGATTTATGAAACGTCACTTGGTGAAATGCGCAATCCTGCCAGGGCGCTCGAACTCTATCAGAAGGCCGCGATGCAGGGCGATGCCGGAGCCTGGTTTCGACTCGGTAGAATGGTCGAGAAAGGAGATGGAGTGCCGGTCGATCTTGAGCGCGCCTATCAACTCTACTATGGAGCAAGTGAGAAAGGGGATTCTGATGCCAGATCCTCTGCTGAGAGTGTTGCCAGGAGGCTTACTACTGCGGTAGTGGAGCGTGTTGAGGCGCGTTATACAGCGATGCCTGACAAGGTGCCTGCTTCTTCAGGTGGGGGTTAGTGCTCAAGGGCATACACCAGGTGCGGAGTGAAAAGTTCTGGTTCTGTCAGGAATGCATCGTGCCCTTTTGAGGAGTGAACCGTAATGTGCATGTTAGGGACACCATTGGCACTGAGAGTACGCGCCATTTCCGCCTGTTGGTCAGGGTAAAAGCAGACGTCAGAGTCGATGCTGAATATCAGGTAACGCTGTTCGCGGCATCGTGAGAAGAGGTCTTCAAGTGAGCGCGCTTTGGCCTCTGCGACCAGATCAAAGCGTTGCCATGCGTCGACGACTCGAAGGTATGTGTTCGCATCAAAGCGTTTCACAAACTTGCGCCCCTGGTAGAGCATGTAGGACTCCAGGCTCTTGTTAATATGATACCATGAAAACGATGGATCATCAGTGGTGTCTTGAATCTCATCTCGCGCGCGTCGTTCAAGTGCACGCAGTGACACGAACGTCTTATGGCTAATCATTCTGGCGAGGGCCAGTCCATTGGTCGGGGGAGAGTCGTCTGAGTAGTCGCCCCCCTTAAAATTGATGTCAGACTCAATGGCAAAAATTTGCTCGAAATTTTGAATGCGTTGCAACGGTGGCGTTGACATACCGCTGCCGATGGCGACGACGCTGTCCACGCGATCGGCATAGCGCGTCGCCATGCTCAGCGCTAACATTCCTCCCACGGAGGCTCCGACAGTTGCTCTCAATTTTTTGATGCCTAGATAATCCAGCAGTTGCACTTGGGAGTCGACGATGTCTGAAATGGCGATTCTCGGGAAGGTGCTGGCGAATGGCGCGTCCGTTTCAGGATCCGTGGATGTGGGGCCAGTCGATCCGTAGCAGCCGCCCAGGTAATTGGCGCATACTATGAAATACTTGGAAGTATCGAGGGCTTTGCCTTCACCGATGAATCCATCCCACCATCCGGTCTGGCATTCTTCAGTCCACCGTTCGCCTACTCCCTCGACAGCTTCTGTGAATCCCGCTGCATTCTGACTTCCCGTGAGAGCATGGAACAACAGGATCGCATTGTCCATCGAAGCGTTCAACTCGCCATAGGTCTCATAGGCAAGTGTGAACTGATCCAGTGCCTCACCGCAGCGCAGGTGGAGCTGCTGAGTCGAATGGAAAAACTTAGTCTTGGTTTCTGGGGTATCGTTGGCCTCTGGCATAAAGTCAGGCGTGAGTGGTGCGCAAAGAAGAAAGGGTTATTTCCAGTTTTATACGAGCTCTTTTACGCGTCTGACTGATCTGCTGGTTGTCACGAATGGGGGGGCGAATGGGTGAATGGGAAAAGAAAAACCCCGGAGTGCGCAGGGCATACTCCGGGGTAAAAGATTTTTCAGTGACTGACGAGGCGACTACTTCTTCTCTGCGCTATCGGTCTCCACTTTTGCGATGTGCTTGTCAGGATCTTTGTCGAACTTCGCTTTGCACTTCTTGCAGCAAAATCCCACGTT
>JBNMNB010000365.1:0-5460 GCA_051270635.1 Verrucomicrobiales bacterium | reverse complement strand
ATACTGATCGTTATCGGCTCCTTCAACAGCGCTGTAGTGGAGCAGGCGAGGGCAATTCTGGATGCCGTCGATTTTGACGACACCTTGCTTAAAATCATGCTGGGCTATCTGCTTTTTGCAGGTGCGCTGCATGTAAACCTGAACGACCTTAGGTCGCAGAAGCAAGTCATCGGCGTTCTTGCGACAATCGGTGTCATGATTTCGACAGTGCTGACGGGGACGATCATGTATTACCTGCTTCAAGTTTTCGGTATCCATCAATCGGACGGCAGCAATGTTCCCTTCATCTACTGTTTATTGTTCGGATCACTGGTGGCTCCCACTGATCCAGTCGCTGTCCTGGGAATCTTGAAAACAGCCGGAGCACCTAAGTCGCTGGAAACCAAGATTACGGGTGAGTCACTTTTTAACGATGGCGTAGGTGTTGTGGTGTTCCTCTTTGTGCTCGAGTTGGCTCGCGAACAAATGGCCACTGGCACCGTGCATCTGGATATTGCCAAGGCCGGGGAGTTGTTCGTTGTCGAGGTAGGGGGCGGTGTGCTGTTGGGATTGGTGTTAGGATATTTGGGGTATCAGATGCTTAAGAGCATTGATCAATATCAAATTGAAGTGCTCATCAGTTTGGCGCTTGTAACCGGAGGCTACAGTCTCGCCACCGTTTTGCATACTTCAGGGCCCTTGGCGATGGTCGTTGCTGGCCTGATGATTGGGAATCATGGCCGGTCATTTGCGATGAGTGAAACGACACGCGATCATCTCGACAAATTCTGGGAATTGGTAGATGAGATACTCAATGCTCTGTTGTTCGTTCTGATCGGGTTGGAATTGCTGGTAATAGAGTTTAATCGCACGCATATAATCATTGGAATCATCTCCATTTTTGTCGTCCTTGGCTCTCGATTCGTCTCTGTCGGCATTCCAGTTTCTCTCATGAAAAGGTCTCGTCCATTTAGCCCGCGTGCAGTCAGGGTGCTGACCTGGGGAGGGCTTCGAGGCGGTATCTCCGTCGCACTGGCATTGGCAATACCTCCTGAGGCTGAGCGAAATCTATTTCTGACGGCAACCTACTTCATCGTCATTTTTAGCATTGCTGTTCAGGGATTGACCCTGAAGCATCTTATTGTTTCAGAGGAATCAGAGCCAGCCAGTAATCCATAAGTCGTTCGATTAGAATAAGAGTGTGATTCTTCTATGTCTGTTGGGAGGGGTGTTTCTTAGGCGCGACTAATAAGAGTGTTGTCCCTTGACAGTGATAGGTTCCCGCCGACTATAGCTCCGTATGAGTGACCATCCCCTCAGTAATATAAGTGCTGACGCACTCCGCAACGCTGCGGATATTCGCGATCAGATCGAATCGCTTCAGGCTCAGCTTGATGCAATCCTAACAGGTTCTGCTCCGGTAGCACCCAAGAAGAAGCCAGGCCGCCCGCCAGGTCGCCCGCCAGGCCGTCCGCCAGGCCGTCCGCCAGGCCGTCCTAAAGGTAGCGGTGCCAAGGCTGCTGCTGCTGGCGGAACCAAAACGAAAGCTGCCAAACGCAAAGGCGGGAAGCGTAAAATTAGCCCAGAAGGGCTGGAACGCATCCGCGCTGCTCAGAAAGCACGCTGGGCTAAAGTCAAGAAGGGTAAGTGATTTTTACTGGATATCGTCTCTTCCAGTAACTCACTGACCAAATTGTCTGATGGGACTCATGTTTCATTTGCAATTTTACTTTGTGAACCTCAATCAACCCCGGAGAAATCCGGGGCTTTTTGTTGCACTGATAACGCCTGAGTCCCTAGTCTGAACTGGCAATCTGCTCCATAGCCAAATTCTATATTCCTAATTCTATATTCCAAATGCCTCGACTCGCTGCCTTCCCAAAAGCCTATATGCAATCCCTCTGTAAATCGGGCGAAATGCGAGTGCAAGAATGGATCGACCTTGCCCGACCGCTCGGTGTTGATGGCTTGGAATGGTATAGTGGATTCCTTGAAATGCAGGATCCGGGCAATTGGAGCGCACTTAGAGCGGCGGTGGAGGAAACGGGAATGTGTGTGCCGATGCTTTGTTGTTCACCGGATTTTACGCATCCTGATCCGGCTTTTCGTCTGGCAGAGATCGAAAAGGAGAAGGGGTGGCTGAAGATGGCTTCTGCCATGGGAGCCAGTTATTGCAGGGTTCTGTCCGGCCAGCGGCGGCCAGAGATTTCCATTGAGGAGGGGATCGCATACACCGTCGATTCGATCGGAGCTTGTCTGCCACTGGCGGAAGAACATGGAATCACGCTGATCATGGAGAATCACTACAAAGATGATTTTTGGAGCTATCCGGAATTTGCGCAGAAGATGGACATATTCTGTGAAATAGTGGCGCGCATCGATCACCCGAATTTTGGCGTTAATTATGACCCCAGCAATACGTTCCTGGCAGGCGAAGATCCGCTTGAGCTTCTGCGACGAGTTGCGGATAGGGTAGTGACGATGCACGCCAGTGATCGCTACCTTGCTGAGGGAACTCTAGATGATTTAAGGCGCGAAGAAACGGGGGCTGAAGGCTATGCAAAGCGACTCCGTCACGGGCAGATAGGTGAAGGGTTAAATGACTATGATGCGATCTTCGGAATTCTGAAGAGCGTTGGGTTTAATGGGTGGATCAGCATCGAAGATGGCGTCGATGGGATCGATCAGTTGGCTCGAAGTGCCGAATTTTTGAAGGCGAGGATAACGCAATTCTGGGGTGAGAATTGATTGATGACGCATTGGTTTCCAGCTGACGGACTGGCATGGCGAACGCTGCTTTTTGCAGCCAGTTTTGAGTTTGGATTAGGGTTGGTTGCCTGGGGGATCGGCAAATTAATTGGCGTTGATGTCACTCAAACGGCGTTAGTTTCATTGCGGGGAATGATGACCGGTGTTGTCGCCACTCTGCCAATGCTCATAGTTCTGGCGTGTCTGCTTCGTTGGTCAATTGGGCCGATTGCCGAGCTTGCGGCTAAGACAAGGCACTTCGCTCAGAAGTTCCTCGCCCCGTGTGGCATCATCGGACTGGCAGTCATCTCAATCGGTGCCGGAGTAGGGGAGGAGATGCTCACGCGTGGATTGATACATACTGTCGCTCTCGAATACTTTTCACCAATCGTTGCCCTGCTACTAACCGGATTCGTTTTCGGATTGATGCATCCTGTTTCCATCTCATACGTTGCCATCGCAGGCGTGATCGGTGTCTTTCTTGGCGTCGTCTGGCGGAACTCCGGGCCAGACTTGGCTGCCCCCATCGTCGCCCATTCCCTCTACGATTTCGTCGCTCTCATGGTGTTGTGTCGGCGCAATAATTCGGTGTAACAAAATCGGTGGCCGCGATCGCCACGCTTCCACTACATTGCCGACATGAATCAATCAGATCTACAGCTGCTCCCTGATGAAGCGACGATGTTCAAAGCATTCGTCAGCCGCGATGCTTCCTTCGAGGGAATCTTCCTGACAGGTGTTCGGACAACTGGAATCTTCTGTCGGCCTACTTGTCCGGCGCGGAAACCGAAACAGGAAAATGTTGAGTTTTTTCCCAGAGCAGGGGATGCGCTTGCTGCCGGCTTCCGTCCTTGCAAGCGATGCACTCCGTTGGAGGCATTGGGGATGGGAGGTGGGCTTCCAGATTGGCTCAAACCGCTGATGGATGCCGTCGACAGGGATCCACTTCGTAGATGGACTGCCGAAGATTTGCGTTCGAGTGGAATTGACCCGGCGCGGGCGCGGCGATGGTTTCAAGCATCTTACGGAATGACGTTCGTCGCTTACCTTCGCTCCAGAAGATTAGGGCAGGCGTTCTCCAGGATCCAAGAAGGATCCGACATCATTGAGGCGTCGATGGACGCTGATTTTGATTCGGTCAGCGGATTCTGCGACGCCATTCGGCGTAAGACGGGTGTCTCACCATCGAAGGCAATAGAAAAAAAACGCCTGACAGTCACACAGGTGGCATCGCCCTTAGGCCCAATCATGGTGGCTGGAGACGACGAAGCGATTTACCTCATAGAGTTCTGGGATCGACGCATGCTTGAGACCCAATTTGATTCATTGGAGAAGCGCATTGGCGCCGTTTTTTTCCCAGGCACTACTTCAGTGACCGACCGTATGAGTGGCGAGATCGCTGAGTATTTTCAAGGAACCAGAACAGAATTCCACACGCCCATACGTTTTCCGGGGAGTCCTCATCAAGAGGCTGTCTGGCAGGCGCTTTTGAACGTGCCTCCGGGTAAAACGTGGACTTATGGAGGGCTGGCGGAAGCTGTGAGAAAACCAACAGCCGTGCGTTCCGTCGCGCGTGCCGTGGGCGAGAATCGCCTGTCCATTGTCGTGCCATGCCATCGCATCATCGGTGCCAATGGTCAGCTTACAGGTTACGGCGGCGGACTGTGGAGAAAACGTTTTCTGCTGGCGTTAGAACAAGGAGAAAAGCAATCGTGACGACACGAGATTGAGCGTAAGCTAGAACGTTCTCTCGACGCCGATCTGTCCCTCTACGATTCCCACGCCGGTGTTCTGCCCTTCACCACTGGAATTGTAATGTCCACGGACATAGATGGTGGTGTCTTCATTGACATCGTAGTCAAGTCCACCTCCAACTTCGTATTCGAAGGAACCTTCATCGACTCGGTAGTATCCTCCAGCCATCATGTAAGGTTCGATCTTTCCGTAGTTTCCGAACCAACGAACTTCAGCACCATGGCGGTGATAATCGGAGTCAATCAGTTCTCCCTCGACGTCTGCCGCGGCGGTGACTGCGCTGCGAGAGTCCGCAGTCTTATTGTCAAAACTGGAAGCGTCAGTCACATAAGCAACTTCGAATGCACGCTGTCGACTGTTTGCCAGATTCCAGCCATAGGCGGCTTCAACGTTGAGATCATAACCGCTGCCGAGATCTTTTTTGCCAGTCTCTACGCTTCGATACCCGCTGCCGGCGGTGAGGCGCAAACTCGGGGTCACATCGTGCTGCACATCGATCGCCGCTCTTTCCTGGACTCCTCCTTCAGACGAAAGCTCGGCGGTGTCATCTGCCGTTTCGTTCTTATGGTAACTGGCAGTCCAGGCGGTCGATCCCAGGGCGCGCTTCTTTTTGCCGATCGCTGCAGCGTAAGCTGTTGTCCCGTCATTGGTGCCAGCTTTCACTTGCGCAAAGTATCCGGGCCCCCAGTTTTTCTCTACAGTGGCGAGAATCTCCTGGCGGTTGTCTCCGTCAGTTTCCATGTGGCTGGCCTCAGCGCCGATTGCCCATCCCGCACCGAATGGAACTCGGGCCTCGATCTCGCTGCTCAAGGTGTTGCCCGCATCCTCATTCCGTGCGGTTACACTTGCGCTGAGGGTCGGTCGAGTCTCTCTGCGAAACCCCTGATAGCTATCTCGTAACGCAATCTGTTCTGCCGCCTCAATGGCAGGCATTTCGAATGCTTCACGGTAAGCCGCTTTCGCCTTTTTTACCTCTCC
>JBNMNB010000364.1:0-5549 GCA_051270635.1 Verrucomicrobiales bacterium | reverse complement strand
GGCACTGCGCTCCAGCAAGCTGCGATAATGGCAAGGTGAAGTAGTCGAAAGTGAGAACGGTTTGTAGTCATGTTCAGAATCGCAGGGACATTCTCAGGTTGGCACCGACGCCGACATTTTCGTAGTCAAAGGCGTCGACGTCTGAGGCATTGAAAATGAGATTGCTGCTGATGCCAATTCGGCACCACTGGGCGGCCACGTAGTCGATGCTGGCGGCGAATGTGGTATTCCAGTCATCGTGGGAGTCGTAGTTGAACAAGGCGGTGCGCACGAATAAACTGCTTTCCCAATGGGGAGACCACTGTGCCTGCCACGCGAGTAGGGCTGCGTATTCATGCCGCTGCGGCGCATCGTCAGTTGCATAGAGGCTGACATCGGCTGTGGTGCTGATCAGAAGTGAGTGGTTGCGACCAAGCGGAATACTTTTGAGCAGCCCGGCACTGACTCCGGCATTGGCAAATAATTCTTCGCTAAAATCGCCCGCTTCTGACATGCGATACCATCCGCCTTTTACCGTCAGCACCGAACCTGCGAGAACCGATGGCAATGCCTCCGGTAACACCCACAGGATCCCGGCGTCGGTGTCGATCCGATCGAAATCCAGGATGTCGAGTTCATTGTATCGATACAGCTGCTGCTGCAGGCCGATATCAAGGTAGAACGTATCTGTGATCGAAAATGTGCCCCGTCCTGAAGCAGATTCCCGGAACAAGTAGTCTTCGACCTCGGTCTCAGGACTCAGTGCTGCATTGGTTTGATACTCGTAGCCAAGGCTGGTGCCAAATGCCCACGGCTGCCATTCGTCGACTCTAACCAGAATCTCCTGCTCTCCGTAGTCGTCGATTGTCTGCAATGGTGAGGCTTCACTAGAAGCGGAAGATTCAGGCAGAATGCGCGTTTGCCCACTCAATTCTGGCCTGACTAAAGGATCGAGCAGCCCGCTCTGACGCCTGTTAAGGCCTGGATCCTGCGCCAGGACATTGCCAATGCAGGCAGCCGCCAACAAGGAAGCTGTGAGGAAAGGGGAGTATTTCATTTGCTGATCTCGAAAGATCTAGAGCGGCGACTCTATCTTGATTCGTCCAAGGATCATGGGCGTCGCCTCAGTAACAGGTGTTCGCGTGGTTACGATCTCAGTTCCGCTGCCATCCCAGGGATTCTCTGCGGAAACCTCCATCCAGTCACCTTCTGAGGAAGTCCAAGTTTCGCCATCTACCGACAATTGTGGCTGGTAGATCAAGCGCTGGCCCTCACCACCCAGTCGGCGGCGGTAATGCATTTCGAGAAACCGGCTATTACCCTCCGTCATAATCGAAACCATTACATTGCGATCGTGGCGGAAGTCGACAGGAGACTGAGAAAGGGCATACGCGACGAGCGCGGTCTGCCCGGTAGAAAGTCGTGTGTTGGCACCCGGGCCGATTCCGCCAAGGTTGGCAAATTCCCAGCGATCCGGAATACCATCGATGTCAGTATCCGATATAGTCGCGGCTGCCCTCAATATACTCGTCAATTTATCCCGATTGGGGCCACTGGACAGCGTCTCATCAGTTAAATTTTGAACGGCATAGAATTCGTTGTTCTCGTCAAGAATAACGACATCCCTCCAGCGTACTTCTTGTGCAGGCCTCGAGGAAACCGGAATGCGCCACGTTTGCCATGGACGATTGTTTTCGTCTTCGCGCAGCCAACTCGATTTGCGGCCGGTGTACATCCGTGAATTTGTAGACTGCCCTAAATCATGCACGCCGATGACTTTGATAGGAAGGTCGGTGACATCTTGTAATTCCTGAGCGATCGAATCCAGAGAGCCAAACTGGCTCTGGCAGGTTCTTCACCATTCACGTCCGAAATACCAGGCGGTAATCTGCTGCTTGTAATTTCGTGGTGAAATTGCCTGTCCCGAGCGTTCAGATTCGGGGTTAATATCGGGTAATGCGAACTCGGGTTGAGGATCTGCCTGTGCCACCATTGATCCGCCACAGACGAGAGCAGCGATGGCACTGCGGGCAGCGTTCGATGATTGGAGAAACTGATTCATTCGGAAATTCATGGCTGATTGATGAGTGATCTAACAACGGAGGGGGCGCGGAGGCCGGATATTCCCCTAAAGTTAAAGGAGTTTAGGTTTTTTCTGGCCCAATGTAGAGGAATAACCGACCGGCAAATGTGAAGGAGGGTGCGGGACAAAAATGTAAGTAAGGCACTCCACGCTCCTTTTTATTTGGCCTTGAGAATGTCTAGTATCCTAGACATTCTATACGATGCAAACCAACCATCCGCCAACCACTCAATCGTTGCTCAAGCAAATCTCCGACATCACCACAATGCAACGCGGCAAGCTCACCGAAGAGTACCGAACCCGAACCGCTAAGAGCGGCACTGATGCCATTCGTCTCGGCCCCTACTTCAAGCTCCAGGCATGGGAGAATGGGCATAATGTCAGCCGCCGCGTTCCCGTCTCCGAAGTGCCTACCCTCAAGGAAGCTCTCGCCGGCCTCCCTCCTGCATCTACAACGCCATTGGGCTCCAGCGCGTCGATCCCCGTCCTTTATGTCAGCGCTGACGGCACCGGTGTCCCCATGCGCCGTGAGGCTCTGGCCGGACGCTCCGGCAAGCAAAAGGACGGTAGCGCCCGCACCCGCGAAGCCAAGCTTGGTTGTGTCTACACCCAGACCGGTTTGGATCAAGAGGGCCAACCTCTGCGCGACCCCGACTCCACCAGCTACGTGGGCACATTCAAGGGATGCCGCGATGCTGGCATACTGCTTCGTCAAGAAGCCGTGCGCCGCGGGCTGGGCCGGGCAGAGCAGATCGGCTACATCGGTGACGGTGCCGCTTGGGTCTGGGAAAACTGTCGCCTGAACTTCCCCGGAGCCCTCGAGATACTCGACTTCTACCATGCCTGCGAACACGTTGGCCAACTCGCCAAAGCCCTTCACGACACCGATCCGACGGAGGCTGCCCTCCAGCAAACTCAATGGTGCAAGGACATGAAAGAGGACAGTCCCGCCGCCATGCTTACCGAAGTCACCGTCCTGCTCGCCGCGCACCCGAATGGCCCGATCCCAAGCGCACCGCCATCCAGAGCGAGATCGACTATCTTCAAAGCCACGTCTCCCGCACCCAATACGAAGAATACCAGGCCAATGGTTACTTCATCGGTAGCGGAATCATTGAGGCTGGCTGCAAAACCGTTATTGGCCGTCGCCTCAAACAATCCGGCATGTTCTGGAGCGAGATCGGAGCCGAAGACCTCCTGAGTCTTTGAAGTTTGATCATCGGGCCTCACTTCAATGCCGCATGGCTGGTCCGCAAACGACTCCTCGACTCAAAGCAAGCAAAAGCGCGAAGATGGGTTCGTCCCGAGGCTGCTTAACTTTTTTGTCCCGCACCCTGTGAAGGATTCTATAACGATCAGCATATCAACGCTTTATGTGGTGAATGGTGAGGTTGGTGTCATTTTTTCGAATCTATACCTTGAAGTTTTCGCAGGGCATCTTGCGCTGTTGCACTGACTTTTGCTTCTTCATCATTCAGAATCGATTTCAATCCATCGATGGCGGATTCTGCTCCGATCATTCCGAGTGCGAAGGCGGCGTTGTTCCTGACATGCCATTCCTCATGCTGCAGCGCATTCACGAGGTAGTCGACTGCAGGTTCAGCTTTGGCCCCTACTTCGGCGAGTGCCATGGAGGCATTGGCCGCGACGTGCCATTCCTCGTCGGTGAGTGAACGACTCAGAGCCGTGACTGCTTCCTCGCTGGGAATTGCTGCCAGAGCTATGGCGGCGGCGTTTCGCACTTGCCATTCTTCATCCGACAAATGAGATCCGAGGGCGGGGACTGCATCGGCAGCAGCAGGCCCAATGGATGCCAGTGCCTCGGCTACGGGTTTGCGTACGTGCCACTCTTCATCTTCCAGCGCGGTGACCAATGCAGGCACGGCGAGGACCGCTTCTTCACCGTAGGATGTCAATGCCTGGGCGACGGCTTTGCGTACATGCCATTCTTCGTCCGCCAGAGTGTCGATCAAAGCTGGGACTGCCAGTGCTGCCGGGACGTCGCCATTGATGAGCGTGGAGGCCGTACCGCGGCGAATTTTCCACTCGGGATCGGACAGGTCGGTAATTAAATTACGAGAAAGTTGCTGTTGCCAATCTTTCGGCGATTCAGGAGTGGTGGCTGTGGATCGGTTGTCCCCGTCAGATGGAATTGCTACTGCAGGGGAGCTTGCCATGTCAACAGGCAGGGCTTTCGACTCCTGCAAGGCAGCCTCACTGATTAGTGGGACAACCGCAGTCTGTTCAATCTGTGCAGCTGTCTCATAGCAGTTTTTCCAATGGTAGGCTGCGGGGAAAAGTGCTGCGATTCCAAGGCCGACGGCAATTTTCATGTGACTGGCGGTCATGACTGATAGGAGGGGTAATGTTAGTGTTGACGCAGTGGAGGCTACGGGCTGAAGAGGACAGGGATTTGCTGCCCCTTCGTGTCACTTGCTGCCTCTGGCAAAAAGCCGGGCGATGAGGGCTTCAGTACGCCTTGCGTTGTTGAAATAACGTGATGTGCTCGCGGTTGTTGTAGCCTTTGCGCTCGCTGGCGATGGCTTGTTCGAATTGGTTGTTGGCGGCATAGGCGCGGGCAAGTGTGTCCAGGTAGTCGGGGTTTCTCGGCAGGATGGAGGTGGCCTTCTGCGCAAGTTGCAGAGCGGTGCGCACATTGGCCGACGACCGCAGTGGATGGTGGTCGAGGTAGATCCAGGCCAGATTATTTGCTGCAAGTGAGTCGTGCGGGCGAACCTTGAGCGCGCTCAGGTATTCTTTCTCGGCCTGGCGATAGGCTTCCTTTTTCTCATGAATACTGGCGACGATATTGCGATGATAGGCGAGGACATCGTCACGTGTCAGAGCAGTCAGAAATTTTCCAGCAGCCTCTTCTGCGCGCGAGATAGTTGTTTTGTAAGTGAGCGTTTTCCCCTTGCGGAAGGCATCGTTCGAATACTCGCGTGCAGCATTGGTGTCCCAGTTGACATATTGACGTCCACTGAGTTTCCAGCGCACAAATTTGTGTCCCGGCGCTTCGACGACGACGATTGGCAACTTGAGTGCTTCGCCTACGGCTGCGTAGATCAATGATCCCGTGTCACAGTCCATGCGATGGCTGGCTGTGTCATGGCTCTTACCAACCAGGTCGCGACGTTCATGCGTAAGCCGTTTGCCTGTGGCAGGTCGAGGTGACGGGATCAGGGTGTCCATCAGCGCACTGGTGGGAATGGCAACGTAAAACTGGCGCTCTGCAAGGATTGTTTCGATGACCTTGAAGCAATCTCTTGCCTGAGCCGGATCTGCTGAATTCACGCGTGCGGGAAGGCGTTTTGCCACGTCAGCAATGATGGAATCCAATAGTGCCACTGCCTGGCGGTTGGCAGCGGCAGAGGATCCAGAAGCACGCAATTCTCGGTCAAGGCACATGTGGCCGAGTGTTTTCTGCTCAACGACACGCCGCTGCGCCAGCGCAACGGCATCCAGCTGTCAAACCGCGACAGTCGTC
>JBNMNB010000363.1:0-5598 GCA_051270635.1 Verrucomicrobiales bacterium | reverse complement strand
TCATGGATTCCTTTCAAAAGTTCTCTAAGTTTGATCAAGCCTCGCCGAATTCTCGACTTCACCGTGCCCAACGGTTGCCCTAGTTTCTCTGCAATTTCCGGATGCGTGGCATCGCCAAAAATTGCCAATTCAAGGCACTGCCTTTCTTCGGCGTTCACTCCCTGCAGGGCCTTGCGGACTCTACTGGTAAGCTCGCTAAAATAAAGTCGCTCAATTCCTTTCGGGCTGCTGCAGGCAAGATTTTCAACGATAGAAAGCTCCACTACAACAATGCGCGAGCGCACGTTTCGTTTGCGTAGTCGATCAAGGCATAGCCCACGCAGTATCATCGTCGACCAGGTAAAGGGCTTCGACACTTCAGGGCGAAATTTTGTCGCCTTTTTCCACAGTCTCACAAAGGTATCCTGTAGCACTTCTTCCGCCTCCTCTTGATTCGTCAGCATCTTGAAGGCGTAAGAGTAAAGTGGATTTGAGTAGATCTGATAGAGTTCCTCAAGAGCACCACTGTCCCCCATTCCCATGCGCTCGAACAACTGCACTTCCCGATTTCCCGGGGAACCCGTATACGAGTTTCCCACTTGCATACCACACTGCGCATCAGATGATGCTCGGTTCGTGGTCGACGCTGGGATGGTGTCAGTTTTATCGGGCATCTCAGGTATTATTCGTGACGAACTCGATAGTAAGATTCTCCTGCCGCCGACACGGTTCGAGATTGTTCAATTCCCCTGCCGTCGAAGCGTTCCACCATTTGCCACTCCTCGGATATACTCGGCTCCCAGCGCTCAAGAACGCAAATCTTCCCAGGCTGAGATCTAAAGACCAGTGACAACTGCGTATCATCCATTCGGTCACGAATCAGCGCGATATCAGCCCTGAGATTCTGTCGCCACGGACTGGGGCGTCCTATTTGGAAGACCCCGGCCGATCCTATTCGTGCGAATGATTGATCCTCTTGCAATGGCGGAATTTGGAGGACATCTACCAATTGCACCGCACCGGACTCCAGGCGTTGCCGCAGAACCAGATCCTCTCCAGATGCATTCAGCCGAAAGGGTGCATGAAACATGCCCTCCCCGGGATCACGATCGAGAAAAACCACGATATACTCTCCAGGTTGCAATACGATTCCTGCTTGAAATGCGAACGTCCCTGCTTCTTCGAATAGTCCCTGAGTCAATTCGATACCATCCAGCGACACGGGTTGCTCACCCGCATTCCTCAACTCAACCCAGTCTTCAACAGCTCCCCCTTCATCGACAATCCCCGTCTCATTGACTGCAACCGCTTCTGAAATTTCCACTGACAAGTCAGCTGCATCCACCGCCACGTGAAATTGTTCCTCCTCTGGATCCTTCGGCAAAGTGGAAACGGCACCTGAGTAGTCGACAGCTTCCAGATAAAATAAAACCTCACTGCCTGGCACAAAGGAATTGATCATTGATCCACCAAACACTCCGTCCTGTGGAGCGCCGTCGCCGTGTTCACCATCATCTACCAGGCGCAGGCGATTGGGGTTACTCATCTGCTGTCCCGACACCTGATATACCAATGAAAGCGCGGCAATCTCCACTGCATCGCTGGACGATGCCGTGACATGCCACGGAGTCGACTCAGTGAACGCCGCATAGTCGATTCGTCGGAGTTCAATCTCGGGCAACTTTTCCAGCACCGCACCGCCGATGCCAAAGTTCGGCAACCCAGGGTCTGGAGATGCATTCAGCTGAAACTGACGATGTCCATCGCGCACACGAGCGAGCGAAACGTCCGCGATTTGGTTAGCGTAGGTGACGGCGTTCACCACCTCACCAGTAGCATCAAGCAATTCGAGAACTCCGCCTCGCCGGGGCAATGTGAACCCAGTGTGCAGCGACGACTCCACTTCGTCTCCTGATCCTGAGCGAAAGACAATCAACTGATGCTGTGCAGATTCGAGCACCAGATCATCTGGAAACGCATAGTCCCAGGTTTCTTCGAAAGCACCTTCGAGCGTCAGCTTCGTCAGCCTGAATTTCCAACCAGTCAGGTTCGCGGCATTCAGTGAGCCATTAAAAATTTCCACGTAATCCGGTCGCCCACCGGTTTCAACAGGCAGCTTGATCGAGTCATTTTTCGCCAGTAGTTCATTGATGACAACTGAATCCGCCTGGAACCTTTCATCAGGCAACTGCGGCTCCGGCCTTTCTCCTGGCATCGATCCACTGAACGCGAACCAAAGGTCATCGCCGAGGCCGACGAGGTCATCCAAGTCATCGCCATCAACGTCCCCGACAACCAGTTTCTGCGTATCAGGAATCGGCACTCGAAGAATTTCCTGGTAAGTTCGATCACTGTTCCCATTCAGAATTACAAGACACTGCTGAGGCAGGCACACCCAGGCAATGTCGGGCAGGTTGTCACCATTGAAATCCCCAACAGCGAACGCACCCACTACTGCCTTCGATTCAGGCTGCAGCGCCCGTGCCGTCGCAAACGAATCTTCGAAAAGGAACAATCCAGTGCTCGTCCCCATGAGCACGGATCTTCCATCCCCCTCCACCTCTTCAGTTTGCCCTGACGATCGCAGCGACAGTGCACCCGCGCCATAAAATGTCGGATCCGCACGTTCGGTAGTCATTGTCCCCCATCGCATTTCTCTACCTTCGGCCTGATTCTCCAGCCATACGATTTCTCCAAAGTAATCCGCGCCCGCAACGTCAGCATCAGCATCCCCATCGAAATCCCCAACCGCCAGTTCTCGCGCACCACTTACAAACGGAAGGGACTCGACGAACTCAAACGTACCGTCGCCAGATCCTCGTAGAATCGCCGCACGCGCCCGGCTGTAACCTACGACAAGATCCTCGTATTGATCACCATCAAAGTCGGCGGCTTTGATTGAAAGTAACCTAGCCTGTTCGTCCACCGGAAGGCTCACCGAAGCCAATTCCTGAAGCCCCGCCGTTGTTCCAGTCAGGATACGAATGCTGCCCGGCCCAGCCGATCGTGAAAACTCAGCAATCGCGACGTCTGCAAGATCATCATCGTTAAAGTCACCGACCGTCAATTGCGAAGATTGAATCGTAGCACTTGCCGGTGACTCCACTTTTTGCACACTGCCAATCTGCCCGTCATGACTTCCGTTAATCACATACAGCCCGCCATCGCGCAGCAGCAGCAGCGTGTCGGCAACACTATCGCCATTGATATCTCCCAACCGCACATCGACGACCTGGCCATTCAATTGCACATTTCCAGGCAGCTCCACGAACGCACCTGAGTCAGGCGCATTCAGCAGCAAGGTAACATCTTCACTGACGCGGTTGATCGTCGCAAGGTCGGGCAGCCCGTCCCCATTGACATCTGCGATCGCCAACTCCCGTGGGCTCCTGCCGACGGTGACTTCAAAGTCAAACGTCAACCACTCGTTATCATCCGCATTGAACAAGGCCACTTTGTTAGCATCGCGCAAGACCACAGCCAACTCATTGCCGCCGTCGCCGTCCATGTCGATGGCACCAACAGCGCGTGGCCCATTGGGAATAGAAACTACCTGTTCCTCTGCGAGCGCGAAGTCACCACCCGTCGGCGGCGGCGAAAAGATGTGCACGGAATTGGAGCGTTTACTGGCGACGACCAGTGATGGCTGCAGCGCATCCTTGCCCAGCGGCGCCACAGTCAACGCATGTGGGATCACGCCAATTTCTATTCGGACAGGATTAGAGAATTGAATTCTGGATTCATCTACAACAGGATCCAGCACCCACACACTGGATTCTTGTGCATGGGCAATGGCAATGGAATCGCTTGCGCTGCCCGAGCGGCGGAACGTCGCCAGTGCATAGTGCGGGCCCGGAAAATCAGCACTTTGCACCGAGCTTTCGACTGAGAACTCCGGCAGACTAACAGATTCAGAAAACCCCGACTGTGCGTCTCCCGCATAAATGCGAAGTCCACCATTTGGGCCCGCAGCAGCGATCTCCAGCACACCATCGCCATTAAAATCTCCCGTTACCACGGCACGCACTCCAATCCACGCTTCAATCGAAAAGAGTTCCGTTTCAGCTCCAGAGATTAGAAAATGCAGCCGCCCCTCGAAAGGAGCGGCGGCGACAAGATCATCGATGCCATCGCCATTCCAATCGCCTGCAGCAATTCCGCGTAATGTCCGTGCGCCTGTCTCGATATGCTCAGTCTGCGACACCACCGACGCCTCGCCCGATGGTTCATAGTGAAGCCGAGTAATCGTTCCGTCCAGATTACTCGTTGCCAAATCTGCGCGCGCCTCATCATTGCCATCAAAATTTGCGGCTACGATCCCCTTTGGCCCTTCATTGAGGTCTGCCGCCACCACTGCTGGCGCACCTACCAATGACCGGTTTCCGAGTGCTCGCAGGTTGCTGAAAACATCGGCACAGGCGCTGCTACCCGACACCAGAATCAGGGCGCAGAAAACGAGTGGCGGCACCCCGATGCCTCTCACGAGCATCGCGGACCGCCACATTGGTTGATCTCCCATTGCCATTGGAGAAAATCGTAGCATTACCGATGATCCGCACGAAGCGGATTCGCGGATGCAATTCTATGGACATCGTCTCCTAACCTGCCGCTTCGCTCTCTGATTTGATCGATTCCAGCGCTTCCCAGCGACTGTAGAGCCCTGTGACTTCAGCTTTCTTTGCTTTCAGATTTGCCGTCAGCTCAGGCACTTTATCAGAATTTTCGGCGTAAAAATCCGGTGTATTCAGCGTTTCCTCGATCGCCGCTGCTTCTTCTTCACGGGCTAGAATCGTTTCCTCCATCTGCTCAAGTTCCCGCTCTTCCTTCCATTTCAATTTGCGAGCGGGTGCTTTCGGCTTGGCGACTGCGGCGGCTGACAGGCTTTTCTGCGCCCCGGAATTCGCCTGCGCAGCCCCCCTTTGCCGAGCCTTCAGGCGCTCGCGATTCTTCTCGTGGTAGTAGCTGTAATTCCCTTCCGAAACGAATACTTCACTATCGCCTTCAAACGCGATCACACGGTCGCAGACACGGTCGAGAAAATAGCGATCGTGACTCACCACCAGCACGCATCCATTGAAGGCCAGAATCGCTTCTTCCAGCACGCGTAATGTCTGCAAGTCGAGATCATTGGTCGGCTCGTCGAGTATTAGAAAATTGCCGCCATTACGCAAAATTTTTGCCAGCACGACGCGATTGCGTTCGCCCCCAGACAAGACATCAATGCGCATGTGAATCCGATCATCCGTGAAAAGGAACCGCTTCAAATAAGCGCGCACAGAAATTTTTTCGGCTCCGAATTGCACGAAGTCTGTCTTCCCAGCCACTTCATCCAGCACACTATTGTTTCCATCCAGTTCGACGCGGTGCTGGTCAATGTAATTGAACACCGTGCGCTTGCCAATTTGCACCTTTCCCGCCAGCGGTTTCTGCTGTCCTAACAGAATCCTCAACAGCGTGGTTTTCCCCAAGCCATTGCGCCCGATGACACCCGTGCAACTGCCTGCTTCAAACGACAGATTCAGGTCAGCAAACAACCATTCATTTGTATCCGGAATGCAGGCCCCGATTTCTTCCGCATTTACCACAATATTTCCCAGTCCCAGTGGTGTCGGCAGGATG
>JBNMNB010000362.1:0-5604 GCA_051270635.1 Verrucomicrobiales bacterium | reverse complement strand
ATTACATAGCTCTCAATACAAAGGACGGGAAGAGTGTTAACGGAGCCATGGAGGTTCCGGACGAGGGGACACTTGAGGTAAAGCTGACCGAGATGGGCTTCGCGCTGCAAAAAGCAGTGAAGCAGAAGACTAAAAAGAAGGGCACTTCAAGAATCTCGAGGCGGGACATGATCGACTTCTACAACTTGATGATCTATCAAGTGAATGCTGGTCTCAGCGTCGTGGAATCGCTGACAACAGCAGCCAGCGAGTGCAAAAATCACAAGCTGAAGGAAGCGTTGGGCACGGTAGAGCGCAAGGTCAAATCCGGCATGATGTTCTTTGAAGCCTTAGATGGGTTTCCAGCAGCCTTCCCGCCCAATGTCGTTAATATGGTGCGGGCCGGGGAAATGAGCTGCAACCTTCCAGCCACCTTCAAGGACCTGCGCGAATTCGAGGAATGGCAGGAAAAAATGCAGGCCGATATCCGTCAGGCGACCATTTATCCCATTATTATTCTGGTGGTGATGGGCGGATTCATCCTGCTCCTCTTCACCCTCGTGATTCCGAAATTCGTCGTCCTCCTGGATACTCTCAAGCTGGAGCTTCCTCTCGTGACCAAGATAGTCTTCCAATCGAGTGATTTCGCCAAGGATACTTGGTGGATCTGGGTAATTGCGTTCTTCGGCACAAAGTATGGAACCAGATTCGGCCGCAAACGCTACGAATGGTTCGCGCTGCAGTATGATAGGATGATGCTGATGCTTCCTGCTTTTGGAAAGCTCAACATTATGATCTCGATGTCCCGCCTGACTCACAACTTATCGAGCCTTGTGGGGGCCGGATTGCCAGTGCTGGATTCATTGCACCATTGCCGGGAACTGGTGGGCAACAAAGTCGTGGAAATCGCTCTCCGGCAGGTTAAAACGGATGTGACAGCCGGGGTGGATTTTAGCGAAGCTCTCGCCAAGCACAAAGTCTTCCCCGAGATGGTCATCAAGATGGTGGCACTTGGTGAGGGCACTGGCTTTCTCGAAGACGCCCTGGAGAACGCCTCTGAATTTTACAGTCAGGCGATCCCACGACAGACCAAGAAGATCTTCAGCCTGTTTGAACCGATTCTGATGCTCTTTATCATTGGACTCATCGGAACAGTTGCCCTCTCGATCTTCATGCCGATCGTGGAGATGATGACAGGTGCCAAGGGGTAAGGATTTCGAGACCGATGAATATCGCAAGATCGTCACCACAAGGGAGAGCGGGGTTTACCTTGCTTGAGATGCTGGGTGTCATGGCCATCATTTCCATCATCGCCTCGATGACCGTTCCTTCGATCGTAGCGAGGATCAACAGGGCGAGTTCTACCAAAGAGTCCAAGGCTCTCGCTGCCATTGCTGAAGCTCTCGAGGACAAGATACTTGGAGACAAATCGATCCCTGGCGAAGCGACGTGGGCCCAGCTCATCGCCGATGAATTGGATGTCCCACTTAGCCAAGTGACGACATCGGTAGGCCAGCAGCCACGCATCTATCTCTGGGATCCCGCCATTTCGGTTGGAGGTCAAAGTGGCATCCTTCCGTATGCGCAAACCGGGGACGGATCATCCGTCCAACCTCAGAACATGCGGATTATGATTATCTCCAGCCAGTTCCTGCCCTTGCCCGCGTCCCTCATCAGCGGCGTTGCGCCGACACAACAGGAATTCGATGATCTCTGGAATACTCCACGCGGTTCGGTTCCTGCCAATTGGCCTTCCGATTGGACGACGCGCGGCGAAGATCTCCATGTGCAACGGCTAAACCTTACACCGCTTTTCCACCATCTTGTGATCAACGATATCACTGAGGGTGGATCTGCAGCGATCTCGGTTGATGGTGGGACGGCAATCACTATTCCTGGCGGTGGATTAGGAGGTTACTATTTCGAGGGAACCGAGATTGCTTTATTGAACGAGAGCACAGTCAATTCCATTGAAACTCTCAGCGCTGATCTTAGCTACACCTATGAGCGCGGGATTTGGCGCGGCCAACTCTGGGAAGGAAAGCTAAAGGATGCAACAGACTTCGCGACCGCTCTTGATCGATTTCGCCTCGCGCGAAGCCTTCAGCAGGCTAGCGCTGACCAGCAGCTGGTAATCGACGCATACTATAACTACGCGCTCGTCTACGCTTCCTGGGCTCGCGCTGGCTTCCCCACGTATGATCCGCAAAACCAGGTCATTCCACTTTACGAATCGTTGCTCAACACACAGAGCCAATTACAGCTATTGACCGCAAACCTGATCCTGCAGTGACTCAGTCAAGTTTCGTTACACCATCGCCTCAGCGCAACAGCCACACTCTTGCCGGCTTCAGCTTGATGGAATTGATCGGCGTCATGGCGGTTACAGCAATCCTGGCCTCGGTCATTCTCCCTTCTGTGATTCGTCAGGTGCAGATCCAGGCTGGCAAGAATGAGACTGCGTTTCTTCAGAGCATCGGCAGTGCCTTGACAGACCACCTTCTGCGAAACAAAGCGTTTCCGGATGAGAGCACCTGGGCTCAGGCTGTTGCTTCGGAACTGGGAGTCCCGGCAGCTAAAGTTCTGGAATCACCACAGCAGAGTCAGCGTATCTACATCATTGATCCCGCGCTTCGGCTGGGAACAGCATCCGGAACACTCCCCTTCACGCAGAACGGTAATGGTTCTATCGATCCCGTCAGTCCCAGAATAATGGTCTTGTCCAGCTTGGACGGTACGAAGGTGATTCCTTTGAGTGAAGGAGTAGCTGCAGCAGCCGACTTCGATGAATTGTGGACGCTTCCGACAGGTAGCGTTCCGAGCGGATGGGACACCCTGTGGCAGCAGTCCGGTGAAGACCTCAAAGTTGTCCGGATCAATCTTGCTTCACTCTTCCACAAAGTAATCTTGAATAACTATGATTCTGCCAATCCAGGCGGATATTCAGTCGATGGAGGTGCCTCGCAATCTGTCCCTGCTGGGAGCATCGCAACATTCTTCGTTGAAACAACAGTGCTCGGCCTTCACGACAACGCAGGCAGTTTAGAAACGCGCCAGATTCTCCGGAAACCTGTCGCATTCACCTATGAACGCGGCACTTGGCGCGGACAAGTCCATCAAGGATTACAGCTCTCTGGCGACGATGTTTATAACGCGACGTCGCTTTTCGCATTGTCCGCATCAAATGGTGACGCGCAGGCGGGTGCAGCCCCCAGCCTGGTGATCGATCGTTTCACCGATTTCATGAATCGTTATGCCGAGTGGGATGCCGCGAACTTTCCGGGAAATGGTTCCCAAAGTTACAATGCGGTCATTGCGGCTCAAACTGCGCTTGGAAACACCACTAGCCCACTTGTCTACTCCCCAGCGCCGCCTGGGGGCGGAGGTGGAGGAGGTGGCCCGAATCCCACAGTGACAGTATCTATCCAGCTCGATAGTATCGGAGCCGACAGAATCAATTGGAAACTGACTAACACGGGCGCGGTGGATGCGGTCATTGATTCTCTCACGCTTTCGTGGCCTGGGTCTGAGGATCTGAAGGAGATCAAATTCGATGGCGTCCGGATCCTCAATAACGATCTGCGTTCGTCACCCGCCACGATTCTCGCCGACGCATGGGTGACGGAATCTGTGAATCGCACGCTCTACGCAGGCAATTCAGATAAAGTTCTGGAGATCAAATTCATCGATGACTTTCCGCTGCAGGCAAGTCAGCCAGCAAGCGACTTTAATCTCATCGTAAACTTCTCCTCCGTCGTGACCTACACGCAAGCCGGATCAGTGAGCTTCTAATGCCAATCTCCATCGGTCATGTGACGAACGCATCGTGCCGGAAAAACTCAACGACCTCCAGGATCTACCACTACCACCTTAGCCTGCGTCTTCACCTGGTAGCAACCGAGGCATCGGTCTACCGAGATAACGAGATAACGAGTTACAAGTAAGATCTCCACTCTTCCGCCATTGTTGTATTGGTTACCGCGGTTCGTGACTCTGGTTAGGGATAAGTTGTAATTGTTATTTTTGTTACATGAAATCCGAACATCGATCTGATGTTATCTGTAGGTAACCCAGCGCGTCCGCAAAGGTGTAAGATTCTGACATATTAATATGGTAATTATTGTTATTCTTTCTATTTGTATTATAGTATGGCAATCCTGATATGATGGTATCGCTCCAAATTAATCAATGGCTATTATCGACGTGAAAGAAGAAAACTACTCTTACTTAGACGAAGGCAATATCGCGCTACCACTTGATCAGCCGAGAACGGCACCCGTCCTGGCCGCGATGGGCAATAACTCAGCTGGACCTGCTGAAATAACTCCTGGCCTTGACTGCAGACGTAGAGGAAAGGGACGCCCCGCGAAGAACACCTATCGACGTAGCTGTCAATCTACCTTCCGCGTAGCTTGGAGTAAATTTGCGCAGATCTCGAGGGGGCCAGTGCCCCCAACGAAATCGGGATTTCGATGGCTCAGGTTTGCAAACATCCTCTCGGTGATCGCTATCATTGCCGCCGCTGTCGCAACACCCGCATCGGTCCCACTGTCTACATCAAAATCAAGTGAACGAAAATTCTTGAAGGATTTTCCAGCGGTGAGTTCCGAGGTTGCAGCAACGCAAGCTTATCGTCCTGACAGTTCGACACCACAACTTTCAGATGTGACGCTGACCGAAACGCTCCCCGTAGCCAAAGGGGCGGACAATGCACAAACTGGTGTCGCCCCAGGCGCGCGCGCAAAACCTCAGCAAGCTCTACCTCAACCCGAATCCGGATTGCCGCAAGCCGCGACGCAGGATCAAGAGGTTCTCGCACCAACTACCCCAGTAAAAAACAATCCTGTGGTCAAATCCAGCGCTCCTCTGATTGAGCAGCACGAACCCGAACAGAAAGAACTTCCAATTCCATTTTATTTATTGCCGCCGAGGGAAGCGCCGAAAGAGTTGGCATCGCCAAATTCATTGCCGTCCGCTGCGCCTTCGAAAGTCGAGGACACGATCGACACCACCCGCGAGCTAGTGGATCAGGAAGCTTCATCGCCATCCTCAGCACTGTTGGCCGACGATGACACCAGCGAAACTCCCAGAAACCTGGAGGAATGGGCAATCGACCTCCGGGCCAATATTGATGGCGAACAACTGTATACATTCCGTGCAGCCGATCTCGATATCCAAAAAGCTCTCGCGCTGTTCGCACGTGCTTACAAGCTCAACATTGTTCCGGATCCTGACGTCAGCGGTAAGATTACAGTAGATATTCACAATCTCCCGCTCGACCAAATCATGGAAGCATTCCTCGCAGCGCACGGGTTCCACTGGGAACAAAAAAATGAACTGATCAGGGTGCATCGCATGCAAACTGAAATCTTTACCATCGACTATCCGCGACTCGTGCGAAGTGGCGACGGTTACAGCTCTGCATCGCTTGGCGGAGCGAGTGGAGGTGGAAGTTCCGGCGGATCTGGCGGCGGAGGAGGAGGCGGTGGAGGCGGCGGATCTGGTGGTGGCGGCGGCGGCGGTGCCAGCGGCGGCGGCGGCACTTCGATTACCCAACAGGATTCGATCGATTTTTGGGCGGAGCTGGAAACGCAACTCAAGAGTATCGCATCGAAAGACGGTAAA
>JBNMNB010000361.1:0-5721 GCA_051270635.1 Verrucomicrobiales bacterium | reverse complement strand
CGGAACACGAGAGGCCGAGGACGGATTCGTGGAGCAGCTGAGTCAGACGATTTTTTCAGGATCGCCGGAACAGGCTGCAGGTGCTGTTGCTGCGGCGCTGGCGGAAGGTTTCGATCCTTCGGCAATTGGCGAAGCGCTATCGCTGGCAGCCAATCAAATCGTTCTGCGAGATCAAGGGCGACCACCCGCATGGGAATCGCCCGGCAAGCCCCCAGGTAGTGTCCACGGCGATTCTGTTGGCGTGCATGCTAGTGACTCGGTCAACGCGTGGCGTAATCTTTCTCGTGTCAGCCGTGGTCGCAATGTGCATGCCTGCCTCATCCTCGGAGCATGGCAAGTGGCTCGAGATCGCGCTGCTCGTCCTGAACTTCTGACGTGGGAGCCGCTTCCATCAACTTATCATATCAGATCCCTAACCAAGGTGCAGGATCTCAAGACGCTGTTAGTGAAGCTCGATGAAGCGATTCAACAGAACCTGCAAAGTCACGCCGCCGCTGTGGTACATCGTTGTGCTGAATTGAAACTTCCTGAGGCCCCGGTCTTCCAATCCCTGCTACGCTATGCTGTCAGCGAGGACGGCGCCCTGCATGCGGAGAAATACTTCCAAACCGTGTGGGACGACTTCAACTGTACTCGCCCCGCATTTCGCTGGCGTCACCTCATGGGACTAGCGCGAGTTACGGCAAGTGAATTCGGACGTCCCGCATTGGGACAATCCGAAGCTCGCGAACTTCTGCAAGTCGGATGAGAAGAGAAGGTTAAGCGATTCGCGAGATGCGATTCACTTGGCCGTAGAGACGTCTGATAGAGGCCCAATTCTCTCGGTGCTGACGACCAGTTCATCAACCCAGAGCGCCTGAGCATGGGGCAGCAGACCGGGTCCAAAATACGGCGTTAGCAGAAACTGGTTCCATTTCATGTTCGGGAAATCTGTTGTTCTGAAAAGGATGTCAGTGTGCTCGACGACCAGTTTGCCGTCGAACCAGCCGCGAATGACACCATTGGAGTTCGCTTTAGTAGGGTCGAGAGTGTTGAGCTTAAACTGCGCCTCAATGCAGTGCCACTTGTTGTCGTTGAAGAGGATCTCTTTCGAGTCGTAGAGTTTGCCATTGTATCCACCTTTGAGGGGGCCTTGAGTGAGTCCGTGGGGCATGTCTTCGTTTTCCATGTCCGTGGCGCCAAGGCGGAGCTTCCCATTCACTGGCTCAACGTAGAGGGTGAGATGGCTCCGCGCAGGTCCGTGCCACTTGCCATTCTCGGTGGTGAGGAAGTGAGCAAAGTGAGGATGATAGGGCCTCCCCGACCAATCCCAATTCGCCGAAAGCTTGAGGTAGAATCGGATGTAAATCTGGTCCGTGGCTTTGAGTGGATGCCGGGCACCCGAGCTTGTGTGAGGTTTCGTGGCCTTCTCTTTCCAGCGGTACTCGATGCATCCCTTTCCAGCAAAGGCCTCATCCGACACGATCTTGAAGTGGGAGCCATCGTACCAGTCCCGCTTCAGGAGATCAGCATCGTCAAAGCTCTCGCTGAAAAGTATAGCGCTCGATTTCGGTTCATCAGCGATCGCGTCGCCAATGAGCAGAATGGCAGCGATCACCACCCATAGGATAGATGCTTCTTTTGATATCATGTCATGTCTAGTTTTCGTCACGGCTTGTCCGTCCATTCTTTCTGCGATCCCTCGATCCGTAAAGAGCCCGTAACCTCTTGGCCATCTCTAACAACGATATAGGCATCGCCGCCGATCACGCTGTCCCATCGCAGGCGCGCCAGGCCTCCGGCCTTTGTGGTGCCGGAGGCGGCAGTGCGATGCCCCTGGACGCCTATGGCGATGATTGCATAATGATGTTCTCCCGAGCCGTCGTCACTCACCAACGTCGGTGCGGAGGGTGTCGGAATCTGTGTTTCGTGCATTTCGCCTCCCCAAAGCTGAAGAACGTCCTGAGGATAGGGCAACCCTCCTCCTCCATATCCGCCTCCTCCAAGGGACATCTTCCCTTGACCAATGAGCGCATCCGTTAGGGGCTCGTCGTGGCCCGGCCGGTAAGATTGAAAGCGAAGCCGTCCAGGATGGTTTCCTCCCGTCCACTTCTGGAGGGGCACTTCGGAAGGCTCAAGCCCTTCGCCCTGGATGATCGCCATCTGTCGCCAAGCACCATCGATCCACACGTTCCATGAGATGTGCCCGGGCGCACGACGCATACTGCCATCCTTTTCGATGGCGTGAAAGCGGTCGTCGAACGGGTCGTCAATCTCTCCTTTGATCAACCTGCTGCGAACCCAGAGCCCGCCAATGCCGTCGCCCACTGAGCGCGCATAAATGCCACGTGGAATTTGATGCCCTTCAAAGCCTTTCTCCCAGGGCTCACCAGTGTCGGACACAATCAATTCCTTCCTCACGATCAGCCGATCGACCTCAATTCGCTTCTTGAGTTTGGCGTTGTCCTCCTCCAACGCTGTCAACCTACTCTTCAATCCTTCGATTTCGCGTTTGAGTGCGTCGAAGTCCTCGTCGGCGGAAACCGTAGAAGAGATAAGTAACGGTAATGAGAGTAGCAGGATGAGTAGTTTCATGTTCGTTGACGATTTTGAAATGTGGCCCCCCAATTACAGATGCTTATTCAACCTATGACGGGCCATTTGAAGTTGGAGGTAAGAGCGATGCGTTTTCCCGTGGAGGAGGATTCCCGTGCGGCGGTGATGATTTCGAGGACATGCAAGGCGTGTTCGGGCGTCGCTAGAAGATCATTCCCGGTCGCCAGGCATTCCGCAGCGAGCGCGGCGCCCTGTTGCCATAGGTAGCCCCCGGAATCGACCTCGTGCCGTTCCAGTCGTGGTAATTCTTTAGTCGCCAGATCGACACCAATGGGTGCCCAATCGTAACCTACCATTCCCATGAAGCCTTCCGACCCAACGATGGAGATGGTATGCCTCGTTTCGCTACTACCGTCATGCCCATGTGGATTGAAGTAATTGAAGCCTGACTGCACGTGCGAGATCACGCCAGCGCCGTGGTCTAGCAGAAGCATCGCGTTGTCTTCCGCCTCAACTCGGATACGTCCTTTGTCGTCGACGGTACGTTCTGGGGTCACGATGCTGAGCATCGCGGTGACACTCTTGGCAGGCCCTAGCAAGCCTGTCACTGAGGTAATGTTATAGACGGCGAGGTCGGGCAAACTACCGCCGCCTTCCTCGTAAAAGAAGGCGGACCATCCCGGGCCTTCATGCCCGTAGTGCGCATGGGCTGCGGACACACGGCCAAGTTTTCCAGCCTTGAGCTGATTCGCCATGAATGCGAACTGTGGGCTGTGCACCGTGATGGGTGCACCCCACAATCGCAGCCCTTTCTCTGTCGCAATGCGCAAGAGTTGCTGTCCCGCTTCCAGGGAATTGGCGATTGGCTTCTCACTCCAGACATGCTTCCCCGCGTCGAGAGCCCGGCGATTGAGGCCTTCGTGCTCTTGCATGTTGGTGAGGTTCACGAGGAAATCGAACGATTCGCCCGCGAGCATCGCATCGATGTCAGGATAAGTGTTTGCCACTTTGAATTTTTCTCCCTGCTTCACCGCCCGTTCGTGGCGGATATCGCAAAGGCTAACGACGTCGACAAATGGGGACTGCTTGAGGACTGGGAGATATTGGTGAGAAACACTTCCACAACCGATCACACCGGTCCGAATCCGGCGCTGTTTCGTATCCTCCGCCAGGATGCTGGTGGTCGACTGAGCCGCGAGCGTGGCCCCGGTCATGAACGTCGTCTTGGCGAACTGCCGCCGGTTAGGATGGTTGAGTGTCGGTTTCATCTTTGGTGTCGGGGTGTTTCGAATCTACTCAAACCAATATCCGTGATCGTTGCTCATTCTACGAGGATACAATTGCTGACCTCCTCCTCCACCCGGGCGGATCTGCGAAGACCCTATCTTCAGCTCGACAGTCCATTCTGCCACCGACCAGTACCAAACCCGGGCCGCATTTGGTTCACTTCTGGATGAGGAAGTCCCAAAGGTCTCCTGGTGGCTCAGGCGGCTTCAGCAATTCAGAGGTCGGTAAGGCGATGTGCTCGATGCCAGCGTGTCAAATGTTGAATCGTAGACCGTGACAACCTCCTTCGAGGCCCACTAGCCAGCAATATCATTGACATCATCCGTATCGAGCCCCGATCATCATAACATGAATGCCATCTGGGCAATGATCTCGAGATTGCTCGCAATCTGCCTGGCTGCTGGAACGCTCATTGGGTGTCTCAAAGAAGAGGCGGACGTGGTGATTCTGCCTGATGGCGCGGGACGCATCGATGTCGAAGTTGAGTTTGGGAAGAAGCTCTCTGAAGGGATTCGGGGAGAAGTCGAGAAGGGCCGGGAATTGGTGGACGAGTGCCGTAGGAGTATTGCCGGAAGTTGGAAGGGTATCGCTTTCTGGACTGATGAGGTTGCAGAAGAAAGACTGCACGAGGAATACAGTGAGAATCGTATACACTATCGCGGCAGTGCCTGGTTCGAAGACGCGTCGACCGTGAGCCTGAAAGACGAACAACAATGGGTGTGGAAAAAACGTAAGGCCGATGGCGATGTCGATAAAGAAGCAGGTGGATTCCTCTTCGAGTTTGCATTCGATCCTTTGCCAAAGCCCGGTGATGGTAAGACTCGGGCCGAGCAAGTTGGAGAGTCACGAGAAGCGTTAGAGGGATTTGAAGTATTCTTTCGATTTCGTCTTCCCGGATCAGTTACGGAGATATCTGGAGCTGGAGCGTCAGAAGGCCGGGAGGCGACCTTTAAGCTGACGGTCGAGGACTTGCTTGCCGGTGCCAAGATGGAAGAGAAGGAACGCGTTCAAAAGTATCACCACCTCATTGCGAAAACTGGCCCATCCGTTCCCGAAGCAAGGGTCGAGCAGACGGCATTTCATCGCGCATGGACGGCGATGGAAAAGGTCAGTGTGCCGCACGCCAAAGCGACCGCTGAGCGACCGCCTCCAAAACCGGCACCTCCGCCGCTACCTCTGGATCCGCCGCTAACACTCGCCGAAGTGAACCAATTTTACGCAGTTCCGCAAACTGATCCGGATTGGATGCTTTCCAAGACATCTGAAGATGAACTGTCGGAATGGTGGAGCGGGAGCATTCGAGGATCGCGGGAAGAACGGATCCCGCTCATCTTCCGGGTCCCGCGTGATGGGCGACCGTGTCCAGTGGCTGTCAAGCAGCACACTTGGCATGGCACCAAAGAAAGCGGGCAGGAAACGGGCCTTCCTGTGATCAAGCAAGGCGTGGCTGTTGTCTCGTTTGACGGGCCGCTAGTTGGCAGCCGCGCGATTGAAGGCAGGGATCCGCTTGGTGAGTCACTTGAACTTGGCGTCGATAACCACCGGTGGGCGGTTAGTGATCTTCGTGCAGTGATTCGTGCTCTACCAGAGGCACCTCTGCCGCGCGAAACGGTTACGACTGAAAAGGGTGTCGTCGTCGTCGGTGTTTCGTTAGGGGGCCCTACCGCTATCACGGCATTTGCATTGGAACAGAACGCAGCAGCGGGAGCCACGGTCGTTGCTGGCGCTGGCGCGTGGACAGCAGCAAGGGACCAAGAACAACCGGGAACGTCGCTCGAAGGCGCTGGTGACATCCGCTTGCGCAAAACAGCAGAGGCCCAACGGGTGGCCGCGCTGCTTGACCCGGCGATAGTACTCCCTCTCGTCAACCCACGGCCGATCGCCATTGTCGGCGGAGCA
>JBNMNB010000360.1:0-5723 GCA_051270635.1 Verrucomicrobiales bacterium | reverse complement strand
GACCAAACTGATCGAATCGATCCTTTCCGCAAACGAAAAGGGGAAGATCAAAATCGCCAAAGTGGATGACACGACATCAGAGAATGTCGAAATCACTGTGCATCTCGTGCCGGGAACGAATCGCGATGACATGCTGCAGGCACTTTACGCGTTCACCGATTGTGAAGTCTCCATTTCGCCGAATTCCTGTGTCATCAAAGACAATCGCCCGCAGTTTCTCGGCATCTCAGAATTGCTGAAGCATGCCGCGAAGCAGACACGCGAGTACCATCGCATGGAGCTGGAGATCCGGCTGAGTGAGCTGAACGAGAAATGGCACTTCTCCAGTCTTGAGAAAATTTTCATCGAGAATCGAATCTATCGCGACATCGAAGAATGTACGACTTGGGACGCCGTGATGGTGGCTATTTGGAAAGGGTTGAAGCCGTTCCTGAAACTACTGAAGCGTAAAGTCACGGACGATGACGTCGCCCGGTTGACTGAGATCCGAATCAAGCGAATCTCAAAGTACAACACCTTTAAAGCAGATGAAGAACTTCGGTCGCTGGAAGATGCTATCAAGGAAGTCGAAAAGCAGCTTCGCCAACTGACGCGCTACACCATTCGCTATTTCGAAGCTCTTAAAGAGACGTATGGCAAAGAAAGGCAACGCCGCACGAAAATTGCCAGTTTTGCGAAAGTGGCTGCTGCCAGTGCTGCAGTAGCCACTGAAACGCTCTACATTGATCGCGAAAATGGCTTTATCGGCTACGGCCTCAAGCGAGGTGCCGATGTGATTGGAAAATGCTCTCGTCTCGATAGCATTCTCGTATTCAGTGATGACGGGACTTTTCGGGTCTCGCGTGTCACTGAAAAGGCGTTTTTCAGCACTCCGCAGCACTTTACTATTTTCGATAAAGACGATCAGTCGGTCTACAGCATGGTATATCGCGATGGCAGAGGAGGGCGAATCTACGCTAAGCGCTTTCAGATTTCCGGTGTGACTCGCGATAAAGTGTATGACCTGACCAAAGGCACGAAGGGGACGAAAGTATTGTATTTTCACGTCAGCCCCACGGAGAAGGAGGCGGACGAACTATCAGTAGTGGTGCATCTCAAGCCAGCGCTGCGCCTGCGAAATCTGCAAATCGAACTCGATTTCCACTCAATTGGCATCAAAGGACGTGCTGCTAAGGGAAATATTATCACTCAGCACACGGTGCTCAGAGTTTCTGGGGCGAAAAAGTGATCCCAGAAATTCACAGTAGTAGATTCTGGTGAGAGGCCTGTTTGTTGTCATTACAGGTACTCCGAAATCGCGTTGAAACCCTGAGGATCTACAGGTGATATAAACGACTTAGAGATGTAGACATTCAGCTGAGTGTAGGCCGCTATTACAGCAACAACCATCCGTAGAATCGCTGTTTTCCAAAACCGCTCGTCCAGCTGGATTCAAAAAATTTAGACTCAATTATGAAAAGAACTTGTCAAAATTCGCAAAAGTTGTATTTATGTGGATGCAGTCGACAACAGATTGGATATGGAAATAATGATTTCCGCTCCTGAAAAGGATTTATCCGTTTGTCAGTTGTCGGTGTGAATCCAGTAAAAGCCCGACCTCAGGCAAACCAAGCAAACAGGAACCCTAATCAGAGTTAGATTTCATGGCTGAAGAAGCTCCAGAATTGATGACAGTGAAGGAAACCGCAGAATACCTGCGAATTCCTCTCCCAACCGTTTATTACCTTGTCCAGCGTGGACAACTCCCTGCCATTCAAATTGGCGGACGTTGGCGCATCAAGCGCAGTTTGCTTGATCGCGATGTTCTCAAGGAAGAACAAGGCGGCCAGCCAACTGTGCTAGTAGTAGATGATGACCCGCAACTACAACAGCTGTTTAAGCAGTTCCTCAAGAAGGCCGGCTTCAGCCGGATCGTCGTAGGAACTGGCGCAGAAGCACTCAGCTACTCGGAGAAGCAATCATTCGATCTAGTGTTCCTGGATCTGAAGCTTCCCGATATTTCTGGTGATGAGCTATACGTGAAGATGAAAGAATTGCATCCAGACATGCCTATCGTCATCATCACCGGATATCCTGACAGCGATATCCTCAGCAAAATCCTGGCAATCGGGCCAGTGACCGTGATTCAGAAGCCGATCGAATTCGAGCAACTGAACAAAACGGTGAAAGTTCTTGGCCACAAGGGCACCGCTACCGCAGTCGGGAGCTGATCATCAGCTGCGACAACGGAGATTAGATTTCCGCTTGCTTCCTTCAACGAAAGATCGCCGTTACCTGAAAAGGTTCCGGCGATTTTTTTTGGTTTCGTGCGTTCGGGGCACTGATACTGGCGGGACGCAGGATCAACGATCAAAATGACGGGGTAGTCGCAATCTGATCATCCCTCCTGCAATCGCCTTCAGTCAGTGACTGGCCATGAATGAGAAACAAGGAACCCAAGGAACTTCTCCACAGGGGCAGTCTGTCGCTGGTGTATCAGGATTATTACGCTTCTTGACTTCGTGAAAAGGGGGGCAGTTGTAACGGCGTGGGTTCTTCCAGCTGGAGCCGATTTGGTAGGCTCAGCAATGCTCCGTTCCTTTTTGGTTGAATTTGACGACAACTGCCTACATAATGACGACATATGCCGTCATCGAAAAAGCCGAAACTTGCGCCATCTGAGGTCGAGATTATGAATGAGATCTGGGAGATTGAGTCTGCGACAGTGAAGGAAGTGGTAGATCGAGTGAATGGGCGTAGAGGCGGGACCCCGCTTGCTCGTAATACTCTGCTCAAGGGAATTCAGCGTCTGGAAATTAAAGGATGGTTGCGCCGCAATGGTGATCAACGGCCTGCCCGCTACGAAGCAACAGTGCCGAAGGATCAGGTAGCAGGGGACATGGCCGGCAATTTGCGAGATGCGGTATTTGGTGGGTGCCCGGTGTCACTTGTCCGATCGTTGATCGGAAATTCGAAATTGTCGCAGCAGGAAATTGAGGAACTTCAGAGCCTGATCGACACTGCTGCGAAGAAGAATAGGAGGAAACGATAATGATCGAAGATATTGTGTTGCGAATTCTCGCCTACACGGGTGCGTTGTCCATTCTCGGGTGCGCAGCGTTACTTGCGCTGCCAAAAGTGCGAGCCAGCGTTCAGAGTACCGTGCTCACTGTGTTGTTACTGGGATTTCTCTGGGTGTTGGTTCAAGTCGGTTCTTATTATGCCTTTTCCCATGTCGCGTGGAATGAAGAGGGGGATACCACCGTCAGTTCGCTGCAGGCAACGCTCGTGAATTCTGTGGTTGTGGCCGAAGCGCCTGTCGAATGGGGGCCGTGGTTAGTGTATGCAGGGTGGATCTGGTTCGTTGGTGGTGCAATCTCTGCAGTCATCGTATTAATTCAGGTGTGGCGACTTCTGCGCGTTGTCCAGCGAGCCGTGCCGCTTTCAACCATGGAGATGGAGAAACTGCGACAGGGAATGTCCGCCGATATGCTTGCAAAAGGATTGCCGCCACTGATGGTATCGTCGGAGGTGAAGGCGCCTTGTTGCACGGGTATTTGTCGACCTGTTATCCTATTGCCTTCCGGGATCGATGACGATTCTTTGTCAGTAGACGATGTTAGAATGATACTTCGCCATGAATTGGCGCATATCGATCACAATGATCTCGTGATTCTTGCTCTGCAACGGCTGGCACAAGTCATCTATTGGTGGAATCCGATCGTCCATCTGTTGATCCGACGTATCTCAGTCGTTCACGAAGAACTCTGTGATTGTCGCGTAATCGAAGTAGAACCGAGTTATCGTTATGCGCAATTCCTGCTGAATGCAGGCAAGCTCTGGGGCGAACAGACTGAACTTACGCTCGCTGTATCTCGATCCTATAAAGATCTGAAGCGACGGATTGATCGAGTGCTTGCGAGCGGAAACCGAACGACGAATCTAAGGGGCGGCTGGCGACTGGCCATCATTACAGTGTGTGTCTTCGTCGTGAGTGCTATGGATGTAGGGACGAGTGGCGTGACCCTGAAAAAAACGAAAGACGTCCGTATGGCGGCTTCCCAGATGAGAATGGAAACTATTGTATTCGACCGCGCTGCTGACGAAATCGCTCGTTTTGAGGTTAGGATTGTGAGCAATCCAGACCTACCGTCTGGATGGGATTTCAACTCGGTTGCCCGGCAATCTATTATAGGCAAAGTTAGACGACAAATGCCGCATCCTGCAGCCAATAAGATTGTTTATGCTGGAGATCGATCACCCAAGGAGATCCAAATCATGGACGATCCGAGCATGCCGCGGCGACAGGTAGAGGAACTCCATCGAGCGAGCCCGGAACTCTACAATTCAGTTCCCGAAGTGCGACGCCTGTTGAATCGTTAGGAACTGGTAGGCAGGTGGACACATGAATCTATTAATCAATTGCGCTCTCTTGGTTCGTTCTTCTCTAAGTTGCTGCCGCATGGCTCTGCTCGGCTTTTGAGACGCATAGAATAGTTGGAAGCATGATTCCTCAACTAATCGACGTAGATCGCTTCGTTGCTGTTGAGTAATGCCAGGCATAAATCGGCAAGGGAGGTTTGCGCCAGTTGTGCCTGTGTCTGTGCCCGGCCGGAATCTGAGAGGGTGGCTGACTGGATGGACAGAAATCGATGGGCGATTGCGGTTTCCTCTGCGTTTGGCAGCCGACCGAGGACGCGTAGATACAGTTCTGATAGACAATTCTCGGGATCGGGATGCCTGGTCAGCAACAATGTTGCCAGGTGCTCTGATTGCTGTCGGGAGAACTTGGAGTTGAACAATGTCAGGGCCTGCGGTGCGGTGGTTGAGACCAGGCGGCGTCCGCAACTTTCGTTGGAGTCTGGGCGATCGAACACTTCGAACATTGGGAAGCGTAAGTTGCGTCGAACGAATAGAAAGAGGCTGCGGCGTGGGTGCTCGTGTTGGTCGGGCGTGACGATCCATTGATTCTTTAAAAGGGTGGAGCGCACTTCTTCGGGAACTGGTGGTCGAATGCCCGGGCCGCCGGATTTTAAATTCAAGGAATCGGTTGCGAACAGGATCGAATCACGGATGGCTTCGCCACTGAGTCGGCGCCGCTGCATCCGGGAGACGAGGTCGTTATCGGGATCTTCGGCGACCGTAGTTCGACTGGCTTGGCGGTAGGTCGTGGACGTAACCAGTGTGCGGTGCAGGGATTTGAATCCTGCGCCATCGCCAGTGAGTTGGTGGGCAAGCCAGTCGAGTAGCTGTGGATGGGATGGACGCGCTCCCAGTTTGCCGAAATCGTTCGCAGTCTCGACGATGCCGCGGCCAAAGTGATGCAACCACAGGCGGTTGGCCATCACTCGAAATGGCAATGGATTCTCCCTGGAAGTAAGCCAGTCGGACAAAGCTGTGCGCCGCATGGAGGACTGGGCATCAAGCGCAGGCGGAGATACTTTTGCCCCAATCGGATTGAGAACATCGAGAAATGCTGGCTGGACTTCATCGCCCTGACGTCGGAAATCGCCACGCTCGCGGATGTAGCTGGCGGGTGCCTGTGCGCTGGATTCCTTCACCGCAGCGGGCAGTTGCTTGCTCTTCTTTGGCTTGATGAGGGTGTTGTCGAAAAAGGCGCGCAGACTATAAAACTCGCGAATGGTGACGGGATCGTATTTGTGATCATGGCACTGGGCACATCCTACTGACAAACCAAGAAACACGGATCCGGTTGTCGCCGTCATGTCGTTGAGGAAGTTGTG
>JBNMNB010000359.1:0-5724 GCA_051270635.1 Verrucomicrobiales bacterium | reverse complement strand
CACCACTCCGCGTTCACCAAAGTCATCATACAACGAGCGCCCGTATTGAACTGACGATCGCGCCGCGCGCATGATTCGGGCGACCTGCGCAACGCAGTTATCTGTTTCGAGCAGCACAAAGATGGCATGCGCGAGGCGGCCGTGTTAACTGGGTTTTTGGATCAGTTTTTTCAATCGGCGTCTCGTTGGGCGGGGGATCTTCAGCACACTGATGTTCCATCGGGCGCCCTCTTTCGCGAGCATATATAGGTGTGGTTATCAGATCTGATTGCGAAATGTCGTCCGAGTTCGCCAAGTGATCGATATATCTGCGCAGTTGTTTAGTGCAGCGAGGCGCCCGGCGGTGCGCTCGCGCCCGGCGCATCAACCGCGGCCCGATGCTCGAGGATGCGGGCGCTCAGCGCCGGCTGTGTGATGGCGGCGATGACACGCACGTTGCCACCGCAGCGCGGGCAAGTGCTGATGTCGACCGCGAACACCCGGAGAAGGCGTTGCATCCAGTTCATCGCGGTGGTGGGCTTGGCCTCGAGGATGTCATCACCGGGCTGCGCTGTGGGCGCAGGTCGGGCGACGATGTGATCGCGATGTTTGGCATTCGGGGCAAACAAGCCGTGATAGCGCACCAGATGGGGTGCGCGGGCGCGGCACCAGGGCGGCAAGGCGGGCGATGAAGTCGAGTGGTACGAAAAGAACATGGGTAGTGCCGTCGCGAAATGGATGCTTGAGCGGGTCGACAACCAACCCATCGCCATCGACACTCAGCCGCTCCAGGGCGATGGGCCCTCTGGCGACGTAACGGCACACACGCTCTAGCTTTTCGCGCTGATGAGCTTCGCAGGCGAGCGCAGCATTCAATGAGAAGCCATCGCGCGCGGCGGTCAGCGCTTTGATGGCCACGCCATCACGGGCCACTGCGCTTGCGCTGTGCTAGGTTATGCTCTTGCGCCCAGCAATCGGACCCACCGTAATGCGATAACGCACCGCCGTCGCCGCGAGCGGGTCCAGTGGGCTGCCCTCGTCCAGATCAAGCCAGGATTGGCTCGGGATCTTCGACCAGCACACTGGCTCGGACCAAAGTGCGAGTGATGCGCTGCACGAGGGTATCGAGCAGGCGCTCGAGCTCGGCCTGCGACGGTGCCGGCGCACGGTGGAATCGCGCCGTGTCATCGGTGAAGATGTCGGCGCCATCTCGTACCAGCTTACTCCACAGCGGCTGCCAAAACTTAGGCATTGATTGCTTGGTGGTGTTGTTTACCGATATGCCATCGATTCAAGATGTGCTGTTATGTCTGCATATGCGCCCGGAGTAACTGCAATGCACCCGATCAAGCCAGTGCAGATTACAAAAGTCAGAAGCGGGGAAAAGCCGGGCCTACAACTAGCCCCGCTATCCCGACAGTCCTTGCATGGGCATTGCTCATATGTTCCAAATTTCTTCGCAAAATGGATTCAGAAGATGCTCAAAAATAGCTGCTTGTCATACCTGGCAACGTCACTCTTTGGGCTTACGTTAGTTGCGAACGTGGCGCGCGCAGACTTAATCCTGAACTTCGGCGTATACACGTCAGACAAACCATCGAGCATGGTGAAGCAATTTCGCCCGGTCCTTAACGTTCTCGAAGCTGATTTGACAGGTGAGCTTGGTGAGAAGGTGAAAATCAGGATACAAGTTGCAAAAACTTATCGCAGAGGTATTGAAGATCTCGTCACTGGCCAGGTGGATTTCTCCCGAGTTGGCCCGGCCTCATATATCGAGGCCATAAGGCAGGAACCGAATATCTCCATTCTGGCCATAGAAAGTAACAATGGTAAGAAGATTTTCTACGGCATCATCTGTGTCCGCAGGGACAGCTCTATTATGCGCGTTGAAGATCTACGTGGTACACGATTCGCATTTGGCAGCAAGCGGTCGACGATCGGACGCTATTTGTCTCAAAATCACTTGCTGGGCCAAGGGATTCGAGCATCTGACCTAGCCCATTTTGAATACCTTGGTCGCCATGACAAAGTGGGGACGGCAGTCGCGATGGATACCTTCGATGCAGGCGCACTCAAGGAAAGTACGTTCAAGATGCTTCTTGAAAAAGGCGAACCGCTACGTGAGATAGCTCGCTTTCCTAACGTTACTAAGCCCTGGGTAGCCGGTAAAGGTTTGACCCCGGCAATCCGGGATGCGCTCGGACGGGCGTTACTCAAGCTCGATGATCCCGTCGCCCTTAAAGCGTTGAATAAAAGTGGGTTTCTTCCAGGAAGAGAGGAGGATTACAGCGTAATTCGTGCTGCTATGGATTCCAACTCTAAGTTCTTTGAATAGAATTTTTTAGAGATACTCTTCGGCGGTACACTATGAAACGACCCGTTTACAGCCTTCTGCGCCAGCCACTTTGGCTGAAGTTTTTCTTGGCCTTGTTATGTGCGGCGTTGCTCGTGAACTGGTTCGCGGGTGAGTGGCTTCGCCGTGTTGAGACTCGGCACCTTGAGCAAACTCTCGAAGAACGCAGTCGCTCCACGTTCGTAATGTTGTCGTCAACAATGTTGGAGTCGATCCTCACCGAAGATCGCCCTCAACTGCAAACAATTGCCGAGCAGGTCACAGACGTTTTCCAGGAGATTGAGTCCCTCAAAGTTCAGAACGAGTCTGGAGCACATCTCGTAGATTGGCGACGCGCTTCGCTGCCGATTAGCCCATCCGCATTTCAATACACTCACAATGTTGAGTTTCAAGGGGAGCATTTCGGACGCATCGAGATGGTCCTGGACCCACTGTTAGCTCGCGAACGAATCGAGCGACACGTGTCCAGGATCAGGCGGCTGTCGACGGCGGTCGTCGTCCTGTTGTCGCTTCTCGTCATCGCTCTCAATCACTTGCTTGTGATCAGGCCCATCAACCGGATCAATACCCGCCTGCTTCGAATCGCTGAGGGAAAACACCAACCAGGCCCGCCACTAGAAGCCTCGTCGGAACTTGAGCGGCTTAGCGAGTCAGTTGATGTCCTGCGAGAAGTGATGGAACTAAGGAGTCAACGCGAAGTAGAGATTGCCGAGGCCCAAACACGACTGTGGGCAATCCTGGATGCGGTGGGAGACGCCATTATCACCATCGAACACGGCAGCATGATTACGCTTGCAAACCAGCGGGTTCGCGCTATCTGGGGCTATGACCCGGATGAACTGAAAGGCCAGGACATTACTTTGCTGATCCGCGAAGATTTTTCAGATCGGCAAGAACACCAGAACCTCTCCCGCTTTCTCAATACCGGTGAGGCACAGGTTCTCGACACGTGGATAGAACTCAAAGGTCGGAGAAAGGATGGATCCGTTTTTCCGTTAGAGCTGCATATCTCCAAGTTCTTTGTTAATGACAGTCAGTATTTTGCTTGTGCGGTAAGGGATATCACCCAACGTAAACGTGGGGAGGACGAACTCCACCAGGCAAAGAACGCGGCAGAAATGGCAAGCAATGCTAAATCCGAATTCCTGTCCGTGATGAGTCACGAGATTCGCACACCGATGAATGCGCTGCTCGGAATGTTGACACTCCTTGAAGAGACACCGTTGACCATCGAGCAGCGATCCCACGTCGACACTGCACAGGTATCGGGGAAGGCACTCTTCGTATTGCTCAACGACATTTTGGATCTGTCGAAAATAGAGGCAGGAGCGGTAGAGCTAGAACCGATGACCCTGGATATCGGAGAACTAATCGATAGTGTGGTGGACTTGTTAGGCTCTCAGGCTAAAGAAAAAGGTGTTGAACTCGTCTCCCTCGTGTCACCTGAAGTACCCGTTTACATTCAGGGCGATGGGGGTCGATTAAGCCAAATCCTGCTCAATCTAATGAGCAACGCGATTAGATTCACCGAGCGAGGCGGTGTGTATGTAGAAGTGTCAGTACTTTCCGCCGACGCGAACCAGGTGAATTTGCGATTTGACGTAGTGGACACCGGCATCGGAATTCGAGAGAAAAATCAAGCCGATCTGTTCGAGCGTTTCGTACAACTCGACAGCTCGTACACTCGCAAGCACGAGGGCACCGGACTCGGACTCGCCATCTGCAAGCGTCTGATCGAACTAATGGGTGGTGAGATTGGTTTCAATAGCGTCTTTGGGCAAGGCAGTAATTTTTGGTTTTCTGTGAATGTCGCGTTCACTTCTCAGGACCACAGACGACAAAGGCAAGCCGGATCAAAAATATTGCATGGGTTCAATGCTTTGGTGGTCTCGCCGTCACCCTTTACCTGCTCGACGGTGGTGCAGCTTCTTAAACTCTGGGGTATGAGGGCGCATGAAGTATCCGGCGCTGAAGACGCTCTATCTTGCTACGAGGAAGCCAAAACAGGTTCTAACTCGTTTGATGTTGTAGTAATCGTCGACGAGCCAGTGGATCTCAGTGCGGTAGATCTTGCGCGGAAAATGCGAGCACTGGGTGATGCAAAAGAGCCCGCTCTTGTCGGGGTAATACCAGCTGGAGATTACCAGTTCGACCGCGCGCAGTTGTTGTCAAGCAGTTTCGATTATTGGTGCACAAAGCCGATTAGACACCGTGAAATACTTGCTGCAATTGGCAGATCGTTGGGCATAGCGACAGGTGCCCCAGTTCTCGACGGTCAGAGCATGACAGCGGACGATATCGATGCGGACGAACTCACTAGCGCACGAATTCTCCTCGTAGAGGACAGTCCAGCTAACCAGATGGTGGTCATTCACATGCTGGAGAAAGTGGGTTGTTACGTGGATGTCGCGAACAATGGGTTGGAGGCGCTGGTTGCGGCTAAAAATTTACCCTATGACTTGATTTTGATGGATGTTCGAATGCCCGAGATGAATGGATTTGAGGCCACACAGGGTATTCGTGCGTTCCCTGAGCCCGCCAGTTCCGTTCCCATCATTGCCATGACCGCCAATACTATGAAGGGCGATCATGAACGTTGCCTGCGCGAAGGAATGGACGATTATCTTTCTAAACCCGTTGTCCGCAAAGCGCTTCTGTCAACCGTGCAGCGGTGGTTGAGGATTGGCAGGGGTGGCGATATTAAGACCGAAAGTAAATAGGAATCTGCACAGTCCGACACCCTACTTCCAGATGAGACTGTGCTCGCGCAACTTGCGGCTGACACCGAAGTCGAACTCGTGCCTGGAATGCTGAAAACTTTCTTGGAGGTACTTGACAAGCATCTTTCACACATGGATCGGGCAATCGACAACGACGACTTTGTACGGCTAGGAAACGAGGCCCATACAGTGGAAGGTGGTGCCGGCACCTTCGGTATCCGGTCCCTGAACCTGACCCTGCCTCATTTCCACGTACACCAACCTACGCAGCTTTGAGCTTTGCTTCGGCATCGACCGGCGATAGAAATCCGATCGAGGAATGAAGTCTGTTTCGATTGTAAAACCCTTCCATCCAATTGACGATATCGCTCCTGGCGTGTTCTCTGGTGGCGTAGGTCTGTCGGTACACGCGTTCGACCTTGAGCGTATTGAATAAGCTCTCAGCCACTGCGTTGATGCTCCTATATGTCAAGCGACCTTCAGAAGACCGTCTTGTTTCAACTGAGTGGCAGCGATTGGGCGCAGGATTTTGAAAAGGTCTCGAACGATATATCGCTTGAGGCAACGTGTAATCTCAAGACGGGAAAGGCCCTCCTTTGTTCTTTTCTCCATGTACTCCTTCGTCTGGGAATCACAACGCATGCGTACGAATGCGATGACCCAAAGCGCCCG
>JBNMNB010000358.1:0-5735 GCA_051270635.1 Verrucomicrobiales bacterium | reverse complement strand
GCTTTTGCCGGTGGTTTCCAGCAACTTTCCAAGCTTGCAATCTTTCTTGTTCCCTGTGGCCCTTAGTGGCTATATTATTCCGTATCCGAAGCGCCGCCCCTTCACAATCCCATCTCAGATATGCCAAGATCCCTCTCTCCCCTTCTATTCATCGTTGCAGCGCTGTTCCTCAGTTCCTGCTACTACGATGACACATACAGCGGTGACTACGGCTACAACAGTCGTCCAGTGCGCTCATATCCGAACTCCAGTTACGGTTCCAATTATGGCCATGGCACCACCTACTACGCGCCTGCCTACAACCGTTACTACAACGATTGGTACCATATCGATCACTCGCACTACAACCGCCTGTCTCACTCGGAGCGCCTGCGCTACGAACGCCTGGTCAGAGATCGCATGCGGCGCGAGGGCATCAGCCACAACCGCCACTACGACCATCACGCCAACAACTCACGAAATAGAAGCAGCAACAGTAACAGCAGAATCAGTAGTAGCCGCGATCGTGAACGTGAACGCCAGAGTTCGGCGGCCAACAACAGACGCTCTGACGATAGCCGACAGCGCTCACGCACATCTAACGCCACCGTCTCCCGCCGATCCGAAGCAGACCGCGAACGCGCATCCAGTTCTCGCAGCCGCAATGGCAACAGCAACAGCCGCAGCAGTAATAGCAGCCGCAGTGAAAAGAGTGATGGCGGCAGCAGAAGCCGAAATAGCAGCAGTGGCTCACAGCCTGATAATCCGCGCTCAAAACGGGGCAGCTGAAAATTTTCCCGCCCTTGTCTGGGAACGCGGACACCTTCGGCAGAGACAATTTCAAGATTAGTGGTATCATTTGCCCCCGCGACCGTTGGCGTCACCAGCTGGCTTTTCCTAACCCATTTTAGTTCTACGCATCGAAAGAAGTGATGAAAAATGCTCCTGTTTCCGGACGATTATTGTCTGCTATGCTTGGCTTAGCGGCTGGCGGTCTCCTTGTCAGCTGTGGTTCACTTCCTACGAGGGGAGACGCCAGCGCCGACGGCCCGTACAACCTGCGAGGACTCAAGATTAATTCCCCTGAAGGTAAGAAATGGCGGCACATGGAAGACGAGGACGGCCAGCACTTTGTCATGCTGCGCGATGAACTGGCCGACTACGTGGTGCTCTATTCCGTGACTACGCAGTCAGAACGCAAGCTGACATCTCTGGAGCAATTGTTTGCCCGGCTCAATACCGATCCCGCCCTGGAATACGAGACGCTGGAAATGGGCGTCGTGCAGGGATCTCCTGTCATTCGCTTCAGTCTGCACGAGGAAGACGACGGAACGGCTTACGAATTAGTGCGGCAGAGGTTGCAATTAAAACCTCGCCCGAGCTACCCGAAGTATTACACCAGCACACGCGGCTTCATGTTGCTGCACCCGCAGAATCCTGAATACTTCGTGACGGTTGCCTGCGCCCGTACCAGTTATCATGGATTCATCGGTTCGCACTTTGAGGAAATCTCAGAAGACTTTTTCAAGGAATTTGTCGAGCAAAACATCCAGCCCGCAGCATCTGCTTCCGGCATCGACCAAATGGCAGGTAGCCCTACGGCGATGTACTTCCCGTCTGACCACGCTCCTGTCTACGACTAAAGTCGGTCGATCTTCTCCGCCACTCCCCCATCATTCGACTCGCCCGTGGATCACTACGCCTTCGGCAGCGACAATGTCGCAGGAATTTGCCCGCAAGCATGGCAGGCAATGGAGGCCGCGAACTCAGGCGACGCCTCGCCCTACGGCGCAGATGTCCACACCGCACACGTCTGTGACCGCGTGCGCGAAATCTTCGAGACTGACTGCGATGTCTACTTTGTTTTCAATGGCACTGCTGCCAACTCCCTGGCCATTTCAGCAATCTGCCAGTCATACAACGCAGTCGTCTGCCACGAAAAATCACACCTGCAAACTGACGAGTGCGGAGCCCCGGAGTTCTTCACTCGAGGCGCAAAGCTCATGACGTGCCCAGGCAAACTGGCGAAGCTGAAGCCTGAAACAGTGCTCGAAATCGTGCAGAAACGCCGCGATTTACACTTTTCTAAACCAAGTGCGCTCAGCCTGACGCAGGCCACGGAATTTGGTACCGTCTATCAGCCAGAAGAGATCGCCGCCCTGACACAGACCGCGCGCACCTGCGATCTCAAAGTGCACATGGATGGCGCTCGCTTTGCCAATGCGGCAGCCCACCTGTCAGCCACGCCGGCGGAACTGACCTGGAAAGCGGGCGTCGATGTCCTCAGCCTTGGTGGAACAAAATTGGGCGGCGGCATCGGTGATGCTGTGGTTTTCTTCGATCGTGAGCTCGCCCGGGATTTTGACTACCGCTGCAAGCAGGCAGGCCAACTCGCCTCAAAGATGCGCTGCATCACTGCTGCCTGGGAGGGACTGCTGGAAGGCAACACCTGGCTGGAGATCGCCGCTCGCGCGAATGCCCACGCCCAGACACTGGCGGCAGGATTGCGTGAAATTGAGGGCATCGATATCCTCTTTCCAGTCGAAGCAAATGCCGTCTTCGCCCGCTTCTCTCCCAGCATCAATGCTGCATTGAGCGCTGCTGGCTGGCACTACTATTCGCTGGCCGATATTGGTGATTCTCGGCTCATGTGCTCATGGCGCACGACTGAAGACGACGTGCAGGCATTCCTGTCCGCAGCACGGCAAGCGGCAACCCTTTAACCATAGAAACTGTGGACCGAGAGCTTCTCCTAAAAATCAACCAGGAGTGGACACACCCGATCCTTGACCGGATCATGGTGGGCTTCTCATCGTTTCCGCTGTGGACGCCATTTCTGATCGCGCTGGTAATCATTCTCGCGTGGAAAGGCACATGGCGCGTTCGCTTATTTCTGATTGTGTTAGGGCTGACCATTGGCGTTAACGATGGCCTGGTCGCTCGAACCTTGAAACACACCGTTAACCGACCGCGCCCGCACCAGACGGAACTGGGACTCGTGACGCGCTCCATGAACCGCGAAGGCATCCCGCAGGTCGCCATTTTTAAACCCATTCGCATCCGCGATTCGAAACCATCGAAAAAAGGCCCGAGCGAAGGACGCTCGTTTCCATCTGCGCATACGATGAACACCTTTGCCGCAGCCACCGCGACCTTTCTCTGTTTTGGTCGATGGTGGTGGTTGCTCTATCTGCCCGCCGGATTGGTCGCCTACTCACGCGTCTACACCTGCTCGCACTGGCCTAGCGATATCCCGCCTTCGATTGCCATGGGCATCTTTTTCGGTTGGCTGGTTCCGACCCTGCTCAATCGGGTATGGAAAGCCTACGCCACGCGGTTTCACCCACTTTGCCCGGATCTTCTGCGCCAAACTCCACCACCAGCGTCGAGTCCCATTGCCGTAGAAAATTGATCATCGGCCACAGTGAGTGTAATAAGCGCCTTGGATACAACGCCTCCCACCAGGATACTCCTCTACGACGACAGCCCAGTGTTCGGCGGGCACGAGGTCATGACGCTGCTCGGCGTCGAAGCCCTGGCCGCGCAGACGGACTGGCAATTGCAATTCTTTGCCAGCGCATCGAACGACCGCCTCACTGATCAACTCAAGCAGCTGGCGGCAAAGTATCCGTCGCTCACAGTCACTCCCCTTGCTCACAGCTTTCACCGCCTGCAGGGCATTCTCAACCATGTGCAGCGCGGCCGAATCGCCACCCTGGCACAGCAATTTCGCGAGACCAACGCCGACCTGGCGCTCATCATCCAGGGCGACATTGAGATCTCGTCCACCGGACTTCTCGCAGCGCGCAAGGCCAACATTCCTACGATTTCCTACATTCCCCTACCACACAATCAGGTGGAGAAAGGCGGGAAATATGGCGCTGCCCGTGATCTCTTCGCACAGCGCCTCTATCGAGCGCCCGACGGCTTCATCACCATCAGCACTGTCCTCGCCGATATGCTGCGCAGCAAGGGCGTCACAGCACCAGTGAAAGTCGTCTACAATGGTATCACCACACAGAATTTTAAGCCCGTCGATCGCAGCACCGCACGCACTACGCTCGCGCTTCCCCAGGATGCTCCTGTGATCGGCATCGCTGGCCGACTGGAGCGCAAACAAAAGCAGCAACAGCTCCTCATCGAAGCCATCGCTACTACTGACTCCAGCGCCCCTCCACTTTTCAATGCGCACGCCGCATTCTGCGGTGACGGACAAGACCGCCCGTTCCTGCAGCAACTCGCCACTACTGGAAAAGTCACCGACCGCACTCACTTCCTCGAGTGGCGCGATGACCTTGCCACCTTCTACTCAGCGCTCGACATCCTGGCGATCCCCTCTCGCTACGAAGGCGTACCGCTGGTGATGCTGGAAGCGCTCTGCTGCGGCACCCCCGTCGTCGCTGGCAATCGTGACGGCATGAAAGAAATGCTACCGCCGGAATGGCTGTTCGAACCCGGCGACATCCCCGGCTTCCGCAATGCCATCGCAGCAGTCCTGACCAACGTCGACGCCACCCGCGCCCACGTTGCCCGACTCCAACAACGCATTCATCAGTCCATGACAGTCGACGCCTTCGGCCACTCATTCGTCAACGCCCTCACCGAATTTCACAAAGACCTGGGTAATTAAAATAGTCAGCAAAAAAACCATCGATGGTAAGTCCCCGCAAATAACGAAAAACGAATTCTGCGCGCATCCTTCTTTGTCTGTGAGAATCTGTGTTGATTCCTTTGTCTCCTCCCTTCCCAAATTAACAAGCCCTCCATCACTTTGCTCCCCTATATCTTCCTGGACGCCACAGGCACCCTGTTCCGACTCACCGAATCCGTCGGCACCGGCTATGCAAGAATCTCGAAAACATTCGGCTTCCACCTCGATCCAGATGCCACCGATGCCGCGTTCCGCAGCACATTCGCCACCATTCAGCAACCCGTCTATCCCAACGGGCCAGACGAACATGCAGATCGGCTCTGGTGGAAAGAATTCGTCCACCGCGTCTTCACCACAGCCGGCGAAAACCCCGACCAGCCGATCTTCACCACAGCCGGCGAAAACCCCGACCAGCCGACATTCGACGATTGCTTCAACACCTTGTTCGACTTCTACGGCAAAGCAGAAGCGTGGCAACTCTTCCCCGACACTCTGCCCGCCCTCGAGCAACTCACCAGCCACGGCTTTGAGCTCGCCGTTCTGTCCAATTTCGATCAACGCCTGCACGGCATTCTCGATGCCCTCGGCGTCCGCAGCCATTTCCGCCACATCATCATCTCCAGCGAAATCGCCGCCACAAAACCTCACCCAGACGCCTTCCTCGCAGCCGCAAAGCGCGTCGCCCGCTCCGCCAGCGACTGCATCCTCATCGGCGACGATCCCCTGCGCGATCACAAAGGTGCCCTCGCCGCCGGATTCCGCTCCGCCCACCTCGTCGATCGCCCCAATTCCGACCTCAAAACCATCGCAAATTCACTGATTCAAAGCGTTTCCGGCTAATTTCAGGAAATCACTTGCGCCCCTCCATTTTCTGCCTTAAAAAACCGCTCGTTCCGCCTGTGGAAAAGCGGGGGTAGCTCAGCGGTAGAGCAGTTGGCTTTTAACCAATTGGTCCTGGGTTCGAATCCCAGTCCCCGTATCTTTTTCATAGTTAGATGGTTACATATTTTAAGATCGATTTTGACTAAACTCAAATCCTATCGTTAAATCTTTGATTATCAAACAATTGCGCTTGATTTCACTCCATACTTGCTAATGCTTTTGC
>JBNMNB010000357.1:0-5736 GCA_051270635.1 Verrucomicrobiales bacterium | reverse complement strand
TCCCTGTGCTGCTTCGTCAGTCGTGGCTACGTTTGACGTGGTGGATGCGCAGCTCAAAGCGATTGCGCCCAAAAATAGTGTGATGGCTTGTTTCATAGAGTGGGTAACGTGATTGATTTTCGAGCACCTTTGCGATTGCTGGTCAGAAAATAAAGCAAACATTCGAAGAATTGCAGATTTTTCGCCATTCTGCTATTCCGCTATGGTGGCAAGGCTTGCTACTTGAGGCCTTACTTGCCTGGCCTTCCTTTGTGCCAATCAGTGTTCTGCTGAAATGCGCAGGAAGCACGCAGGATGTCTGATTCGCCGAGTGGTTTGCCGAGCAATTGTAACCCGACTGGTAATTTGGCCCCCTCCGTTTCGCACAATCCGCAGGGGATGCTGATTCCGCAGATGCCGGCTAGATTTGCGGCAATGGTGAAAATGTCTTCAAGGTAGACCTTCAGCGGATCGTCGGCGTTTTCTCCGATTTTGAAAGCAGGTGCAGGAACAACCGGGGAGGCGATGATGTCGACGTTCTCGAACGCCTCGGCGAAATCCTGACGGATCAATGTCCGCACTTTTTGCGCGCGCAGATAATAGGCATCGTAGTAACCGGAACTGAGGACATAGGTGCCAAGAATCACGCGGCGTTTGACCTCTTCGCCGAAGCCTTCTGCTCGAGTGTTTTTGTAGTGCTCGACAATGCTTTCCGGATCTTTGCTCGAACGATGGCCATAGCGCACGCCGTCGAATCGCGAGAGATTTGCGGAGGCCTCGGCTGTGGCGATAATGTAATACGTGGCGACTGCATACTCCGTGTGCGGCAGTGAAATTTCGACAATTTCTGCGCCCTGTGATTCGAGTTCTTTCACTGCGGCGTCGACTGCCGTTCTCACGCCGGGCTCGATGCCATCGATGAAATATTCCTTTGGAAGTCCGATGCGCAGGCCTTTGACTCCCCGGTTCAGTGCGCTGAGATAGTCGGGAACGGGGTCGTCGAGGCAAGTGCTGTCGTTGATGTCACCACCAGCGATCACTTGAAGCACGCGAGCGGCATCCTCGGCGGTTTTCGTTACCGGGCCGATTTGATCCAGCGATGATGCGAATGCGACCAGACCAAAGCGTGAGACTCGGCCGTAGGTCGGCTTGAGCCCGACGCATCCACAGTGCGATGCAGGTTGGCGAATGGATCCGCCAGTATCTGAGCCCAGTGCTGCAATCGCGAGGTCTGCGGCAACTGCGGCAGCAGAGCCCCCACTGGATCCACCGGGAATGCGTGACGAGTCCCAGGGATTGGTCGTTTTTCCCAATGCAGAATTTTCAGTGGATGATCCCATAGCGAACTCATCCATGTTCGTCTTGCCGAGCGGAATAGCGCCCGCAGCCTTCAATTTAGCGATGACAGTGGCATCGTAGGGACTATTGAAATTCTCCAGAAACTTGGATGCGCAGGTGGTGTTCTGGCCTTCGACGTTGATGGCGTCCTTGATGGCAATGGGAATGCCGCCCAGGGGCAATGCCGTGTCTGCGTTTTCGGCGGCGGTCAGTGCTGCCTCTGCATCTATCGAGAGATAAGCGCCAATGGTGCCATCACCGGATTGGATAGCGTTCAAAACGCTTTCCACTGCATCGCGAGGACTGGCGGCACCGCTGCGAAAACGTTCTAGAAGTTCGGTGATCGATAGTTGGTGAAGTTCCATGCTTACTATTCGACGACTTTGGTTACGATGAATTGGTCAGCGGTCTTCCTCGGAGCATTGCGCAGTGCTTTTTCCAATCCAAAACCAGGGCGGCTTTCATCCGGGCGAGTGACGTCGTAGACAGCATTGGCGTGGGCAGTTGCGTCGACATTGCTGACGTCCAGCGAGTTCAGCTTGTCGATGTATTCTAAGATCTTGCCGAGCTGGCCGCCAAAGCGCTCAGCTTCAGCGTCAGTCAGTTCGATGCGGGCCAATTCGGCCGCTCTGCGCACGTCCATGTTCATAAGACCGGGATTCAACTGCGGCAAGGGGCTGGAGTCAAGGCGTCTCTGTTCCTCTGCGGTGGATGAAAATCCGCAGAGAAAACACTGGAAAAACCCCGACATTCGGTGCTTCTTCGCAGTTGCACCCGCCACTTTCTCGTTTGCTATGAGCCCCGTTTACCGATTTGGATACACCTTGTTCCGCCTTGCTGGAATCGCCTTTTATGATCACCGAGTGATTCACAAGGAACGGCTGATTCAGGATGGGCCAGTAATTGTCGTCAGCAATCACGTCAGCTATGTAGATCCTCCAATGGTGGGTATCTGCTATGACGATGACATTTTCTACCTGGCACGAAAGTCCCTGTTTGTCGGGCCGGCCAAGTGGTTCTATGAACAGTGGAACTCCATTCCTGTTGATCAGGAGAATCCAGATTTCACGGGACTGAAAAGTATCATCAAGATCGTCAGGAGCGGCGAACGCGTTCTCATTTTTCCAGAAGGAAACCGCAGTCCGGATGGTCAGTTGCAAAAAGGGGAAGCTGGCGTGGGTCTCGTGGTGGCAAAGTCTCGTTGCCGCGTGCAGCCAGTACGTATCTTTGGTGCCCACGAGGCACTGCCGCGCGGCACCTCCATTCCCAGGCCCAGTCGCCTGAGAATTGTGGTAGGGCATCCCATCGAATTTTCGCCTGAAGAGCTGGCAGTCAAAGGCAGGGAGGCCTACCAGGCGATCAGTGATCGTCTCATGGATGAAATCGGCAGTATCAAGCTCCCGGAGGGGATCTGATCAACGTCTGACGCGCAGTGGATCGTAGTCTGGGTTGGGTGCCGTGGGGATTACGGCCCTCGTGTCCATTTGCCACTGTTTCAGCTGAGTCAATAGCGTTGCCGCACGGGCAGGATCGGATTGGGCTAGATCGTTTTGCTCTGAGACATCTGTGCGTAAATTGTAAAGCTGAGTGCTGTCGTCCTCAAAGAATTGGATCAATTTCCAGTCTCCCCTGCGAATCACACTGCAGGGAGTGGCTCTCCAGAACGGTCGATCTGTGCCGTGGATGGGCAACACTTTGTTGTACTGTGCTCCAGAGAGGTAAAGTGGATAGTGCCAGAAGATAGCGCGATCATCGAGTGGGGTAGGGGCATCCGGGGAACGCATCAGTGAGACGATTGAGCGACCGTCGACCGGTTGCTTAGCGGGCAGCGAAGCTTTCGCCAGTTCAGTAAGCGTCGGCATCCAATCGACGCCAGTTACAGGAGTCGCACAATGTGAGCCCGGCTGAATCACCGCTGGCCAACTGATGCACATGGGAACCTTCAGCCCACCTTCATAGAACGCACCCTTGGCTCCCTTCAATGGCGCACAAAAAGTGGCTCCCGAGTGACCGCCATTGTCCGATGTAAAGACCAGGAGTGTGTTGTCAGCGACTCCCGAGTCCTGCAATTGTTTCCAGACTCTGCCGACGCTGGTATCAACAGCTTCGATCATCGCAGCGTAGGTCGTATTCCACTTTCGGCTCCACGTCTTACTGTCCAACTTCTTTTGATACTTGGCGACGACTTCCTTGCGCGCTCGGATCGGCGTGTGGACGTCCCAGTGACAGAGATAAAGGAAGAATGGCGCTGCCTTGTTCTTCTCGATAAAGCGAACGGCAGCATCGGTCAGTGACTCTGCCATATCGATATTGCCGTAGTGATTCTTTTCCGGCGCGCCTGACTTTCCGTTAGAATCGCTGATGTCGAATCCCTGGGTATCCGCACCAAGGTGCCATTTCCCGAAGCGGGCCGTTTTGTAGCCGACCATGCCAAGGACTTCAGCAATCGAAGTAACCGCTGGCTCGAGCGCCAGCTTCGATGGGAAAGTAGCATTGCCTGTTTTATCGCCCGCTCTGGGGACGAGAAGTTTCATTGCATGCTTGCTGCCCTTTGCTTTTCCGCCAGGTGTCCACATTTGCGTGCGCGGCGTGTACATCCCGCTCATAATGCATGCCCGTGACGGCATGCAATTCGAAGCTCCGGGATACGCATTTTCGAATGCCATGCCCGCCGCACGAATTCGGTCGATGTGAGGCGTTTCGTAAAATTCTGCACCATTGTAGCCAACATCCGCCCAGCCAAGATCATCGGCCATGATGAAGACGATGTTTGGCCGATCAGCGGCTGACACCAACGGACTGGAGCAAATCGCAACAGCAACGGCAGCAATTGCCAGAAAGGCGCGAAACAACTTGGATGGGGACATTGTGGCAAGGTGAGAAAAACCCGTGCTTCTGTCGATATCTGAACAGCATTATCTCTGCTTTGAAAAAATTTCTAACAGGCTTGCCATCAGGTGATCGCCCCTTACTCTGCCGACATGCACGACCCTAGAATCGATCAATTGGCCAGCCAGCTTGTTAACTATTCCACAAATATTCGCAAAGGTGAAAAAGTGCTGATTGATCTTTACGATACGCCGCCAGAAGTCGGTGTGGCATTGATTCGGGCGACACGGGCAGCGAAGGCGATTCCATTCATCAACATCAACGATTCGAGGATTTCGCGTGAAATGCTGGTAGGCGCTACCGATCGGCAATTTCAGATTCAGGGGGATAATATGCTTAGGCAAATGAAGGACATGAATGCCTACATTGCCGTTCGAGGCAGTCATAATATCAACGAATCGTCTGACGTTCCTGCGGCCAAAATGAAAACTGCAATGAAGCGACTGCGCCCCGTGCAGGACTATCGGGTCAGAAAGACACGCTGGGTTGTGTTGAGATGGCCCACCGCGTCGATGGCGCAGCAGGCATCGATGAGTACTGAGGAATTTGAAGACTTCTATTTCCGCGTCTGTCTGCTGGACTACGCCAAGCTTTTGCCTGCGATGAAAGTGCTCAAGCAGATGATGGACAAGGCGAAAGACGTTCACATCGTCGGACCGGGAACGGATCTGCGTTTCAGCATTGATGGGCTGAAGAGCTACGTTTGCGGCGGCGAAAAGAACATTCCAGATGGAGAAGTGTTCACCGCACCGGTGAAGGAAAGCGTCGAGGGAGTCCTCAGCTACAATGCGCCGACGATCTATCAGGGAATCGCATTCGATAAGATTAACCTCGAGTTTTCCAAAGGCAAGATCGTCAAGGCAACATCGAATGATACCAAGGCAATCAATCGCATCTTGAACTCAGATCCGGGTGCCCGCTTCATCGGCGAATTTGCTCTGGCATTCAATCCTGAGATCCGTCATCCGATGCGTGATATCCTGTTCGACGAGAAAATCGCGGGATCGTTCCACTTTACTCCGGGGCAAGCATATGAAGGAGATGCCGACAATGGTAATCGCAGTCAAGTGCACTGGGACATGGTCAATATTCAGCGCCCGGATTACGGCGGAGGAGAAATCTACTTTGACGGCGAGTTAGTGCGCAAGGACGGTAAATTCCTTGCCAGGAAGCTCGCGCCGCTGAATTCGTAGACGAGTGCCATCTCAGGCCGTAGTTGCGGAATTTGAATCAGTTTTCGCATCAGGATCAGAGGCATTGTCGTCGTCGATTTCGTCCTCGTCGTCTTCGTCGTATCCGTCTTCTTCGATTTCTTTCCGCCAGCGGTTCGAAAGCCATGGCCGAACCAGGCCGTAGAGCAGGTAGCTGACGAACAATAGTGCTGGCATGAACCAGAGATACATGACGGTTAAGACAAGTGTCAGGACGGCGAAAAAGACCCAGATGAAAGAACGCTTGGCTCGCCAGTTCAGTGCTTTAAAACTTGGGTACGACCAATTGCTGAACATCAAGAAGGCCAGGAGCACCATC
>JBNMNB010000356.1:0-5809 GCA_051270635.1 Verrucomicrobiales bacterium | reverse complement strand
CGGGCAGGGATCGTGAAAGATCCGCGCAAGTGGCGCTGGTGCGGCTATGCCGAGGCATTGAAAGGGCAGGGACTGTCGCGAAACGGCGTGTATGAGGTGCTGGGCGAGCGGGAAGCTTCCCGCCGCGATGGCGAGGCGTGGAAGAAGGTGCACCGACGGTATAGGCAACTGCTAATGGAGGAGGGGCGGCAGCTTCGGGATGACGAGGATCGGGTGGTGCGCAAAGGTCTGACACCGGAAGAATTTGAAGCGGAGGAAGCGCGCAATTTTGAGCTGCCGACCCCGGCGCTGCTGCGGCATCGGCTCCGGTATTTCGTCGATGGCCTGGCTCTCGGGAGCGAGGCATTCATCGAAGGCGTCTTTGAGAAAAACCGGGAAAAGATGGGAGTGAAGCGAACATGCGGTGCGCGGGTGCCGCAAGTGGCGATGGGAGGTCTGCGCACGCTGCGGGATTTGCGCGGCGTCACACCAGTATCAGCACCAAAACCAGCAACGATTGAACGATACCGATGTGAATGAAAAGGATGGGCGATTCCATTTCCCGAACCCATAGAGAAACGCTTCGGCGTTTCTTCCCTCCAAGAAGCCCAGAAGGGCTCCTCTACCGAACATTCTGCTGACTTGCCGTTCTTATGGGAAACGGTAAAGAGAAGATGTGTCGACATCCTGGATTCTTCAGTTCTCAGGTTCGCTACGCCTGCGCAGTATTTTGCTGGTGGTCGCTGCGTTCCTGCCTGCGTTGTTCACCGCACTGCTGGTGAACAAATTCGCCGTTAATGTTCCTGTCTGGGATGACTGGGAGCGCGTCTATCTAATCGAGAAATTTGAAGAAGGCCAGATGACCGCAGCGGATCTTTATGCGTCTCATATCGAACACCGGATGGTCGTCCCACGCATCATTATGCTGTCGATGAACAAGTGGACGGGAGGCAGCCTTCGCGCCGAAATGGCCGTCATATTCCTCACTGTGCTAGCGACAGCCATCGCAGTGTTCCTTCTCCTGCGGGCAACTTTTCCCGGGCGGCCCGGCCTGCTCTACGTGGCAACATTTTGTGCCAATCTCCTGCTTTTCTCCCCGCTGCAATGGGAGAATTTCCTCTGGGCTGTGCAGGTTGCCTTCATGCTGCCAATGTGCTGTATCTGCTGGGCACTGGTCGTGCTCAGAGTAAAGCAACATTGGCCAGTCTGGCGAAAATTTTTCATTTGTCTGATTCTGGCGTTGATCGCCACACACAGCTTTTCACATGGCATGCTGATATGGCCGGTCGTCTTTATGATGTTACTGCTGCAACAACAGGGTTTTGCCGAAACAACGAAATCAAGGGCAAGCTTTCTTGGAGCATGGCTGGTCATGGCGGTGATCGTTCTCGGCTGCTACTTTTCAGATTTCCAGAATTCCTCGCACAGCGCGCATGCCTATAACCAGCTGCCAGGCGAGCCACCTCCTGGTATCGCGAATCTCAGTGCGACATTGTCGAACCCTGACAAAGCCATCAATTTTTTCAGTCAATTTCTGGGAAATCCCCTGGCCCGCATCACTCGAATTGCAGCAAGGGAGGTGGCCCCATGGATCGGCTGGGGACTCGCCTCCTGCTTTGCTTTAGGTGGGATGGTGTGGTTGCTGCGCTGGAAACAGAAAGAGGAAAATGCTTCCTCGCTGCCGTGGCTGGCACTTGGTGGTGTGGCCATCAGCATCGCAGTAATGGTCGCCCTGGGTCGCGCGGAAATCGCCGGCGTTCGTAGTGCTCTGACTCCGCGCTACAACAGCATGAGCCTCTACCTGCTGCTTTCTGTCACAGTGTTAGGAATACTGAGAATCGTTCACTCCCCGTCGCGATCAACCTGGCGGCAAAATGCTCTAGCCCTGCTCACTGGAGTTTTCGTCGTGATTCAATTACAAATTTGGTGCTACGGCACGGTGCGCATGCGCGAATGGCAATCCAGTCGTCTACACGCGTTGACATCGCTGCTTTATATCAATCATTTTCTGCCTCCTGAAGACACTCGCCTGGACGGCGTCACGGCCCTTGTGCGCGAACAGGCGCAGATCCTTGATCGCTACGGGTATTTGGAACATCCCCTGCTAAAGAGGCCAACGACAGCGCCCTTCAAAACCTCTAAGCGCCCACTTTCTAAATCGCGCTGGGGATTTGATCGCGTCGCCATTAGCCTGGCGGACCGGGATGTCCTGGAAATTGAAGGTTGGACGACCCTGCCTACCTCTTCAGGCGGCGGGCCTGCGCATGGCATCCTGGTGACTCGACCGGGAACAGATTCACCCGAAGTTCTGGAGATTGCCTCCATTCATGCCCTTCCTCCCATGTCATCGGAGATCAGTGACAACGCGTTCAACTTCAACCGAGAACTGGATCGCCCTGATTTCTGTAAATGGAGCACGCGCCTGCCACTGGTCGATTCCGAACTGCCAATGACGCTGACATTGTTTGCCGTGGACGCGAAGAAAATGCGAATTCTTCCGCTGGGAAAAAAGATCACGATTCAATCGGATCGAACTGTCTCTGAAGAAGATTTCCAGTAGCCGCAAAACCAGCATTGCAGTGAGAGTTAGGAATTGGTGGTTTTCGCGGAGTTGAATAGATATAATTATTGTAATTATAATACACTGCGCTTAATCTAGTAGAGCTAATTAATCAGCTTACTGAACATGTTACGTTTTTCGCTACCCGACCGCTTCTCCGGAAGGGAGGGAAACATCGCCGAATGGAGCGGCTTCTGGCAGCCCTTTGATGAGGCGACAGACGCCAACGAAGGATTCAATGTCCCGGATGACTTTGTGAATCGCACCAATACGTTGAACGTGGACGGAACCACGCCAGTGTCGCCCTTCGACCTGGATGGCTACAACTTTTTTGACGAGAAACCCTATGTCTGGGTATTCAATGCCAAAGATGTTGATGCAGGTTCTGAGTGGGCACTCTACACGGACTCCAGCTGGGTATTTCCTTCCAGCTCGCCGGAAAGTGGCCCGACATCGCACCCATATCGACTCAACAATGCCGACACAGTCGTTTTCGGTGGAATCAATGACTCCAGCTCAGCCACAGGATCGCGCACCTTTGCCCCTGAAAAATTCAGTATTCAAACGCATGCCGTTCCAGAGCCTTCAACAGCGATGTTGATCTGCCTTGCCGCAGGATTCGCTACTTCCAGTCGCAGACGTCGCAATCACTGATCGCACAAGTCGATTACAGTATTGTAATGAAGCGGATAACGACTTGGCGCAGGACGCTTCCGCCGCTATCCTCTATGCTGTGCACGTTCTAGTTGTAGAAGATGAAAAGAAGACCGCGAACTTCATAGCCAAGGGCTTGAAGGAACAGGGTTTCGTAGTCGACGTCGTCAACAATGGCGATGAAGGTTATCACCTTGCGACAACCGAGCCGTTTGATGCAATCATTCTCGACATCATGCTTCCCGGGCGCGATGGCCTGAGCATCGTCCGAAACCTGCGCGAGCGCCACAATCACGTTCCAGTCATTCTTCTGACGGCACGCAGCGAACTCAATGAGCGCGTCGAAGGCCTGAACATGGGTGCCGATGATTACCTGACCAAGCCGTTTTTCATCGAAGAGCTCACCGCCCGCCTGCATAGCCTGATTCGACGCTCTGCCGGTGAGTCGTCAAACCTGCTTCGCGCGGGTGACCTTCTAGTAGATCTCGTCACGCGTGAAATCAAACGCGGCGAGCGCGAAATTGCCCTGAGCCCGCGCGAGTTTTCACTGCTCGAGTATCTCATGCGCTCACCAGGACGTGTCCTGTCACGCACACAAATCTGCGAGCACGTGTGGAATTACCATTTTGATCCTGATACCAACGTCGTAGGTGTCTACATTCAGCGGCTGCGCGCCAAGATTGATGCCGACGAAGAGGTGAAGCTCATCGAAACCGTGCGCGGCGTCGGTTACCGCATCAAGGAGCCCAAATCCTGACTGTTGCCTGCGATGTCCCTGTTCAGATCATTCCGACTTCGCATCGCCATCCTGACGGCCGTCGTCGCGGGTATCGTGTTCGGCTTGTTCAGCATCGTCGCCTATTCGAACATTCACAGCGAACTTGAAAAGAATGTCGACACGCGCATCATGGTCGAAGCGCGACAAGCATTCGGCAGAGGCATTGCTTTAAGCGGTGGCGGGCGTGAACGCATGCTCCGCCAGAACGGCCGTGAGAATAGCGGGCGACCAGAACGAAGCACAGGAAGCTCAACGCGAAAGCCGAGCCGACCGAATGATACAACGGCAGACTCTAACGAAGAGAAAGACGATACCAGTGAAACAACTACTGGTCCGGAGAATCAAATCTTTGCCAACCTCGTCTCAGAGATCACCGACAACGGCAGGGAGGAAAAGTACCGCACCAAAAACTGGCCCGCTGGCCTGGCGACGGACGCTGCCTCGTACGGAGAAGCAAAAACGATCGAACCAACAGAAATGAACGACCTGCTGCGCGGGCGGCGATCGAGGCCACCTGAAAATAGCTCCTTTCCACCACCACGGAAACCTCAAAAGGACACACCACCGCCCGACAGCGTTAGCGGAGCCAATCAAACGGAAGACGCAGAACCCGAACGCCGGCCGGGCGAACGTAGTGGCCGAAGCGGACGCAGCAGAAGCCGCTGGCGCGGAGGTCTGTTCATTACCAGAGAACCTCAGTTTCACTACCGCACTGCAGATGGGATAGATTGGCGCGTAGGTGTTTTTACCAACGACCGACATGAAGTGATCATCGCCGCATCACTGTCAGAATTTTCGGATAATGTTCAAAAGCTGCGTAGTGCCTTTGGCATCGCCGTTCCCGCCGCAGTCATTCTGATTGCGCTGGGTGCATGGTTAGTGTCAGGACAAGCGATCCGACCAATCCGTCAGATCGCCGACACTGCAGAGAAAGTCACCGCTTCAGGACTCTCGCAGCGCATTGCCGAACCAGGAACGGGAGATGAATTGCAACGACTCACCGTCGTGCTCAATAGCATGCTCGATCGATTGGAAGATGGCTTTAAGCAGGCCACGCGCTTCAGTGCCGATGCCTCACACGAACTAAAAACACCCCTGACGATCATGCAGGGTGAACTGGAGGCGGCCCTGCGCGAGGCACCTCCCGCATCCTCTCAGCAAGCTGTCTTCGGCAGTCAGCTGGAAGAAGTCACTCGCCTGAAGCGTATCGTCGCCAGCCTGCTGTTACTTTCCAGAGCAGATGCGGGGCAGCTCAGCCTCGCGCGTGAACGCATCGACATCAGCTCCAACTTGGCCGAGGTCTGCGAAGATGCCGAAATTCTGGCCGACGCCGCAGGAATCCGCCTGAAATCCGAGATCGAATCAAATCTCGCGATCATGGGGGATCGTGCCCTACTGCAGCAGGTATTCCAAAATCTGATCAGCAATGCAGTGAAATACAATGGTGCGGACGGCTCGATCATTTGTAGCCTTAAGAAAGATGAGGAAAATGCGGTCGTTGAAATCGAGAACACTGGACATGGAATTCCCGAGGACGATCAGAGCAAAGTCTTCCGCCGCTTCTACCGGGCCGATGCTGCCCGCAGCCGCGAAATCGATGGATTCGGCCTGGGCCTGAACCTTGCCCTGGAAATCGCCCGTGCGCACAGCGGCGAACTGGTGCTCGTTAAGTCAGATGCGCAGTCGACCATTTTCAGGCTGACGATTCCACTGGCTTAGTTAGGAGCAAGGAAGCGACAATCTAATCCCACTGACATTCTTCGAGTCGTTTTGCGTAAACTTCGCGGGCGTGTTGGTAGTCAGCCTTGGCTTGATCCATTTCGTTTGCGCTGATGAAG
>JBNMNB010000355.1:0-5814 GCA_051270635.1 Verrucomicrobiales bacterium | reverse complement strand
CCGCGTCAGTTGCAAGAAGGCCGGATTGACAACCGTCTCGTGATATATCAACGGTTCTGTATGTCCACCCGCACCCAGAGTGATCCTAAGCCCATCAGTCTTGCTGAAGCCCAACGCCTATGGAACTTGCAGAAGCAGAACGCGCCGCTGTCGAAGGAGGACAAAGAATTAAAATGGTAGGAACTTTGAAATCCGGGGGGCGGGCGGAGCCGGGGATGGAGGGGGTTGATGTATGAGGTCTTGGATCAGCATAGAATGGTGCGGCGCAGTTTAAGTCTAGTGTGGGTCGAAAGCCGGGAAAAACGAAGCGAGGAGTTCGGATCGGCCCTCCCTCTTCGTTCCGGCTCTTCTCTCCTCCACCTAACCGATTGACCTCGGTGCTAAATGCGTGTTTAAACCGAGGCAGGATAGCGTGGTATCACAATAATAAATGACAACAACTTTGGATCAGCGGGAAGCCAAAAACCAGTTACTTGCCGAGCAAGCACGGCAAAGAATCGATGGCGACCCTCGTCGCCTCGTGCTTTTTCTGGGCACTGGGGTCAGCTATGGGATGACAAAACAGGGTACCTCGGGCAACAGGCTCTGCAGTTGGACGCCATTCCTCGAGGAATTAGCCTCGAAACTGCCGGGCGACTGTGCTGAAAGGGCAGCTTTTGACAAAATTCTCGGTGATTCGAGTCCAGATTCGACTTCTGTTATTTTAGGCCTCGCGCACATGATTCGAGAGAAATTGGTCTCTGTTGGGACATGGGCCGCCACTATCCAGGACATCGCAGAAGAGATCCACGAAGCCTATGACCCTACGAGCGAGTGGAGCAGATTTTTCCGGGCGATGCGGGATCGAAGCGCTGACCGGGGAAATGGTAGGAACTTTGAAATCCGGGGGGCGGGCGGAGCTGGGGATGGAGGGGGTTGAGAAGAGATTCTCGACGGGTGTGCTGACACCAACGACGGGTGTGCTGACACCAACGACGTGCAGCGCAGTTGGCGTTGGAGTAGCGACGGCCTTCAGGGCAACGGCGAGAGAGATTGCGTTCCCGCCGCGATAGAAGCCCTCGTCGCCCAACCAATTTCGACATGGCTCCAGAATTCAAACGCTTTCAACGCCTGCAACAACTCCGGCTCCAGATGCTCAACCGGTAGCACCAATCCGGTGTGCCAACCGTGGCTTACGATATAGATTCGTCTCGCTTCCTGTCCGGAAGCAGTGGCGACCATGGCGACCATCAGGAGGATAACTCCAACCATGGCGGTGATGAGGGAGCGTCCCATTGGATTCTTTAGTTTCATTGGGTTCAGTGCCGCAACGGCGACCACGGTTGATCGAAATTCGCAGGAAAGGCTCATTTTGGGAAACACAAAGGCTCGATCGCGGAGTCCTCAAGGTATGCCCCTTGGCGGCGACAGTCTTCAGGATTCGTTCTCAATCAATGAGGCGGAAGTGAATTGCCGCAAAGAACTAGGGCTCAGGAATTCGCGATCTGCACAGGAAAATCGTTCTCGCCTCCCGGTCGTCAGCCTGCGAAAGTAGTGGCATGAATAAGCAAGATAATCCCGACTCCAAAATTCACTGCTGCGATTCTTTTACCCAGATGCCTCGGCGGCATTTTTTGAAAACGACTGCGAGTGCGTTGGGCGCCACAGCGCTTCCGATCATCGGTCACGCGGAGGAGCAGAAGAAAAAGGCTTCGAAGCCAGAGACACTTGTAAAGACACTGTTCGACAGCTTGAGCGAAGAACAACGCAAGGAGGTGGCGTTCTCATTTGATCACGAACTCCGTCTCAAGGTCGACAACAACTGGCACATCACAAAGCAGCGCATCGGCTCAGAGTTTTACACCGACGACCAACGCGAGATGGTGAAGCAAATATTCATGGGCTTACACAGCCCGGAGTACGCTGACGCAGTTTACAAGCAGGTTGTTCATGACAGTGGCGAGGCTGGTTTCGGCGATTGTTCGATTGGCCTGTTCGGAGAACCCGGCAGCGGGAAGTTTGAATTTGTCCTGACCGGTCGCCACTGCACCCGGCGTTGTGATGGCGATTCGGTTGATGGCGCAGCGTTCGGCGGGCCGATCTTTTACGGACATGCTGCGGATGATTTTGACGAGGCACCAGATCATCCTGGAAACGCCTACTGGTATCAAGCAAAGCGTGCGAACGAGGCGTTCGAAATGCTCGATGGGAAGCAGCGCGAAGTTGCACTGCTCGGCCAGTCTCGCAAAGAACAAGGCAACAAGACCGTCAAGCTGACTGGCAAGGCGTTCGGATTGCCCGGGATTCGCATGAGTGACCTTAGCGAAGATCAAAGTGCGCATGTTCGCAAAGTCCTTAAGGATATATTGGCGCCCTACCGAGAGGCTGACGTGGAGGAAGCCATGAAACTCATCAAGTATGGCGGTTTCCAGAACTTGCACATGGCATTCTTTAAGAACCAGGACGTCGGCAAAGATGGCGTCTGGGACGTCTGGCAAATCGAGGGGCCGAACATGGTCTGCTACTTCCGAGGTGATCCACACGTTCACGCATGGATCAACATCAAGAAGGAGCCAGATGCATCTGATCTAGCTTGAGGCGAATGTGCTTCGGATTTCGCGTAGGTCGGGTCGCAGGTTGAAATGGTAGGAACTTTGAAATCCGGGGGGCGGGCGGAGCTGGGGATGGAGGGGGTTGAAGATCGAAGCCCAGGCGAGGTCGCGAGCGCCCTTGGGGTCGGCCAGCGGCCTGGCAGCGCAACAGCATTTGAACACTCTACGTTTCACGATGAGATTGCCGCGCCACCACTGCTTCCCTAATGATAGCCTTTCATGATCCAGCGAATCTCCACGCCACTGCGATTGTTCATAACGGTCCTTTTTACAGCTGGAATTGCGGCGACCGCAACTGCGCAAAATTCTTCACCTTCTGACGAAGATTCGTCGAAGAAGGAGATTGCTACCTTGGAAACCAACTTTGAGGAGCAAGTTCGACCATTGCTTAGAGAATTCTGCTTCCGGTGCCACGGCGCGGAAAAGCAGAAGTCGGGCATTCGGCTCGATATATTGAACGGCGGCCTCGCGGACAAGCAACTCTTCCTGTTGAAGCACGTTCAGGCTCAACTTGAAGACGAGGCGATGCCACCGGAGGAGGAAGCACAACTCACGGAGGAACAGAGGAAGGGCCTTTCTGAATGGATGAGCGAGGCACTACGTATCGGTGAGCGCAAGGCTCGCGAAAAGAACGGAACCGTCCGGAGACTGACGGTCGCACAGTATCGGAACACGCTGCGAGACCTTCTCCAAATTGAAGATCCTTTGACCGATGTGCTACCTCCTGATGGCGTGTCCAAGGACGGCTTCCTCAACAATGGCGAGACGATGCTCCTCACTCCGTCGATGATTGAGACTTATTTCAGCATCGCCGAAAAAGCGCTCGCGTTGAGCATCGTTGACGAGAATGCCAAGCCGAGGGTTCAGAAGTTTCGAGTGGAATTGGGCAAGGCGGTCAACCCCGAGCCGTATGCCGGCAAGATCGTGCTCAATGGTGGTCGACTCTTTTCGACTCACAACTACATCGTGACTCAACCTATCCCACAGAAGCCGTTCGCTTTCGACCCTGTCGAGATGAAGACGCACTTCAAGTTTATCGAAGGCTACAACGGAAATCCGACGGTGCGGGGCTGGCGTACCTTTGAGAGCATTTATCATTCAGTGTTCGCCGTCAGGATCGGCAAGGGATACAGCGAATTGATTACGGAAGGCTTACTCTTAAAGCCAGCGCCCCCCGGATCATCTGGTCGAGACAAGCCGCCTGCCTGGGGCTCCTCTCCTACCTTTACGATACCCGTCCGCGAACTTCCTGAATCGGGGCGATTCCGTATCACCATTGAAGCGGCGCGTTACGACGAGCCAACGGTGGCGAATCGAGCGCCGAACCTTGGTGTCCATCTCGGGTTGCGCCGCGATTGCGGGCTTACTTTGACCCGTGTGGGCAAGCCACAGCCGGTTGCGACGAACGCCCTGACACGGTACCATTTTGATGGCGTGATCAGCGAGTTCCCGAATGCCGAGGTAGAGGAAAATAACGTAAACTATCTCGCTGGCCTTCGAGAGATCGCTGTGCGAAGCGAGTGCACTGATGGCCGTGAAATGCCGCGCCTGCTGGTTCGGTCGGTCGAGTTCGAGGGGCCATTCTACGAAGAGTGGCCACCGAGCGCGCATCGCTCGATCTTCTTCGAATTAAAGCATCTCAGCCAGCCCGAAGACTACGCCAGCGAAGTGATCGAGCGCTTCGCCGCGCGTGCATTCCGTCGCCCAATCGATCCCGATGAATTGCAATCATTTCGGGCCATTTGGAGCAACGCGTTCGCGGAGACAGGTGATTTTCAACAAAGTATCAGAGACTCGCTCCTTGCCGTCCTGACATCGCCACAGTTTCTCTTTTTGATCGAAGATAGCATTGGTCCGGAGGCGGAGCCGTTGAGTGCATTCGAACTAGCGTCAAAGCTTTCCTATTTTCTTTGGAACGGCGCGCCGGATTCGCGGCTCCTGGAACTTGCATTTCGGAGTCAATTGCGACCCTCGCTTGAGTCCGAAATCGATCGCATGGTCGCAGACTCCCGATTCGATCAATTCGTGGAGCCCTTTGCCTCGCAGTGGTTTGGTCTCGATAAATTTGACGTGGTCGCGCTCGATCACGGACGCTACCCAACGTTGACCCTGGATGCTCGCGAGCATTTGCGCTCTGAGCCGATCCATTTTTTGAAGAATTTGATTCAACACAATTTGCCGCTGAGTAATCTCGTGCAATCAGACTTCATCGTGGCCAATGAGGTGGTCGCTGGCTACTACGGAGTTGGTGACAAGTCGGAAAGCGGGTTTGAGTTTGTTCCAGTCCTGCACGAAAACGAAAACCTGGGCGGCATTCTCACCCAGGCGGCCATCTTGTCTGGACTGTCGGATGGTCGGGAATCGAATCCGGTAAAGCGCGGCGCGTGGCTTGCGCGCAAGATTGTCGCTGAGCCACCGGAAGATCCGCCGCCGAATGTTCCAGCGCTACCAGAGAATGAGAATGAGCACCTGTCACTGAGAGAGAAGTTGGAACAGCACCGCAATCAGAAAGGCTGCGTGGAATGTCACATGAAGATCGACCCTTGGGGGCTTCCCTTGGAGCAGTTCGATGCGGGAGGCTTATTCAAGAAAGATCAGAACGCGGAAGATGCGCGTTCCACCTTGCCAGACAAAACCGAGATCACGGACACCAAGGCACTGAAAGCCTATCTCGCAAACGAACGCATCGATCAGGTCGCGTTCAGTTTCTTGAAGCACCTGGCCAGCTACGCCACTGGTCGTAGTCTCAACTACAACGAGATCGAGTATCTCAAGAAAGCGGCCATCGATTTGAAACCCGGCGGATATCCCATGAGGGATCTCTTGCACTTCGTCATCCGATCTCCTCTGTTTCTTGAGAAGTAGCGCTCCCTTGCATAAGGAAGCGATTAATCGTAGCTTTCCAACGTATTCCCAAGCCCCCCAATGAAATGACAAATGCCCCGTCAGTTTAGACTCTCCCGTCGTTCCGTCCTCAAAGGACTCGCCGGCGTTGCGCTGCCGCTGCCTGTGTTAGATGTCATGAATGGTAGGAACTTTGAAATCCGGGGGGCGGGCGGAGCTGGGATTATTGGTAGGAACTTTGAAAACCAGAGGTGGGTTCATGGGGCGGGCGGAGCTGGGGATGGAGGGGGTTGAACTACATCGCGCGCAGCGTTGCAATGTGCAATTTTTGGAGTGCGCTGGTCTCGACAGCACTTTTCGACACGAAACGCGTTACTCC
>JBNMNB010000354.1:0-5834 GCA_051270635.1 Verrucomicrobiales bacterium | reverse complement strand
GTGTTTATTTACAACGCTATAAATGATTCTATTTGGACAATTTATGTGCCAAATAAGAACACAGCTGTCAGGTCAGCTTGCTACCTGCAAAGCGAGTTGTCGAAACCGACCCAAACTACGAGATCGATGCGTGATCTTCGGGGGGGGCTTCCAACAGGGGCTTTTCAGGCAGCGTAAAGTGGAACGTAGCTCCCTTGCCTGGTTCCGCTTCAGCCCAGATACGGCCACCATGTTTGTGTAGGATCCGTAGGACAGACGCGAGCCCAATGCCAGTTCCTGAAAATTCCTCGTCTGCGTGGAAACGCTGGAAGACACCGAACAGTTTTTCAGCACGCGCCATGTCGAAGCCGGCACCTTTATCGCGCACGAAGAACACGGTACTTCCGTCTTCAAGATTTGATGATCCGAATTCGATCTCGGTAAGCTCTTTTCTGGAGCTATATTTCCAAGCATTGGAAAGTAGATTCTCCATTGCAGTGCGAATCATGACACTGTCTCCGTTCGCCACAAGATCGGGCGCAACGCTGAAACGAACCAGCCTGTCAGGTGCTGATTCTGCTAATTCGTCCAGGATACTTTGCACCGTCGCGCTGAGGTCGATGGTGACTGGGACAATCTCATTGCGAGTAAGACGGTACATCGCGAGCATGGCGTCGATCTGCGCGCGCATCCGATCAGCAGCGGTATCCAGCCGCTTCAAGCACTTCTCGAACCGCGGATCTGCCTCAGCTCCAGATAGCTGACGCAGAGTCCACACGCCCGTCTTTACCACGGAGATCGGGGTCTTGAGATCATGCGACACGGTGTAGGCAAACGTCTGGAGTTCTTCATTTACCGCCTGGAGCGCGAGTGTCCGTTCTTCTACACGTATTTCCAACGATTCAGCATTTTTGAGACTTTCGATCGCGTCAACTGCCGAATCGGCCAGCAGCTCAAGCAGTCGTCGTTCGTCTGCTCCTGGTTCATGCGCTTTCCGCCAGTAAACAACCACCGCTCCCAGTGATGGCTCTTTACCCATGGGAACGACAAGAATGCTCGGAAAACAATCGGGCGCATCGATCCACTCATGAGCACGATCAGAAGTCCCTGCTGCCACTCGCAGTGAAATCCCCTCTTTAATACACTTACCAGCAAGCGAACTTGAGGATGGGAATGAAACATTAGTCTCTCCCAATTCCGCTGGGTGCTGCACGTAATTGCACGAGCCTTCCTCGCCAACGATGACAAGTGCTGCCTCATCTGACTGGAGAAGGCGTTTAGATGTCGCGCAGATCACGGGATAGACCTGATCAAGACTGGTCGCTTTCGCGAGTTTTCTGACGGCCCCGATGAGGCCTCGGAGGTTTTCTACGGTGTGCATCGGCATTCAAAATCAAACGTCTTTTGAGAAGAGCGACTGCTTGGTTGCGAACACCCTGCGTGCTAGCTTCGCAACTTGCCAGTTCACTTTGCAGCATGAGGTGTTCCATTCATCATTCGATTACTACTTACATCGTTGATAATAAGCAAAATATATTAATTTTAGAGATTGGCATTCTTTCCGCTAGTCAACATGCACATGAAGCCTGATACCGCCTCCGCTCACGTCGCTGCGACCCACATCTTAATCGTAGATGATGACGAAGGGCTTCGCGAGAGTCTCAGTGATGCGTTTGAACTAATGGAATTCACAGTGTCGAGTGCAGGCTCCGCCGAACAAGCTCACATACTTTTGAAAAGTGCCAAACCCGATGTGGTGCTGATGGATTACACTTTGCCGGGCCAGTGCGGAATCAGTGCTATGATCGAAATACACCGCACCTATCCTGAGCTTTCCATCATCGGGTTGAGTGCAGAAGACGATCAAGAGACTGCTTTTATTGACGCAGGAGCCAGCGGCTTTCTTGCGAAGCCATTCACGATTGGAGAACTCCTTGAGGTCATGCGGCGCTGCAAGCACCTGTCGTTCAACTTCGAGGCGGTCTAATCACAATCTCATCGTCTGAATCGTTGCCTTCTCTCATTCCACCTGCCTGATGACAAAACTTACCCGAAAAACCAAAATCAAAATAGGCGTCGCAGTCGCGGCCGTTGCTCTACTTGTCGTTTTCATGGTTCTGAATCGACAAGTCGTTGAACTGAATCTCATCCTCGGAACCGTTGAGATGCCTCGGTCAGTCATGCTATTCTGTGTTCTCGGAATCGGATTCCTTCTGGGATGGGTAGCATGCTCATTTATTGGATCACCAAAGAAGATCGAAAGCCGCGATACGAAACCATGATTTCAAGCGATCATCCGCCCCGCTTCGGAAAGAGCTGGTACTTGTCCAGTTTCTCACGAACGGTCAGCCTGGAGACGCCAACCCATTTTGCGATCTTAGTCTGATTGCCATGGGAGAGTTCTACTGCCTGTTTGTAAAGCTCCTGTTCAAGATCTTCGACGAGTAGTTCGAATGCGCCACGACCCGAGCCTTCATCCTCGTCCTGAGCATTGCGCAGGCGTTCGGCAATGTGTTCAGCAAATCCACCCATTTCACTTCCGCCATCCACAGCCTTGGGGATGCGCCTTTGGCTTGTCTTGCGCAAGCTAGCCGCAACGTTCTCCTTGCCAATAGTCATGCCCTGCGCATCGACCAGCGCTCGCCGAACGACATTCTCTAGCTGCCTGACATTGCCCGGCCAATCGTGCTCCTGAAGCAATATGCTCGCATCCTTGTGAACAGCAGGTGGCTCAAGCTCGAATTCCGTCGCGTATTTGGAGAAAAAATAGTCTGAGAGCTGTTGAATGTCACTTGATCGCTCACGCAGCGACGGCAACTCGATCATAGCCGCATTAAGGCGGTAAAAGAGATCTTCCCGAAATTTTCCGTCCAGAATCATTTTCTCCAGGTCACGGTGGGTTGCACTAATTACCCTGACATTAACCTCAATGTCATCTTTCCCGCCGATGCGCTGAATCGTCTTCTCCTGGAGAACACGCAATAGTTTCACCTGCGTCTCCCAGGGAAGATCTCCGATCTCATCCAGAAAAAGTGTACCGTTGTTAGCCTGTTCGAATCTGCCAATTCGCTGCGCAATGGCGTTAGTAAAGGCCCCCTTTTCATGGCCAAACAATTCGCTCTCAATCAGTGAATCTGGAATTGCAGCGCAATTCACTGCCACGAACGGTTTCTTAGATCGCCTGGAGTGCTGGTAGATTGCCCGGGCGATCAGCTCTTTTCCCGTGCCCGTTTCACCTTTGATCAAGACCGTAATCGGCATTGCCGCAATGCGCCCGACTTCTTTAAAAACTTCCTGCATCGGTCGACTTGTTCCAATGATCGAATCTCTCCCGGCAACAGATTCACCCATTGCGATTGGCTTCGCAGTTAGCCGACTGCTCGCGACTGCTTTGTCGAGAATCCCGAACAGATCGGGCATTTCAAAGGGCTTGATGATGTAGTCGAACGCTCCCATCTTCGTCGCTTCGATCGCTAGATCCGTGGTTCCGTGTGCCGTCATCATGATTACCGGCAACTTTGGCTTCACCTCTTTGATTTTCTCAAGTAACTCCAATCCACTCATCACCCCCATTCGAAAGTCTGTCAGGACAAGATCGAATGACTGCTCTTCGACGAGATCAAGCGCGAAGTCACCGTCCTCTGCATGAGTAACGGCGTAATCGTTCGCCTCCAGGGCGTCCTGGATAGCTTCAGCCAGGAGGTCGTCGTCTTCAACCAGAAGAATGTGAGCGTTCATTTGGGGCATAGCAGATTTTTAAAATTCACCTTACAATTGCTAAGCTACTTAGCAACTTTTGCTGAAAAGTGAATTCGCCGCTGGATTTTTTCCTATTCTTCGAAAGACACGATGACGGGGCCTTTCCGAATTCCTGCAGCGTGCTTAAGATCAGGAGAGAAAACCAATTCGTAAAAATTGTCAGGAAATTTCGACTCTTTGAGGAATGTTGTTTTACCTGACTTTAGATCATTGATCTCAATGTATTCATTAGATGCCCGGGCAACCGAGCGATTACTAAGAGTAACGCTAGTGAACGCCCAGCGGTCTTTATTCCACGATATCTTCTGCTCGGCCTTTCCAGTTCCTGGATCATATCGATAAAGCCCCTTATTATTCATTCCAACCAACACACGTGTTCCCGGAACGTATTGAAGTGTCGCAGGGGCGGCTCCATCAAGATCAACTGATGTCAGAATCGTCCCGGCGGCAGGGTCAATGGTTTGCACCTTCCTTGCTTTGTGATGGCCCAGGTATCTTCCGCGCTTATTCTTCTTCCACTCGATATCAACCATATAGGCAGCGAGCGATTTCCCATCACTGGACAGGGACATTGATTTGACTCGAGACTCAGGGATTCTCCATTTTTCTTTGCCCGTCTGTAGATTCCATGCCACCAAATCCCCTCCTTCACTGTGCGTATTTTCGCCAACCAGAAACGAGTGCTCTAACACAGCAATTAAAACTTTCCCATCTGCAGAGAGTGCCGCTACCGGGACGAAAGGAGCACTGAAAACCGGCGATCCCAGGTTCACATTCTGGGTTCGTTTTCCTTTTGAACCGAGATCCCAGACGCCCACTTCTCCCGTCTTATCACTCATGGATACCAGTGTTCTTCCTGTTTGATCGAAGGCGCTCCAGCTGACTCCCTTTTGATTTCCAAGAGTTTTCGAAATTTTCAGGGAATTTACGTCCCAAAGCATTCGGCTACTGCTTGTGCAGTGATCCCTGCTCCTATCAATGTGGCAACCGCTAATAGTTTTGCTGTTTGCATGTCGCATAGTAGTGCATTCAAAAGTAATTCACGGCTACAAAATCATGGGATTATTGCAAGAGTCCGGAGGGTTCAAGACTCCAGTGTCTCGCGCTGAACCCGATAAGAGAAACACATGCCCCATCGTCGAAACGTTTCGTCTTTTAGAAACCACGGCTAAACCATCGTAGATTCGCTATTTCTTCCCTTTTGGCGCCGTCGCGGCCTACATTGATCTTAACGCCTACTAGTCCCTGGCCGAGCTGCAACGAAACTCCGCTTCCAGGGTAGGATGGGCTGGCTTCCTCATGGTTCGGAGTGTATGCGCTAAGCTAGTGGAAAAACCAGCCGGCTCTCTCCAGCCTGTTGAAGGTAAAAATAGCCCAAGGGACGATGATAATCAGTGCGATGGTAACTAGCAGTCCGACCCACAGCGCGATGTTGTTCGCGCGCTCGGGGGGAGAGGTCTCGATTTGCCGTCCGATCCGAAGGTTATTTGCCACGACTACTATGACAAGACATGCTGCCACTGCCGTGTGTGATATGCGGAGCGGAATGGCGTGCACTTTCTGCCACGGTATATTTATCAACGAAATGCGGTCGGTTGGGATAAACGATTCCAGAGAGAAATGCAGCAGCGTGACCGCAAGGGTGAAAAATGAGGAGAGTGCGTAGATGAACAGGATATGCGCGCGGTTTGGATGGAGGAATTTGAATATTCTCAGAGTCACCAATGTCGCCGCGCAGGTAACAAGACAGGTCAAGCTGATTGTGAACAAGATCCAGCCAATCATGAAAAAGACTCCCACATACAGGCTGGCGATCCCATTGTCAGTAGTCTGTGCGCGCGATATAGTCAGGGGAATAAACAAAACGATCAGAACCAAAAAGATTACCAGGTGATCTTTTTGGGGCGGTTCTGGCGTCCCCGTATTCAAATCGTCGGGATGCGCTGGAATCTCATTCTGTTTCATAGGTATTCTCAATTATCCTAGAAAGGAAAATAGGATATGGATATTGAGGCGAGTCGCGGGTGAGGCGTCCAGTTGAGATCGACAAACGGGAGTGCGGGAAGAATCTGGGATTCTATCCACTGAGAAGGGGG